>NZ_CP066308.1:1107500-1332500 GCF_016406105.1 Brevibacillus composti
TTAAGTGAGGATATCCTGTGGCCGGTTTTTCCTTGAAAAAAGAAAACCGATTACAGGAGGAATCCACACGTGAATCCATATTTGTTGTCTTTGGGCTGGAATGATACCTTTGCCAGCCATGCCATGCCATACCTGGAACAGGGAATGGAAGTAGGGCGTATCGCCCTTGAACATAAACGGATGTACCGTATTTTTACCGCGCACGGCGAGCTGTTGGGGGAAGTCTCCGGCAAACTTCGCTACGAAGCGGCCGGGCGTGAGGATTATCCAGCCGTAGGCGATTGGGTGGTCATCAGTCCGCGCCCGGAGGAGAAAAGAGCGACGATCCATGCGATTCTGCCCCGGCGCAGCAAGTTTTCCCGCAAGGCGGCGGGTTCCGGGGTCGAAGAACAGATTGTGGCGGCCAATGTCGATACGGTCTTTCTGGTTAATGCTCTGAACAATGATTACAATCTGCGCCGTCTGGAGCGCTATCTCATCCTCGCTTGGGAGAGCGGGGCCAATCCGGTGATCGTGCTGAGCAAGGCGGACCTGTGCGCGGACCTGGCTGCGAGAATCGCAGAGGTCGAGGCCGTGGCCGTCGGAGTGCCGGTCCATGCGATCAGCTCGGAGCTCGGTCAGGGCCTTGACGCTCTGGCGCCGTATCTGGGCGGCGGACAAACAGTAGCGCTGCTCGGCTCCTCGGGTGTCGGCAAATCGACGCTGATCAACCGCCTGGCGGGAAAAGACCTGCAGCAGGTCAAGGAAGTGCGTGCAGGCGATGACCGCGGACGGCATACGACGACGCACCGGGAGCTGTTTCAGCTGTCCGGCGGCGGGCTGATGATCGATACGCCCGGCATGCGGGAGCTGCAGCTCTGGGAGGGCGACGAGGGCTTCCGCGACGCTTTTGACGATGTAGAGACACTGGCTGCCTCTTGCCGCTTCCACGACTGCCAGCACCAAAAGGAGCCGGGCTGTGCGATCCGCCTCGCCATCGAGGACGGGCGTCTGGAGCGTTCCCGCTATGACAGCTATCGCAAGCTGCAGCGGGAACTGGCGCATCAAGCGAGAAAAGAGGATGCCGCTCTGCGGGCAGCCGAAAAGGAAAAATGGAAAAAGATCCACAAGTCCCTGCGGCACACCAAGCCGAAACGCTAGCTTTTCAACAGGTCCCTTGCGATGGCGAGGGGCCTTTTACTTGCCCTTTTTTCTTTTCGCAAGGATTCCAAAAAATACGCTTGCTCCCGTTATGGGTCCTATGGTAGATTTGTCTGTATCAATCGAACATAGCTGACAACTCGTATAATTTTGGGAATTGGCCCATGAGTTTCTACCGGGTGACCGTAAATCGCCTGACTACGAGTGAACGAGCGACCGGATCTGCGTTTTCCAAGCCCTTGGTTTCATAGGGGGGGAGAGCTGTTGTCTGGTTGCCTGCACGTTTTTCGTGACCGCCAAAAGGGATAGGCCCAGTGGAGCGGTTTTCACTTGGAGTTGGGATCGTATGGCCAACCGGTGAAAACTGTCTTCACTGGGCTTTTGATTTTTCTCATTGAGGCAGAATAGACGGAGACCATCCAGGACTAGGAGGAAATAGCGTGAAGGAATTGCAAGAGCGAATTATCCGGGACGGACGGGCGTTGTCGGAGACAGTATTGAAGGTGGACGCATTTCTCAATCATCAGGTGGACGCAGAGCTGACGATGAAAATTGGACAGGCGTTTGCCGATCTGTTTCGCGCGGAGGGTGTGACCAAGGTTTTGACCGTAGAGGCGAGCGGCATTCATTTCGCTCTGGCAACGGCGTATGCCCTGGGGGTTCCGTTTGTCTATGCGAAAAAGAAAAAGGCGGTCACGCTCTCGGATGACGTATACTCGGCTCCTGTCTATTCGTTTACCCGCCAGGAGCACTATCAGATCAGCATCGCCAAGCAGTACCTCGGCGCGGAGGAGCGCGTATTGATCGTCGATGATTTTCTCGCGACGGGGGCAGCGCTCGTAGGCTTGACGCAAATCGTAAAAGACGCAGGAGCACACCTCGTCGGGGTGGGAGCTGTCGTCGAAAAAAGCTTTCAGGAAGGCCGCGGCCTGCTGGAAGACGCAGGGGTCCGCGTGGAATCGCTGGCACGGATCAAATCGATGAAACCGGGAGAGATTCACTTTATGGAATCTGCTCCTGTCCATTCCTAAAACAAGACGGTTGCGACCGATCATTCTTCCAAAGGAGAGAAAAACGTCCATGTTGTCCACACAAAAAACGCTGACGCTGGGCATGCAGCACGTGCTGGCCATGTATGCAGGGGCTGTAATCGTTCCGCTGATCATCGGGGACGCGCTGAATCTGACACCGGCCCAGATCGCCTACCTGATCGCAGCCGATCTGTTTACCTGCGGGATCGCCACACTGCTGCAGGTGATCGGCACCCGGTATACGGGCATCAAGCTGCCGGTCGTGCTCGGCTGTACCTTTACGGCGGTAGGGCCGATCATCGCCATCGCCTCGACAAACAATCTGGCGACAGCGTACGGAGCGATTATTCTGTCCGGGATCTTCATGGTCCTCGCTGCGCCGCTTTTTGGCAAACTGCTACGCTATTTTCCCACGGTCGTCCAAGGCTCCGTGGTTACGATTATCGGTCTGTCCCTGATTCCGGTAGCGATGAACAATGCGGCCGGGGGAGCGGGCAGCCCTGACTTTGGCAATCCGCGCAATCTGCTTCTGGCACTGGGGACATTGGCTATCATTTTGCTCATTAACCGACTCTTTACCGGATTTATCCGGGCGATCTCCGTGTTGCTGGGATTAGCTTGCGGGACGCTGGTCGCCTACTTCATGGGGATGGTCAGCTTTGACAATGTGGCGACGGCTTCCTGGGTAAGCATCGTCCAGCCGTTCTACTTTGGCGTACCGGAGATCAATCTCGTCGCCGTTCTGACGATGATCATCGTCAACATCATCAGCATGGCGGAATCGACGGGGGTATACTTCGCGCTGGGGAAAGTGACGGAGACAGAAGTCACCCGACAGGATGTCGTGAAAGGATTGCGCGGGGAAGGCGTCGCGATCGTTCTCGGCGGGATTTTCAATGCGTTTCCGTACACCGCTTTTTCGCAAAACGTCGGGCTGGTTTCGCTGACAGGCATCAAGAGCCGGCACGTCATGATCGGCGCAGGCGGCATCCTGGTCGTACTGGGGCTTTTGCCCAAGCTGGCTGCACTTACGACAATCATCCCGAATCCCGTACTCGGCGGGGCGATGATCGCGATGTTCGGCATGGTCGTAGCCTCCGGCATCAATATTCTCTCGCGTGTGGACCTGCGCCAGAATGAGAATCTGCTGATCGCGGCTTGCAGCATTGCGGTCGGACTGGGATCCGCTGCGGTGCCGGCCATGTTCGACCAACTGCCCACCATGCTGAAAATGCTGATGCAAAACGGCATTGTGACAGGCTCTCTCACCGCCGTGCTGCTGAATATCCTATTGCTCCACACCAAAAAAGAGCATCGGGATGCCGTCTCGGCAGCGCCTGCTGTGTCCGAGGTCTAAAGCAAAATAGAGGAAGTTACAGAAACAGGGTGTTCCACCGTCGCAACGGACGGGGAGCACCCTTCTTTTTTTCCAACAGCGCTCCGGCCGTGCAAGCCTGATCGGAGCCATATGGCATGGCAGAGCCGATGCCGCCCTATCAATCATAGAACTGCATATGCGGCTTGGCTTCCCGGTAATAGGCCAAGCGATCCTCTCTGGTGCCGGTGTGCAGCTCAAATTTGTGGCCGTCCGGGTCTGTGAAGTAGAGGGAGCGTTTGTCGCGCTCATCCCGCTCACGCCCGGGCAGCAGATTGGCACCCGTCGCCAAGAGATGACGTTTCCAGTCGTCAAACTGGCTCTCTGCCACGGAAAAAGCCAGATGGGTGTACGAATACTGAATCTCGTGACGGGGAATGTCGGTCTCTTCGTTCAGGGCCAGCCAGATCCCATTGAGGTCAAAATAGGCCAGTTTGCGCCCCCGGACCAGCAGCTTGGCCCCGAGCACGTCCTGGTAAAAGCGAATGGAGCGATCCAAATCGGATACGGAAAACAGCAAATGATTAATCCCCTGTAGCTGCAGCATGTGAAAGCCCCTTTCTATATTAGCCATTCCTTCCATTGTAGCGGTCGGCGGGAATATGAGGAAGGCCAGATGAGCAGTTGCGCAGGGGATCGTGGAAAAATCCGGATCCAACGCCCAACCGCCTGCCGGGATAGATGCATATCCTGCATCAGGAGGTGTTGCGGATGAACGATTCGTGGACGCGGGCGATACGGGAGGCGGAAGATGCTTTTTGGCAGATCGTCTTTTCCGCTCGAAAACGCGTCGGCAACCGGGGGGTGCTGCTTCCGAAGCGCTTCGGCACCAAACAGAAAATCAGACGATTTCTGAGAAGACGGATGTCTCCTTGCCTGGCGGAGCGGGTCATGCGAAATCTCCAGCTTCGCAAAATCAGGGGGCGTCTCGCCATACCCGTAGGCGACGGCATCGGAGCGCCGCCGATTCTGAATACAAAGCGGCTGTCGCAGGCGAAGGGGAGAGCCACTGTCGCGGTTTGGTTCGGTTTTGACAGGGAGGACCGCTTCTTCCGCGTATACCAGCTGCGCCGCCGTGCCAGCGGGGGCTGGATCATCTACGGGCGCCACCCCTTGGACTATCCGTTCAATCGGCGTTTTCTCCAGCTATTGCCGGGATGCTGTGCCTCCTGTGCGTAGGGTAAGAACGTAAGGGAGAGCGTTGCGTGCAGAGAGAATTTTCTCTTGCTTTTTTTCGTGAAACGGTGTATATTATTGAATTGTCGCCAAGGTACGACAAAATTCTACACAATGTGCCCTTAGCTCAGCTGGATAGAGCGTTTGACTACGAATCAAAAGGTCGGGAGTTCGAATCTCTCAGGGCACGCCACTCTCCCATACATAGCAATAGGTCGGGGGAAGCATCGACGGTGCTTGGCGTAAATGGAATAATCCGTGTCGGGAAGTAGCTCAGCTTGGTAGAGTACTTGGCTTGGGACCAAGGGGTCGCAGGTTCGAATCCTGTCTTCCCGACCAGACAATATCATACTGTGCCGGTATGGCGGAATTGGCAGACGCGCGCGACTCAAAATCGTGAGGGAAACCGTGGGGGTTCAAGTCCCTCTACCGGCACCAATACATAGTTTCAAGGTGGGAAACAGAGAGCATACTCCTGTTTCTCATCTTTTTTTATGATGAAGCTGCGCCATGATCTGCTCCACGATGTACGGCAGCTTTTGCTGGCGGGCTTTCAATACCCGGAGCACGTACTTTCTCTCCGAGCCGTACAGGTATTTCTCCGGGGCGCCGAATAAAGCGAGGCTGTGGTCGATCATATACCAGCGGAAGCGTTCGCCCGCATGATTGCGGTAGAGGATCAGATTTCAATTCGTGCGGTCCGGATTGAGAATCCAGCCGTCGAAAACAACGAGCCGGGCCAGCCGCTCTGCCTGCTCGATATGCTGTTCGGGAAACTGATGAACTTCCGGCCACGCTTTTTTTCCAGGGGATGACCTCCTTGGCATTGGCGCTGACGGAGACGATGCCCCGCTGATGCCGTCCGCCCGGACCGTTCAGCCGCAACCCCTTTACCGGGGCGGCGGGCAGTCCCACAAGCCGGGCCAGCTCGGCTGCCATATACTCATTGGCAGCCAGAATGCGGTAGTCGTTATGCCGGCCGGATTGTGGGAACTTGAAGTATCCCTTTTCCCCGCTTCCCCTCGCGACGATCCAGATCTTCCTCCCATAGCGGCTGCGAAGCAATTTCCGGTACTGCCACTTATCTTGTCCCACGCTCATCCTCCTTGCTGCCGGTTCGTTTTTACAGCGTATGAAAGAGGAACGGTTTCATTAATTTGTCCGTATGCAGCATACCTGTGCAAACTCACATGTGGATGCTGGTCGGAAACGATGGCAAGTGCGGTGAACCATTTTCCTTGCGATTTTGTTATACTGAGTGGGAAGGTTGCTGAAAAAGGCGGTGTCTTGATGGAACGAAGCGACATACAGGAAACATGCGATGAGACTTGTCGCGGCTCGGAGGCAGCGGAAGCCGCCAGACTGGAGGACAAGCGGATAGATGATCACACAGCGGCGGACCTGGCTGACCTGTTCCGCGCACTGGGAGACCCGACACGGGTGAAAATCATTTACGCGCTGCTGCAGCAGGAGTTATGCGTGCACGACATTTCCACGGTTTTGGGGATGGGCCAGTCGGCTGTCTCCCATCAGCTGCGGTACTTGCGCAATTTGCGGATCGTCAAAAGGCGGAAGGCAGGAAAGACGGTTTTCTACTCCCTGGATGACGTTCATATTGAGGAGATTTTTGTGCAAACTCTTCAACATTTGAAGCATGAGTGAAAATAGAGGGCGGATTAACTGAAAGAAACTCGGCAAATAGCCGGGTTTTTTCGTTTGTTGGGGAAAGATATGGTTTATAAAAAAATGTACATAAGAGAAAAAGAGTGTTGACATTTGGCGGTGTGGAAAAATATGATGGGAGTAAGATACAAATATGAACAATTAATCATATGTTGGGGTGTTGGAGATGTCCAGGAAACCCGGTTGTTGTGAAACAGAGAAACAATCAGAGACAGGCGCAAACCTGCAAATCGATAACAGCGGAGCCGTCTCCGCTTCGCCCGCTTCCTGCTGCCAGACCGATCACGATGAAATTCATCGCGGCCATGCACGCGGAAAGGACGGCCACGAGCATTGCGGTCGCGACGGCCACAATCATCACGAGTCCGCCCATGCCGAGCGCCAAGGTCATCCGATCGCGGCAGGTTCCGCTGGGGGCGAGGGCGAGTTGACGGTGTATCGCATCACCGGCATGGACTGTGCCGACTGTGCCCGCGGTCTGGAGAAAAAAGTGGGAGCCATCGGAGCCGTGCAGCAGGTGAGCGTCAATTTCGGCGCGGCCAAGATGACGGTTAGGCACGAAGGGGGCGCGGAGGAGACGATCGTCCGCACGGTCAGACAGGCCGGCTATGATGCCGTGCTGGAAAAGGATCGCAAACAGCTGGAGAACCGGAGCTTTTGGCTGGGGAATCGGAAAGCGCTGTGGACGCTTCTGTCCGGCGTCCTCTTTCTCACCGCCTGGACGCTCGATCTCACAGACGCCATCCGTGCCGATTACCTGGTCTGGCTGTACGCGGCTGCCATCGCCATCGGCGGATTTCGGATCGCGAAGAGCGGCATTTACGGACTGAAGTCCAAAACGCTGGGAATCGACTTTTTGATGACCATCGCCGTACTGGGCGCAGCCATCATCGGAGAGTGGGCCGAAGGAGCGGCGGTCGTCTTCCTGTTCTCGCTGGGCGAGACGCTAGAGGCTTATACGATGGAGCGCACGCGCAACTCCCTCCGCAGTTTGATGAAGCTGGCTCCTGATGAAGCCCTGGTGATCAGGGAGGGGCAGGAAGTCAAACTGCCGGTCGAATCGATCGAGGTCGGCGAGATCGTTCTGGTGAAGCCCGGAGACAAGATCGCCATGGACGGGACGGTCATCGAGGGACACTCCACCGTCAACCAGGCGCCGATCACGGGAGAATCCGTCCCGGTTGAAAAAAGCGCGGGCGACGATGTATACGCGGGAACCATCAATGAACAGGGGGCCCTCAAGATCAAGGTGACCCGGCGTTTTGAAGAAAATACCCTCTCCAAGATCGTCCATCTGGTGGAGGAGGCGCAGGCTCAGAAGGCGCCGTCGCAGCGTTTCGTCGATGTATTTTCCCAGTACTACACGCCGGCCGTGATTGCGATCGCCGCCCTGATCGCCGTCATCCCTCCTCTGTTTATGCAGGAGCCCTTTGAACTCTGGTTTTACCGGGCATTGATGATGCTGGTCGTCGCCTGCCCGTGCGCCCTCGTCATCTCGACGCCCGTGTCCATCGTCTCGGCGATTGGCAACGCAGCCAGACACGGCATCCTGATCAAAGGCGGCGTCCACCTGGAGCGGCTGGGTGCGATCAACACCATTGCCTTTGACAAGACCGGGACCTTGACACGCGGTACGCCCGAAGTCGTGAGCATCCTTCCCCTGGACGGGAAGACCCCGAGCGAGATCATGACCCTCGCCGCTTCGCTGGAAGCGATGTCGCAGCATCCCCTGGCGCAAGCGATCCTGCGATACGCCAAAGAGATCGGCGCAGAGCCGAAGCCGGCGAGCGATTTTACATCGGTTACCGGGCGCGGCGTAAAGGCAGTGGTGGACGGCGAGTTATACTACCTGGGCAATCCCCGCTGGTTCCAAAACGAGCTGAGTCTCTCGCTTGCGTCCGTACAGGAAGAGATCGAGAAGCGGCAGCAAACCGGACAGACATTGATGCTGCTCGGCACCGGGCAGAAAGTGATTGCCCTCATTGGACTTGCGGATCAGCTTCGCGAGGAGAGCGCTTCGGTCGTCGCCAAGCTGAAAAAGCTGGGCGTGGGACAGGTCGCGATGCTGACGGGAGACAACCGCGGAACGGCCGAGGCCGTGGCAGGGAAGCTGGGGCTCAGCGATTACCGGGCAGAGCTGCTTCCGGCGGACAAATTGGCCGAGGTCCAAAAGTGGCAGTCCACCTCCAAGGGCGTAGCGATGGTAGGCGACGGCGTCAATGATGCCCCGGCTCTCGCTGCTGCCACGGTAGGCATCGCGATGGGCGGAGCGGGCTCCGACACGGCGATGGAAACGGCAGATATTACTCTAATGGCAGACGATCTGACCAAGCTGCCCTATGCCATCGGGCTGAGCAGACGGACGCTTGCCATCATCAAGCAGAACATCGCCTTTTCCCTGCTGATCAAAGTGGTCTTTCTGCTCATGATCCTGTTTGGCTATTCCACGCTCTGGATGGCCGTGCTGGCCGATACGGGAAGTTCGCTGATTGTCATCGCCAACGGGATGAGGCTGCTAAGGTCGAGGGATGTGTAGCGCAACAAAGCGAACCGAAAAAAGTCGATTTCCTTCTCTGGGGGGAAATCGGCTTTTTTGCTATTTGCAGATCGGGTATGAGTAAAATGTTCGTGGGCAAACCGAAAAGAAATTTTTGAAGAAAAATCAGTTGGAGGGTATAGAAAAGGGCTTCTCTTCTTGGTAAAGTGTAAAGCGCCAAAACCAAACACACCAAGGAGGAGAAACCCTGTGAGCAAGTTTACCACGGAATTTCCCACAATGAAAGAGCTTGAAACGTTGTTGTTTCGAACGTTGCAGGAACAGTTCGCTGCCGGTATGGCTTATATTTTGGAAGCGTTGGACGAGTATCTGATGCATCAACGGGATCATTCACGCTTTCGGCTGAAGGACCAACGAGAAGTCCAGATCGACACGCTCTTTGGTACGGTTCGATTCAAACGGCGATTGTATCAGGATCGCGTGAAGGGTCAACATGTGTATTTGTTGGATCGTATGCTGGCCTTTGACGGGCGGGAGAAGCTAAGCCCGTTTTTGGAAGAGATAGCGATCGAATTTGCTAGCCAAGGCCCCTCGTACCGGGACAGCGCAAAACGCTTGGAAGCGTTACTGGGGTATCGGGTACTGAGCCATGAGGCCATTCGGGACAAACTAATCACGCGGGTTGAACAAGCATCAACCATCGTGTCGAAAGCGACCCGAAGGTCGGTTCGCGTATTGTTTGTGGAAGTGGATGGACTTTACACCTCATTGCAGAGGCAACGCCAGCGGGGAATGGAAAATCGAATGGCGATTGTGCACGAAGGATGGGAACAAGAGGGGGACCGAGTGCGGCTTAGGTCGAAACGCCATTACCTGCATACGACGAAGGGAGAGTTCTGGGAAGGGTTTGGCGACTTTCTGGTTCGTCATTACGACATGGATGAAAACACATGGATCGTAGTCAATGGGGATGGGGCCAATTGGATTGGAGAATGCGAATCCTACTTTCACCGCTGTATTTACACACTGGATCGCTTTCATGTGGCGCGAGAATTGCGCCGATTCCTGGGTCAGTTGCCAGAGACGTGGCAGACGGTAAGGCAGGCGTTGGCGGCCTTTGAAGCGGATATCTTGCTGGCGACAGTAGAGTCCGTACCGGAGGAAAAGATTCTGGAAGAGCACCGGAACGAATGGCGGAAATACGTGGCCTATTTACGGCGGCATCGAAGGCATCTTATCGACTATCGAAAGGTTCTGGGTGAAGCTGGTATCGACACGACGGGCATGCGTCCAATGGGGAGTGCGGAAGCGCAAATGCGGGTGATGGCAAAAAGGACCAAACGAGGCGGCTACAGTTGGAGTGTACGGGGAGTACAAGCGATGTTGCGAGCCATTATGGCACGACAAGAGGGAAGTCGTTTGAGCGGCCAGGCGATAGCGAAGAAGCAAGTGTTACAGCCCAACCCAATGGTCCGAGTGAAGGACTTGCTACGGGAAGTGAAAGAGCAGGCAAAAGGCTATATAAACGGGACGATCCGCCTGTTGCACGGGCCATATCAAAGCAGCCCTACCGGGCTGGCCTTAAAAGCCCTTCGCGGATGAGGCAAAAATCGAGTGGAAGAAAGGAATCATACAAAAATAAAGCGCTTTCAAGAAGAGGAAACCAGAAGTCTTATTTTGGAGACAAAAAAATCCTGCCCACTATGGCTTGACTCACACGCAGATCGGGACTCGGTTGGCCAAAGCCTGCATCTCTGATAAAATGAAGTATTCAGAGAGTGGAAAGCATGAAGCGATGGAGGTGCCCCTATGAGACTGAAAGGCAAACAGGTCGTTTGCTTTGTCGAGAGTGAATTTGAGGATCTGGAGCTGTGGTATCCCGTCCTGCGCTTGCGGGAAGAGGGAGCGGTTGTCCATCTGGTCGGGCCGAAGGCAGAGACGTATATCGGCAAATACGGCGTGCCTTGTGCCGCCGACAAAGCGATGGCAGACGTCGATCCGGCCGACTACGACGGCGTGCTGGTTCCGGGCGGCTGGGCGCCGGACAAACTGCGCCGCTATCCGGAGGTGCTCTCCTTTGTTCAGGCGATGCACGAGGCCAAAAAGCCGATCGGCCACATCTGCCACGCGGGCTGGGTGTTGGCTTCCGCTAAGATCTTGAAAGGGGTCACCACCACTTCCACGCCAGGGATCAAGGACGATATGGAAAACGCCGGAGCGATCTGGGTCGATCAGGAAGTGGTCGTAGACGGCCACATCGTCGGGTCCCGCAGGCCGCCGGATCTGCCGGCCTATGCCAAGGCGTTTGCGGATTTGCTGGCGGAGTAGGAAAGGTTCTTGAAAAAAGAAATGCTGATTTGAAAAAAACGTAATGCCCCCGTTCCCGACGGGGGTCTTTCTTTTCAACAGGTGACCCTTGAAAACCAAGCTGCCCCGCCTGATGCAAACAATTCCACGGCAAATCTCGCGCAAAAGAATTGATCAACCGGTGGAGGTATGGTACATTCGGCATGGTAGAGTAGGAGATGGAGAGAGGATGGTACAGGTGCAAAGCCACATCATGGAGCGGGCAACCGATTTTGCCCTGCTTGCTGATCGTTTGGAGAAGATGGCGTCGTCGATCGACAAGACAAAGGACGATGCGACTCCGGGAAAATTGCTTCAGCTCGCGGCCAAGACGCGCGGGGTGGAGTTGAATATCGCATTCTGCGGCCATTTTTCGGCCGGTAAATCGACGATGATCAATACCTTGTTGGGGGTTCCGCTGCTGCCCTCCAATCCGATTCCGACAAGTGCAAACGTTGTCAAGATTCGCGGAGGCGAAAAGGCGGCGCGGGTTTACACGCACAACAACGGCGTGCTGACATTTGATCCCGACACCGAGATGGAAAAACTGAAGCAGTTCGCGGTGGACGGCGATACGGTGGAGTGGGTGGAGGTCTCCTACCCGGGCACGCTGCTGGAGGAGCAGACCAGCCTGCTCGATACCCCGGGAATCGACTCGACGGACGCGGCGCACAAGATCGCCACGGAGTCGGCCCTGCATCTGGCGGACGTCGTCATCTACATGATGGACTACAACCACGTGCAGGCCGAGGAGAACTTCAATTTTACCAAAACGCTCAAAGACCGGGGAAAACCGGTTTATTTGGTCGTGAATATGATTGATAAGCACATCGATTTTGAACTCGATTTTGACAGTTATAAAGAAAGCGTAGAAGAGGCATTCGCCACCTGGAATATCCAGCCCGACGGGATTTTTTACACCTCGCTGGCGGAGCCGGACCATGAAGAGAACCAGTATGAGGAATTCCGCGACATGCTGAAGCGGCTGATTCGCCAGCGCGAAGAGCTGGTCAGCAAGACCGTGAAGGACGCAGCGGAGCATCTGATCGAAGAGCATGTCCTCGCGCTCAGACGGGACAACCAGGCGGCCCGCCAGGAATGGGAAAACCGGCTGGAAGAATGCCGGCTGGACGGTGTGGACGGCCGAGATCCCGAGCAAGTGGCCCAGGCTCTCCAAGCGGCCGAGCAGGCTGACAGCGAGCTGTCCAGCCGCGTGGAAAAGGCCCGCAAGCTGATGGAAAAAGAGCTGGGCTCCCTGCTCGAAAATGCCCGTCTCACCTATTTCAGCACAAATGAAGCAGCCGAGCAGTATCTGGAGAGCCGCAAGCCGGGCTTCAAGATGGGGCTGTTTTTTGCCGGCAAAAAGACGGAGGAGGAGAAGCAGCGCAGGCAGGAAGCCTTGCTGGCCGATCTCCGCGAGAAAACGGCGGGCAATCTGGACTTCCACTTCAAAGAGCTGTTAGCCAAGTTTCCGGAGAAATTCGAGCTGCGCGATGAGGCCTACCACCAGGCTGTCTATGCCACGACGATCGAAATTACTCCCGAATTCCTCGCATCGCAGGTAAAAGGTGGAGCGAGCACGAGAGAGTACGTGATGAACTACTGTGCGGACTTGTCCAACGGCATCAAGGCTGAATACCGCCGCGCCGGGCTCGGCCTAATTGAGCGGGTGACCGCGATGCTGCAACAGGAGACCGACAAGGAGCGGACGGCGCTGCAAGAGCGGCTCCGGGTACTGCGCGAGCTGGCCCAGATTCACGGCCGTCTGAAGCAGCTGTCCGAAACAGAGCAGGCCGCCGGGCAGCGTTTGCAAGCGATATTGCGTGAAGGAGCGTAAACCGATACCATGAATCAACTGAGAGAGAAACTGGCGGCTGCGGCCGAGCGTCTGCTGCAGACGAGCCAAGAGATCCAATCTGTACCCGGGATGGAAGCGCAAGCCGAGGCGATGAGGGAACGTGCCCAGCGCCTGCTGGCGAACCGTTTCACGGTAGCGTTGTTCGGCGCTTTCAGCGCGGGCAAGTCCTCCTTTGCCAATGCCATGATGGGCGATCTGGTGCTGCCGGTGTCGCCCAACCCGACCACGGCTGCGATCAACAAGATCATGCCGCCGACGGAGGAGCACCCGCACGGCACCGTTCGCGTCGTGTTGAAATCGCGGGAGGCTGTCGAGCAGGACGTCATCCGCTCGCTGGCGGTATTCGGCATGGCGGCTTCCACGCTGGAAGAGGCGCTGCGCGAGCTGGACAAAATCGACATCTCCGCGATCCCGCCGACAGCGAAGCCGCATTACACCTTCCTTCGCGCGGTGACCAAGGGCCTCGGCGAGATGGCTCCCCATCTCGGAGGAGAGCTGCTGGTCGACATGAAAGCCTTCAAAGGCTTTGTCGCCAAAGAGGAAAAGGCCTGCTTTGCCGAGTATATCGAGCTCTTTTACTCCTGCCCGCTGACCGATCAGGGGATCGTGCTGGTCGACACGCCGGGGGCAGACTCGATCAATGCCCGCCATACCGGCGTTGCCTTTGAATATATGAAAAATGCGGACGCGGTGCTGTTCGTCACCTATTACAACCACGCCTTTTCGCAGGCGGACCACGAGTTCCTCTTGCAAATGGGGCGGGTCAAAGACACCTTTGACATGGATAAGATGTTTTTCCTCGTCAACGCGGCCGACCTGGCCGCCAATGAGGAAGAGCTGGCCGGCGTGATCAGCCACGTGGAGAAAAATCTGCTCTCCTGCGGCATTCGCCATCCGCGGATTTACCCCGTCTCCAGCCAGACGGCGCTGCTGGCCCGCATGCACGAGGCAGGCAAGCTGAACGCCTCGGCGGAAAAGCTGTACCGGCAGCGTACCGGAGGGGCCGAAGGAGAGCCGCTTGTCCCGGCGGAAGAGGCGTTCCGTCTCTCCGGAATGGCCCGGTTTGAGCAGGACTTCCTGCGCTTTACGCTGGAGGAGCTGACCCAGATCGCCGTCAATGCCGCCATGGGAGAGATTCGCCGGGCGCACAGCACCCTGTCCGAATTTATCCGGATGGCGCAGGCCGACGAGTCGGAGCGGGAGGCGCAGAGGAAGGCCGCTTCCGATGCCCGTGAAGCCGCGCTGGCCGCCGTGGAGGCGCTGTCGATTACGTCGGCGGAGCGCGACCTGCAGAAGGAGCGGGAGGAGCTGGTCTACTACATCCGGCAGCGTCTCTTCTTCCGCTTCAACGAACTGGTCAACGCCGCTTTCAACCCGGCTGTGCTGCAAGAAGACGGCCGCAACATGAAGCAGGCGCTTCAGGGCTGCCTCGCCGATCTCTTGCGCGCCATCTGCTACGACCTGGCACAGGAGCTGCGGGCGACCACCTTGCGACTGGAGAAATTCCTCAACAAGCAAGGAGTGCAGCTGTTGCAGCACTGGCAGCGGAATGTGCAGCAGCACGCAGCCGGACTTGCGCTCGCACCGTATCAGCCCCGATCGGTGGAGACTCTTACGTTCGCCGACGAGCTGCCGGTGCCGATGTCTGCCTTGCAGCCGGCGCTGTCCTTGTTCCGCAATGCCAAAGATTTCTTTGAGCAGGACGGCAAAAGCAAGCTGCGCGAGGATTTGGAAAAACGCTTGCAGGAACCGGTCACAGCTTACCTCGGCAACGGCAGCGCGGAGCTGGATCGCCAGTTTTCCGAACTGCTGCACGAAGTCGTGGAAGCAGAACGGAGCCGGGTGGCCCAGCAGGTCGAAGCCTATTTCACCGGAATTTTTGCCGCGCTGGATATGAGTCTGGATCTGGACGAGCTCACCTCGAAGCTGGATCGGATCGGCGCCAGCCTCGCAACCGAATAAGGATTCCAAACAAAACGTTAAACGCTCAGGCCTCCTGAGCGTTTTTTCGCGCTTCCCATTCCTCGCGGAGAATGCCCATCTTGATCGCGTCGTAGTATTCCCCTCGGACGATGCGGGCTTTACGCACACGCGCCTCCTCGATCATGCCGCAACGCTGGGCGAGCTTGATCATCCGTTCATTGCCTGACCAGGTGCCGATCCCCAGCCGGACCGTATCCATATGGGTGAACAAATAGTCGATCCACATCTGGAAGGCTTCGCTGCCGTATCCGTTTGACCAGTAGCGGGAGTCGTAGATCACGATGCCGATCTCAAACCAGTTCGTCACTTCGGAGACCCAGTAGCGGCCGACGCTTCCCTTCAGCTCTCCGTCAATTTCGATGATCAGGCCGTGGCGGGGGCTTGCCGTGCCGACCACGGACAGCTCCTCCTGGTATTTGGGCAGCATGCGGAATTGCTCCCGGGTAAGCGGCTCCAGCGGTTTGTAAGGGCCGTTCCAGCGAAGATGCTCCCGATCCTCCGCTTCGTAATGCCAGTAGTAGATCTGGTCCAGATCCTCCCGGAACGACATGTTCGCCGGATGCGCACCATCTATCAGCGCAAGCATAGGCTGCTCGTGGAGGCGATCCGTGCCCATATGCCCGTGGAAGTGAGCATCCTCGGCCATTCGGTTGGATTGCACATCCTGCTGGAAGTCCGGACGCCGCTTGCGGAGACAGAGCTCGTAGAGGCCGCCGCCCGGGCGGACGTGCGGGTCTTTCCGACTTCCCGCAGCTGGGTCTCCACCCGGCAGACAGCTTTTCCCCGCATCATCGTCGGCTTCGGCGGTGTGCGGGAAGAGGATATCGCGGAGGGGATCAAAAGGCTCGCAAAGGCTTGGTTTCCTGCTTTTGCCTGATAGAGAAGGGAGGAAGCGGGACAGAACCCCATTCTTCTGATAGAATGGAAATGATTATCTTTTTTGGGAGGTTGAAAATGGTACGGTTGCCAAAGTATTTGCACGCTTCAGAGGACAAGCTCTGGTTGACCGAAGATGAAAGGGATAACTTGAAAATCAGTTACCGAATCAAAAGCATTCTGTTTCAAGAAACCACTCCCCTTCAGCATGTCATGGTATTGGACTCGGTCGACTTCGGTCCGATGCTCGTACTGGATGGTGTCGTGCAGACCACGTCCATGGACGGGCATATCTACAATGAAATGATTGCGCATGTTCCCCTGACTCTGCATCCGCACCCCCGCAAGGTGCTGATCATCGGCGGAGGAGACTGTGGTGCAGCCAAGGAAGTCGCCAAGTACGATACAGTGGAACGGATCGACCTGGTCGAGATTGATGAGGCAGTCGTCCGGGCCAGCAAACTGTACATGCCGGAGGTATCTGGGAAGCTGTCCGACCCTCGCGTCGCTTACCATTACACGGACGGCGTAGCCTTTGCGAAAAAGGTGAAGGGCGAGTATGACGTCATCATCGTCGATTCTTCGGATCCCGTGGGACCGGCGCAGCAGCTGTTTGAGCCCGGCTTTTACAAGAGCTTGCACACTGCGCTGAACGAGGGCGGCTTGATGGTATGCCAAAGCCAGTCGCCGATTTTTCACCAGGATGTCATGCTGCAGACCTACCAGCGAATCGGAGAGGTTTTCCCCTATCGAAATGTATACACGGCAGTCGTTCCGACCTACCCGGGAGGGCTCTGGAGCTTTACGATCGGCTCCAAGCAGCCGCTGACCGAGCCGGAGCGAATCCGTTTTTCTCATAAAGCGCGCTACGCAAATGAGGAAGTATTGCGCCAGTGCTTCGCCTTGCCGGCATTTATCCGGGAGCTGCTGGAGAAATAGATGGTCCTCACCTAGTTTCTTCACGAACAGATGTCCATTAACACACAAGGGCTGCAACCCATCTCATCCAGAGGGGAGGTAGCCCTTTGCCTCTCTATCTATTCGGTCAGGTTGCGATAGCGGTCGAACTGTGATTGGATCTCCCCGGAAGGCTTTTGGGTGAGCAGGCTGACCAAGACGATAGCCAGCAGGCTTGCGGCAAAACCGGGAACCATCTCGTACAAGAGATCATTCAGCGCCTCCGACCGCGTCCAGAGAATGACGGTTACGGCTCCCGCCACCATCCCGGCCAGCGCCCCCCATCTGGTCATGCGCCGCCAGTAGAGACTGAGCAGAATCAGCGGACCGAAGGAAGCGCCGAAGCCCGCCCAGGCATAGCCGACCAGATCGAGGATGGTGTCGTTTTTGGTATAGGCCAGCGACAGGGCGACCAGCGAAACCAGCAGCACGGAGAGCCGCCCGATAAAGACCAGCTCCTGATCGGAAGCGGAGCGGCGGAAAAAGGTTTTGTAGACATCCTCCGTCAGCGAGCTGGAGGTGACCAGCAGCTGGGAGGAGATGGTGCTCATGATCGCCGCCAGAATCGCGGCCAACAGGAAGCCGGTAATCAGGGGATGGAAGAGGATTTTCCCCAGCTCGATAAACACAGTCTCCGGGTCGGCCAGCGTCAATCCCTTTTTCGAGTAGTAGGCAATCCCGATCAGCCCGGTAAACATCGCCCCGACAATCGAGAAGATCATCCAGCCCATGCCGATCAGGCGGGCTTTTTTGATCTCTTTGACCGAAGAGATCGCCATGAAGCGGACGATGATGTGCGGTTGGCCAAAGTAGCCCAGTCCCCAGGCAAACAGCGAGATGATGCCGAGGAGGCTGGTTCCTCTGAAAATGTCCAGCAGGGCCGGGTTAATCGCGCGGATTTCACTGAAAGCCGGGCCCAATCCGCCCACATGCAGTATGGTTACCAGCGGGACCAGCACGAGGGCGATGAACATGATCAGCCCTTGCACAAAATCTGTCCAGCTCACGGCGAGAAAGCCGCCAAACAGCGTGTAGGCGATGACGACCAGGGCGATGATCCACAAGCCCGTGTGATAAGACATGTGAAACGTGTTTTCAAACAGCACACCGCCAGAGACGAGGCCGGAGGAGACGTAAAAGGTAAAAAAGATCATGATGACCAGCCCGGATACCAGACGGAGGATGCGGGATTTGTCGCCGAAGCGGTTTTCCAGAAAGGCAGGGATGGTGATGGAGTTATTGGCCACCTCGGTATAGGTGCGGAGGCGAGGCGCCACGTAGAGCCAGTTGGCATAAGCGCCCAGCGTCAGACCGATGGCGATCCACGAGGCACTGAGCCCCTGACCAAACATCGCTCCGGGAAGCCCCATCATCAGCCAGCCGCTCATGTCCGAGGCCCCGGCACTCAATGCCGTAACGGCAGGCCCCAGCGTCCGCCCGCCCAGCATGTAGTCGGTCAGATTGGACGTGCGCTTGTAGGCGTAGTAACCGATGAGCAGCATGCCGAGCATGTAAATGACGATGGTAGTAAGTAGCTGCAGATCCATAAAGGTAAGCACTCCTTGCCAAAATGGGATAAGGTCGATCGAAAGCCTTTTCTCTTTTATGATGCGCAAATGGCGGGGATTTACTTTTTCCTGTGGAAATAAATTATTACGGAGCAGAACATTCCCCCTGGAAGGGAGATACAGAAAAGCTGGGTGGGCTGGGAAGTCGAAAGCTTGCGAGTTTTAAACAAAATGAAAAAACAGTGATCCTTTTTGTCTCCACCTCCTCCCGAGCGGCATATGATGGGGTAGGAAGCGAAGCTGTTTTCAAGACAGGGAGGAAATCACCATGCAAGGGAAAGTGAAATGGTTCAGCAAGGAAAAAGGGTATGGTTTTATTGAGCGGGAGGATGGTCCGGACGTGTTCGTGCATTACTCCGCGATCAGCGGCAGCGGCTACCGCAATCTGGAAGAAGGCGAAATGGTCACCTTTGACATCGTCAACGGCCAACGTGGCCTCCAGGCGGCCAATGTCACCCGCCTGACAAACGAATAGCTGCAGGCCGATCTGAATGGGAAGCCGGATGCTCCGCGTGAGGAGCAGACGGCTTTTTTTGGTGCGGGGATGCTTCACCCCGATGCGCGGACGCGGCTCTGCGGGCATCGCGGAATAGTAGAAGAAAACATGTCCCCACGAAGCCCGGTTTGGGTTACTATAGATGGGTAGGAAACGGGTAGGGGGAATGATCCATGAAACAATACTTGGACCTGTGCCGCCGGATTCTGGCGGAAGGCGTGACCAAACATGATCGCACCGGGACGGGGACCATCAGTGTGTTCGGTCACCAGATGCGATTCGATCTCAGCGAAGGATTTCCGCTGGTGACGACCAAAAAGCTGCATATCAAATCAATCATCCACGAATTGCTGTGGTTCTTAAAAGGAGATACCAATGTGCGCTACCTGCAGGAGAACGGCGTGCGCATCTGGAATGAGTGGGCCGACGAAAACGGGGAGCTGGGACCGGTGTACGGAAAACAGTGGCGCTCGTTCGAAGGGCCGGACGGAGCCGCTGTCGACCAGATCCAGTGGGTGGTGGACGAAATCAAACGGAATCCCGACTCTCGCCGTCTCGTGGTCAGCGCCTGGCATCCCGCGGAGCTGCCCAAAATGGCGCTGCCGCCTTGCCATCTGCTGTTCCAGTTTTACGTGGCCGAGGGCAAGCTGTCGTGCCAGCTGTACCAGCGAAGCGCCGATACATTTTTGGGCGTGCCCTTCAATATCGCCAGCTATGCGCTGCTGACTCATATGATGGCGCACGCGACCGGACTTCAGCCGGGAGACTTCGTTCATACGATCGGAGATGCCCACATCTACCTCAATCACGTGGAGCAGGTGAAGGAACAGCTCTCCCGCGAGCCCAAGCCGCTGCCGCAGCTCAAGATCAATCCTGCGGTCACCTCGATCTTCGACTTTTCCTTCGAAGATTTTGAGATCGTGGGCTACGACGCGCATCCCCATATCAAAGGGGAGGTATCCGTATGATCAGCCTGATCGTGGCCTACGCCCGCAGCCGGGTGATCGGCTGGAAGGGATCCATGCCTTGGCATTTGCCGGCTGATCTGAAGCATGTCAAAGAAATCACGACCGGAAAAACAATCGTGATGGGCCGGAAAACCTTCGAATCCATCGGCAAGCCACTCCCCAATCGGCGCAATGTCGTGCTGACCCGCAGCCGGGATTTTTCGCCGGAGGGCGTCGAAGTCGTCCATTCCAAGGCGGAGGTGCTCGCACTCGGAGACGTGATCATTTTTGGCGGGGCCGAACTGTACCGGCAATTTCTCGACGATGTGGATCGCCTGTATATTACGGAAATTGACCTGGAGACAGAGGGAGACACGTTTTTCCCGGAGTGGAACCCGGCCGATTTTCAATTGGTGTGGAAGCGAGAAGGGGTCGTCGACGAGAAAAATCCCATTCCGCATACGTTTTTCCTATACGAGCGAATCCAAAAGTAAGGCATGTTCGATGCAAAAAAGGCGTCTGTCCCTATGCGGATATGGCGCTTTTTTCCGTTGGTGGACATAAGCTGTGAGGAGGATTGGCTAAGTTGGATGCTGAGGAAAGCGGGTGTTGCCATACGTGAAGAAACGAATCGGTATTTTGACGTACCGGGGAGACAAAGGGTTTGGGAATCCGTTTTTTCTGCGAGGCCTGGTCCAAGAGGGAAAGGCCATGGGGGTCGAGATTTACGTTTTTTCCCCTCAGGACATAGATTTGGAGCATTTCCGGATCAGAGGCTTTGAACCTTCTGGGGCTAGGTGGACGTGTCAGTGGCGAGAATGGCCCGACATCGTTATCGACTATTATCGCTATTATCCGGTTGAAAAGCACAGACATTATCTGCCGATTCGCAAAAGCAGCCTCTTTTACTTTGCCAATAACCGCTTCGCGAATAAATTTCGGGTTCATCAGCTGCTGGAGCAAGAACCGGGGCTGAGGAAGTGGCTGCCGGAGACGGTGCAGTTCAGCCGGAAAAGCTTGGAGCACATGTGCAAACGGCATCCCATCTTGTACGTCAAGCCAACCAACGGCACGGCAGGAAGGAGCATCCTGCGCATCGAGCGGCGCGGCGCGGACCGCTACCTCCTCTTCGGCCGGACACGGCAGCAGGTCGTCAGGCAGGAGGTGGTCAGCGGCTTGGCGGCGCTGAGCAGGCGGGTTGCCATCTGGGTCGAGAAGGAGAAACAGGGAAGCGAACTCTTTTTCTTGCAGCAGGGCCTCGATCTGAATCTGCTCCCGGAGCGGACGGTGGATGCTCGTCTGCTCGCCCAGAAGGACGGCGAAGGCGAATGGCGCCTGACAGGTATGGGGATCCGCATCGGCCCCGTAAACTCCTCGACCTCCAATCTGCATGGGGGCGGAAAGGCCGTCCGGGCCGGGCAGTTCCTGGTCAAGCGTTTTGGCGAGGAGCGGGCAGAAATGATTATTCACCAGTGCAGGGAGCTCGCGCTGGATACGGTGGAAGTATTGGAGAGACATTTTGGCCCGATGATGGAATTCGGTTTCGATCTCGGGATCGACACAGACGGCCGCGTCTGGCTGATCGAAATGAACCCCAAGCCGGGACGCGACATTTTCCGCAAGCTGGAACAGTTTGACCGCTACCTGCTCTCTGTGCGAAGACCCTTGGAATACGCCATTTACCTGCTCAAGAAAGATCAGTCGGAAAGGGAGTTGCTCGTAACCACATAAAGGCGTAGCCCGAGCAGAAGTGACGGGATATACGGGCGTCTGGAAAAAAAGTAAGCTCGTATACCCCGGTTTCTTTCTGCTCATGGGGCAAACGGCAAGGGAGACAAGGAATCATCTGGTGGGACAAGCTTCGCCGGGCTTCAATTCCGCAGGAAATCAGCGCATAATGAGAGGGAGAAACCATTTGCAAATGAGGTGTTTGCCAGATGAAATCATCATTTGCTCTTCCTGTGGGCCAGGATCTGGTCATCCGGGGAGACTTTCACGCGCGGGAGCAAGACCCGCACCAACCCCTGCTGATCTTTTGCCACGGCTTTAAGGGATTTAAGGACTGGGGCAGCTTCCCCCATGTGGCGGAGCAGCTCGCGGACCGAGGGGTGGCTGTCCTGCGGTTCAACTTTTCCTGCAACGGTGTAGGCGAGAGCGTAACCGAGTTTGATGAGCTGGAAAAATTCGGACGCAATACCTATGCCCGCGAACTGGCCGATCTGGAGGCGTTGACCGCATGGATTACGGCGGAGGAGAATCCGTATGCCAGCTTTTTTGATCCGGGCAAGCTGTTTGTGATGGGCCATAGCAAGGGAGGAGGGGACGCGATCCTGTTCGGAGCGGACCACCCGCGGGTCAAGGGGATCATCACCTGGAACGGAATTGCCCATGTGGACCTGTTTGACGCCAGGCTGAGACAGGAGATCGCCGAAAAAGGAGTGGGCTATGTGGCAAACGCCCGGACAGGCCAGCAGATGCCAATCACCCGGGTAGTGATCAGCGACGTGGACCAAAACCGTGAGGCCTATGACCTGATTGCCAAAGTTCGGAAGATGTCGAAGCCGCTGTGCATCATCCAGGGAACCAAGGATTATGAGCGGCTGGTGACAGGGGCAAAGCGCCTGGCGGAAGCGGCCGGGAACGGTCAACTGCACTGGATCGAGGGGGGAGATCATACCTATAATACGAAGCATCCGTTCACGGGAACGACCCCGCAATTGGACGCTGCGATCGGACAAACGGCTGCCTTTGTCCATTCCCTGTGTACATAAGCTCTCATGGGAGAAACATTTCATTTTCTTTCCCCCTGGGCTGTGGTATACTGAGAAGCGTCAAACCATAGAATACAGCGAAGATTCTGAAAAATAGACAAAAGCTTATGGGGTGGAGAAAAAATGAAACCAAACGTATGCCTGTATGATACCACTCTGCGGGATGGCACGCAGGGAGAGGGTGTCAGTCTTTCCGTGGAGGACAAGGTAAAGATAGCGCTTCGGCTGGATCAGTTTGGCATCGATTTTATCGAGGGCGGCTGGCCGGGCAGCAATCCAAAGGATATGGCTTTCTTTGAGAGAATGAGAGAGATTCCCCTGGAGCATGCGACGATCACGGCATTCGGAAGCACCTGTCGCCCGAATGTGGCTGCTTCGGAAGATGACAACCTGCGGGCGCTGTTGGAGAGCGGCGTCAAAGCAGCGGCGATCTTCGGCAAGTCGTGGGATTTGCATGTGACCGACGCATTAAAGACGACCTTGGAAGAAAATCTGCGGATGGTAGCGGACTCTGTCAGCTTTCTCAAGTCGCAGGGCTTGACCGTTCTTTTTCTCGCCGAGCATTTTTTCGACGGTTACAAGGCCAATCCGCTGTACGCCCTGCGCGTACTGGAGGCGGCCGAAGGGGCGGGAGCAGACTGGGTGGTGCTGTGCGATACGAATGGAGGCAGTCTGCCGCATGAGGTCTATGACATCGTCCGGACGGTAAAAGGAAGCCTGCAGGTACAGCTGGGAATTCACCCCCACAACGATTGCGAGCTGGCCGTGGCCAATGCGATCGCGGCTGTGCAAGCGGGGGCTGAGCAGGTGCAGGGGACGATTAACGGCATCGGGGAGCGCTGCGGCAATGTCAATCTGATCTCGGTAATCCCCAATCTGCAGTTGAAGCTGGGCTATCGCTGCGTCGAGGATGAGCAGCTGCAGCAGCTTACCAAGCTGTCCCGATTCGTCGCAGAGGTAGCCAATATGGCGATGCCAAACAACCAGCCGTTCGTCGGCAACAGCGCCTTTGCCCACAAAGGGGGCATTCACGTCAGCGCCGTGCTCAAAGATCCGAAAACCTATGAGCATATCGAACCGGAGAGAATCGGCAACAAGCGGCGGGTGCTCGTCTCCGAGCTGTCGGGGCAAAGCAATCTGCTGGCCAAGACCGATGAACTGGACATCGATGTGGAGCTGGACAAACAGGAAGCCCGGGAGATTATCCAGAAGATCAAGGAGCGCGAATTCCAGGGGTATCAGTACGAAGGAGCCGAGGCATCCCTGTCGCTGATGCTGCTCGCTGCAGGCGGCAAGCTCGATTCGCTGTTCACGCTGGATTCGTTTAAAATACTGATGGAAAAATCGCGAGACCGCGCCATTTTGTCGGAGGCTACGGTGAAGCTGCAGGTAAATGGACAGCTCGTCCATACGGCGGCCGAAGGAAACGGTCCCGTCAATGCGCTGGACAATGCGCTCCGCAAAGCGCTGGAAACGCATTTCCCCTGTCTGGCGGAGATGCAGCTGACAGACTACAAGGTTCGGGTATTGGACGAGAGCGGCGCCACAGCCGCAAAAGTCCGCGTGCTGATCGAATCCGGACGCAATGGGGAGAAATGGAGCACCGTGGGCGTCTCGACCAACGTGATCGAGGCGAGCTGGGAGGCCCTCGTGGACAGTATTCGCTACCTGTTGTGGAAGGAAGGCTGCAAGCGGTCCGAGCCGGAGGAGAAGGCAGAAGTGCGGGCAGGCATTGTCAATCACTAAATTCTCTCATCCAGTACCAGGCGTGATTTATGGCAGGGCGTCTTAGTCTGCTTTGGAGTGGATATGTTTACTCACAAACATGATATTGCCTGTATTGATATAGTTCGACTGCCTTTTTCAGCAGCTTCATA
This sequence comes from Brevibacillus composti, assembly GCF_016406105.1. Lineage (NCBI taxonomy): Bacteria > Bacillati > Bacillota > Bacilli > Caryophanales > Paenibacillaceae > Brevibacillus > Brevibacillus composti. The sequence goes on from NZ_CP066308.1 coordinate 1,132,082, forward strand.
TCGATTTTGTTATTTCCGCCTACATTGATTCCGCGAAGCAGTGCGACATATACCACAATTTATCCCTCCACCATGCAATGTCATGCCATTCAGTAAAGACCGCAGTGATATTTTACCATAAAATGATTCGTCTGGATGGCGAGCACGATTCTTCTCTTTGCGGCCACGCGCCTAGATAGGTCTTTTTATACTGACCTATTCTCGCATCTCCGCGCATAGCTTTAGAGAAAGGGGGCTTTTCTTAGAATCGAAAGGAGGGTCAAGATGAACAGATTATGGAAGATGAATCTCGTTACCAAAATTCTGGTCGCCTTTGTTATCGCCATTATTGTAGGAATCATCGCGGGGCCGGGTGCGGAAGTCGTCAAGCCGCTGGGGGATTTGTTTCTTCGCCTGATCAAGTTCATTATCGTCCCCTTGGTGCTGGCTTCTCTGGTTACCGGGGTGGCCAGTACGGGCGACATCAAAAAGCTGGGCCGGATGGGCGGAAAAACGATTGTCTACTATTTGGCGACCACGGCACTGGCTGTGATACTGGGACTATTGATCGCTACCGTCCTGTCGCCGGGCAGCGGACTGGAGCTGAAACCGGAAGCGGCCAAGACGGAAGCGGCAGAAGCCCCGGGCATCATCGACACGCTGCTGGCCATCGTGCCGACGAATCCGATTGCCGCGCTGGTTCAGGGAGACATGCTGCCAATTATCTTTTTCGCCATCTTCCTCGGAATCGGGATCTCCATGGTGGGGCAGAAGGCACAGGCGGTTCAGACATGGTTTGAGCAGTTTGCCGAAGTGATGTACAAAATTACCAACATCGTCATGAAGTTTGCGCCGATCGGCGTCTTCGGGCTGGTGGCGCCCATCGTCGGGAAGCACGGGCTGGCCGTACTGCTGCCGCTGTCCAAGGTGATCTTCGGCGTCGCGATTGGCTGCATCCTTCATGCGGCCATCATCTACTCGCTGAGCGTAAAGCTCTTCGCGAAAATGAATCCGCTGACATTCTTTAAAGGAATCGCTCCGGCGGGGATGATCGCCTTCAGCACCTCCAGCAGTTCGGGTACGCTGCCTGTTACGATACAGAACGTCGAAAACAACCTGGGCGTCTCCAAACGGGTCAGCAGCTTTGTGCTGCCCCTGGGGGCGACGGTCAATATGGACGGCACGGCCTTGTATCAGGGCGTATGCGCTTTGTTTGTGGCCCAGTTTTACGGGATGGACCTCTCTTTTGCGCAGCATATGACCATCGTTCTGACGGCTACGCTGGCTTCGATCGGGACGGCGGGAGTCCCTGGGGCCGGTTTGATCATGCTGACGATGGTGCTGACGTCCGTCGGGCTGCCCCTCGAAGGAATTGCCCTGATTGCGGGTGTCGACCGGATCCTGGATATGTTCCGCACGTCCGTCAACGTCATCGGAGACGCTTCGGCGGCTGTGGTGGTCGCAGCTTCGGAAGGGGAACTGAAGGGACGGCGGGGATAAGGCAGGGCGTCCGCAAGAGCCTGATGCTCGGCAGTAGCGGGCGGGGAAACAGAGGAGTTGCTATCTTTTGCAATCAGTAAAAACAGAGCCTCCCACCCGTCAGGGCAGGAGGCTCCTTTTCGTGCGCCACGCATGGCGACTAACTAGGCGGTGAAAGTCCGCTGTGGGGGCTGGTAGTGGCCAACCACTAGCCAAGAGCAAGGGTGTCCACCGTGAGGTGGAATCTGAAGGAAGCTGGAGGCAAAATCCCGGCCCGAGGAACACGAACATCATCAGGCATATGGAATGGGACAAGCTTGCGAGACAAAGCAAAGTCCAATACACTACACGGACATTCCGGTGTAAATGATGCGGGTATATGGGAGGAAAGTGAGTCGTCTTACCGTGGGAGGTCTCATGGACGTGAGAAGATGACATTCGAATCACGGTTGAAACAAGATTTATCATGAGAAGTCAGCAGACGCCATAGTACCTCGAGCAGTCGACGGCTTGAGGGAAGGGCTGAACCTTAGGAGGTGGTCGTCAATGAATGTTACCGAAACAGGAGATAAGGGCAGCCAACTTCCAACGGAAGGCTCACCGCAAAAGAATAGTGCGGAACACGAAGGATATGCGGGAGTGCACGTTCCTGAGAGGATAGCTGAAACCGACGACACCAACGCAAACGAGTCGAAGGAAAGGTTACTTGAGAAAATCATAAGCAGAGACAATTTGAACGAAGCGTTCAAAAGAGTCAAAGCGAATAAAGGTTCACACGGAATCGACGGGATGGGCGTAGATGAACTTCTACAATATCTCAAAGAAAACGGTGAAACCATCAAGGAACAAATCCTGGCGGGCAGATATCGCCCAAATCCCGTTCGAAGGGTAGAAATCCCAAAAGAGAACGGAAAGAAAAGAAACCTGGGCATCCCAACGGTGGTTGATCGAGTAATCCAGCAGGCAATTGCACAAATGCTCACGCCGATCTATGAGCAACAGTTCTCGGACAACAGCTTCGGGTTCCGACCCAAACGAAGTGCCCACCAAGCCATAAGGCGCAGCCAGCAATATATTCAGGAAGGCTACCGCTATGTTGTGGATATGGATCTAGAGAAATACTTTGACACCGTCAACCAAAGCAAGCTCATTGAAGTACTCTCAAGAACGATTAAGGACGGACGAGTCATTTCACTAATTCATAAATATCTTCGGGCAGGAGTTGTCGTGAAGCACAAGTTTGAGGAAACAGAAGTCGGCGTACCGCAGGGCGGGAATCTGAGTCCAATTCTCAGTAATATCATGCTGAATGAGTTGGACAAGGAGCTGGAGAAGAGAGGACACAAGTTTGTGCGATACGCAGATGATTTACTCATCTTCTGCAAGAGCAGACGAAGTGCCGAACGGACACTAACCAACATTCTCCCCTACATTGAAAAGAAGCTGTTCCTAAAAGTAAATCGGGAGAAAACCGTGGTGGACCTAGCCATTCGAGTGAAGTTTCTGGGATTCTCATTCTACAACCAACGAGGGCAAGTGAAAGTCCGCATCCATCCCAAATCCATCGCCAAAATGAAAACAAGAGTGAAGGAACTAACCGCAAGAAGCAATGGCATGGGAAATGAAGAGAGAGCCGAAAGGCTCAGACGCTATATCATGGGATGGGTCAACTACTTCAAGATTGCGGATATGAAGAACCTGCTCCAAACAACGGATGAATGGATGAGAAGAAGGATTCGAATGATCTACTGGAAACAATGGAAACGAATAAGGACAAAATTCGAAAAGCTGATCTCGTTTGGAATCCCAAAGTTCAAGGCATGGGAATACGCAAATACAAGAAAGAGCTACTGGAGAATCTCCAATAGCCCCATCCTCGCGAAAGCCCTCGATAACAACACCATTAAAGGCCTCGGATTTCTTTTCTTCTCAGATTATTATCGACAAGTGACTGCGTGAACTAAGGAACCGCCGTATACCGAACGGTACGTACGGTGGTGTGGGAGGTCGGCTACTCAACTAATGGGTAGCCCCCTACCCGATTTTTGCAGTCGCGCCTTCTCTCGGAAGAGATGCGGGGCGCACGCACGCTCGCGGAAGACGAGGCGTATTCCTGCAGCTGTTACGGCTGTTTGCGCATGCTGCCCAACTCTTCCACGATTGCGGTCATCTCATTGATGCTGAAGCTGCTTTTTTTCTGAACCATGTTGTAGAGATACAGCAGGTCTTCGTAGTGTGCGAGGTCAAAATCCTCCGGCCTCATGACAGCGGTATTGGCCATGTTCAACTTCGCCTTGATGCCCTCGACGAGGGTCGCCAGGTTTTCCGCTGTCGGCTGGTTCAAATCTGCCATGGTATGATGCTCCTCTCTATTTGATCAACTGCCCCCGTGTGACCCCCAACTGGTTGGTAGCTTTCAACGAGCGCCATACGTGGGTTCCGCTTACCTCGCCCCGCAGTGCTTGGCGGTACAACTGAATGACCTCCTGGACACGCGCAGGCTCTTCTTCCAAAAATTCGATCCGGTAGCTGCCTACCCCCAGCTTGCGAAATTCACCCAGGTATTCCGCGCCGGACTGATCGATCGCGTTATACACGGTGTTGCGGCAGCCCGTATCGACGCGGACGGGGTGAGAGAAGCCGACCCGGTCGCGCAGCGACACGCGTGAGGTTTCACAGGGTGTACCGCAGTTGGTATGGTCCGTCCCCGGACTGAGGAACGTACAGTAGACACAGTGTTCGGTGTGGAACATCGGCATATGCTGATGAATCACGACCTCCATCTTGGAAGCATCCGCCTTTTCCAAAAGATCGACCATCTGCTGGATATTCAGATCGTAGGAAGGAGTGACCCGCTCCAGACCGCAGCCGAGGAACAGCTCTACGGCCTTGTGGTTGGCGATATTGAGCGAAAAATCGCCGATCAGCGGGATATTCAGCTCCCCTCTGCGGGCCATGTAATAGTGCAGCGCGCCGGTGTTTCTCACCAGGATTGCGTCCGGCTTGCTCTTGGCGATCAGAGCGAGGACGCCGTTCTCATCCGGCATGTGAATCCGCATCGTCGCGATCGCGATCTTCTTGCCGTAGCGATGCGCCAGCTTGACCGCATCGGGATACTGCTTGACGAATTCAAAATCGGCGTAGAGGAAGTCGACATCCGTCTGCGCGGCCGCCTCCACCTGCTCCAGCGAACGGCAAAGCGCGGTCAAAAGCGGCTGGTCCACCTTTTGGCGCCGCGGCACATCCGCGAATGCGTCCACTTTGTTTTTCCGGTAGACAGGCGGCTTGGAGCGCAAATACAGCAATTGCTCGACGGCTTCCCGGCGCATCCGGTTCAGCTCGCTGACAGGCAGGATCAGTTCGCCATCCAGGTGAACCGACAGATCGCTTTCCTCCAGCCGATAGATCGTGCCGCCCAGCCTGCCCAATTGATCCAGCAGCAGTTCCTTCGTCAGAGGGCGTTTCAGCGCTTGTTCCAGCGCCAGATCCGATTGGCTGGTGACGGCATTGCTGGCTTCTTTGTCCACCCAGGTGACGGACAGCTTTTGGCCGAGCTGACCGCTCACATGAACGGCGAGCGGGAAAGTGCGGTACGGTTTGTCCGTTTCAAATGTTTTGCGGAGCCGCTTGTCCAGCTCCGGGTCGCTCGTCTTCCAGACGCGATCGCCGACGTGCACCCGCTGCAGCTTGACGTCATTGCGGCCCATGACGATTTCATAGAGACCGCTGCTCACTTCGCCTTCTACCTTTTGCCCGCGGACGAGCAGGTCGTATACGCGGCCGCCTTCTTCTTTTTGCGTCGGGTCGCCGGCGTCAAAGACGATCCCGTCCCCGCGCTTGAGCGGCGCGGACAGCTCGACGAGCACCGCGTGCTTCAGGACCTTTTTCACGGTGCCGAGGAAGACGCCGCGGCTTTTCGGGAAGGAGCCGTCCAGCAGCTTTTTGTTGTTGGTTCCCTCCAAAAATCCGGTGGTAAATCCGCGGGAAAAGCTTTGCTGCAGCTCGCGGATGTCCTGCTCGCTCGGCGGGATATCCTGGCCGGCAAAATAGCGGTCGATCGCCGCACGGTACTTGCTGACGACGTTCGCCACATACTCGGGGGATTTCAGACGCCCCTCGATTTTAAAAGAAGTGACGCCCGCCTCAATCAGCTCGGGAACCAGTTCGATTGCCGCCAGATCCTTGGGAGAGAGGAGGTATGCGATATTGCCCATATCGCGCTGCACGCCGTCTACGATCAGATCGTACGGTAGGCGGCAGGCCTGTGCGCATTCGCCGCGGTTGGCCGAACGGCCGCCCCACATCTCCGAGGTCAGACATTGGCCGGAATAGGAGACGCAGAGCGCGCCGTGGACGAAGACCTCCATCGGCAGCTTGGCCTTCTCGCCGATCACCTTGATTTCCTTTAACGAGTTCTCCCGTCCGAGGACGACGCGCTCGATCGCGAACGGCTTCGTGAATTCCACCGCCTCCGGAGAGGTAATGGTCATCTGGGTGGAGCCGTGAATCGGGAAGTCCGGAGAGATTTCGCGAATCAGTTTGACCAGGCCCAGATCCTGGACGATCAGGGCGTCTACCCCGGCGTCGATACAAGCCTCCACCAGCTCGCGGGCATCCTCCAATTCATTTTCAAAAACCAGAATGTTAAAGGTCAAAAAGCCTTTGACTCCGTACATGTGCAGAAAAGCCATGATCTCCGGGAGCTCCGCCATCTGGAAGTTCTCGGCGCGAGCCCGGGCGTTAAACTTTTCCACGCCGAAAAAGACGGCGTTTGCCCCATTGGCGACTGCGGCCTTCAGGCACTCCCAATTTCCGGCGGGAGCGAGAAGCTCAATATCTTCACGTTTGATACCGTTTCGCATGTGTATGTTCTAACCTCCAAGCTCTTCAAAAAAACAGGCTGTCTTCATCATCATAGGGAAATGTCCCTGTCTCCGCAAGGAAAACCTCCTTCCGGGATGTGTTTTGGAAAACTTTCCTTCACGTCTAAATCGGCAGGTGTTATGCTTGAAAAAATAGAGAAAAAATGAAGAATGGATGAGGGGCCCACCATGTTGATTGTGAAGGATATCTTGCTGCAACTGCTTATCATAATGGTGCCTGCTTTATTGTACAAAAGCATATGGTTGGACAGGCCGAAAGAAAACCGGTCCCAGGGCACCCTTTTGTTGACCCTGCTCAGTTCGCTGAGCGTCCTCTGCTCGCCATCATACTCGTTTACAGCCTCAAGGATATTCCGCTGGAAACCGCAGTAATTCGTCTGGAGTCGCTGTCGAAATTCTCCATCGTGGCGATCCTGGCCGCCGTTTTCTATATCTATCTCCTGGAATTTATTCGCGAATCCATTTTGATCCGCAAACAGCTGGTGCGGGCGGAAAAGCTGAAGCTGATCAGCGAGCTCGCCGCCAGTGTGGCCCATGAGGTGCGCAATCCGCTGACAGTTGTGAGAGGCTTCATACAGCTGATGCGGGAGGACGGGAACGTAACGAGCCGGGAGTATATGGAGCTGGTGCTAAGCGAATTGGATCGGGCCGAGTATATTATTTCTGACTATCTAAGCCTGGCCAAGCCGCAGGCGGAGACTTCGGGGAAAGTCGGCATGGCGGTCACTGTGACGGACGTGACGGCGCTGATTTCTTCCTATGCCGTAATACATAAAGTGGAAATTCAGGTGAATACCGAAGCCGGATTGTACGTCTGCGGAAACGATGTCAGAATCAAGCAGGCCCTCTTGAATCTGATAAAAAACGCGATTGAGTCGATGCCGCATGGCGGGATTCTGGAGATCGAGGCGAGGCGGAGCATGGACTACGTGGTCATAGCCATCAAAGACCAGGGAGAAGGCATGACCGCGGCTCAGATTGAGAAGGTCGGCTTTCCTTTTTACTCCACGAAGGAAAAGGGGACCGGTCTGGGCTTGATGATTACCTCCAGAATCGTGGAGGCGATGGGAGGAAGACTGGAGTTTCAGAGTGAAGCGGGAAAGGGGACTTGTGTGAAGGTTTTTCTCCCGGCAAAATAGACAGGCTTTTGGGAAAGGTGTGAAGGGCTGGAACGCATGAGGTCAATCTGCGTCCAGCCCTTCAAATACGATCGAGACCTTCTCTTCCATAATTTCTTCCAGCGCCCATGCCCCTTCGTTCCGCACCCAGTCGTAGAGGGCATTGTAGTAGATATTCTCCAGCATATTGGCGGCCACCAGCGGATTGAACCTGGTCTTCAGCCGTCCTCGTTCCTGCGCTTCCTCGATCAAGTCCGCAAAAAGCTGACGCAACTCGTAGTAGACGTTCTTTTCGTTCTCCAGGATTTTCCTGTGCTTCATCGAGGACTCCACCAGCACTTTGATGAAGTCGTAATTTTGGATATTCACTTCATTCATGATCTTGTAGATGCGGAGCACCTTTTGTTTGCAACTGTCTCCATAATCCCATTCGTCCCGGCGTTCCTCAATTTCATGAAGCCGTTCGTATCCCCAGTTCGCGAGGATTGCTTCCTTTGACGTGAAATGAAGAAAAATGGTACCGCGGGCAACATCGGCTTCTTCCGAAATCATGTCGATCGTGGTGGCTTCAAACCCGTGCTGTTTAAATAGTTTGATAGCGGCATTAAAGATCTTTTCTCGGGTTTCCCGCTTTTTTCGTTCTCTGCGTGTCGTCAAAAGGAAGACACCTCCTTTTCTGTTACAGTAGATTATAGCACAACTGATTCCGGCAAAAAAAACACTCCCCCGCAAAAAAACAAAAAAGATGGCTGAAAAAAGGATAGACTTCTTACACAAGCGAATGTATATTTATATACTATAATGAATAAATATTAATTCTAATATGACTGCGGATAGCTGGTGTGGAGGAGATAAAATGACGGTTACAAAAGCGGTGACTGTACGTTCTGCGACGATGGCGGATGTGGATCAAATGCTCGAGATTATTAATCAATATGCACAGCAAGGGCTGATGCTGCCGCGGACAAAATTATCTGTATGCGAACATCTCCAATCTTTTATCGTCGCCCATGATGGCGAGCACGTCGTTGGCGTCGCCGGGCTTCATATACTATGGGAAGACCTGGCGGAGATCCGCTCTCTGGCGATTGCGGAGAGGGCCAAAGGGCTGGGTGTCGGAAAACAGCTGGTTCTCCATCTGGTCCAACAGTGCCGGGACTTGGGCATTAAGCGCTCTCTGGCCTTAACCTACCAAAAGGAGTTCTTTGAAAAGTGCGGTTTCCATGTGGTCGCCAAAGAGACGCTGCCCCAAAAGGTGTGGAAAGACTGCATCAACTGCTCCAAACTGCCGATGTGCGATGAAATCGCCATGATTTGCGAAACGGAAAATTAGGAAAATTCAGGTCCCTATTCCTCTTGTTTTTCTGGTACTATGTTCTTAGTTCTCATAATTCCGATAAATATATAACCAGAAAAAAGAGGCATAAGGGGGCAATTCAATGAAACTAGGGGCTCGGATGCTGATCGCTTTGTTGTTGGCAGGAATCCTGCCGCTGACGGCAGCAGGTGTTTTCTCCTATTCCCAGACCAAACGGGAACTGTTAGAGGGAAGCGCAGCCACGCTGGAAGCACTTCGAAACAGCAATAAAGAACAGGTGGAGAACTTCTTTCGCGAACGCTCCAAAAACCTAGAGACGCTGGCTGCATCCGGTGCTGTCATTGAAGCGGTGCCTGTCTTTGATACTGTCTGGCAAGAAGGCGTACAATCGAGTGCCTATCAGGAAGTCGAGCAAGACAAAGGAAAAGAACTGAAAATGGAAGTAGCCCGGTACGGGTTTGCCAATGCATATCTGCTGAATGAAAAAGGAGATGTGATCTTCCAAACCAAGCAGCAGGATGATTTTGGGACCAATCTGATGAATGGTCCCGAGAGCGGTTCCGTTTTGGGCCAGACGGTGCAGAAGGCAGCCAAGGGACTTAGTCTGGAGCTCTCGGACGTAAGCAGATACGGGCCGTCCGGCAATATTCCGGCGCTGTTTATGTCCGTGCCGATTTTTGACAGGGGGACGGTCATCGGTCAATTGGCGGCCGAAGTCCCCCTCGACTATATCTCCCGGCAGTTGAACCGGAGAGAAGGTTTGGGCACGACGGGCAAGGTCTATCTGATCGGGCAAGACAAGCTGATGCGGACCGAGCTGGAAAATGCGGGCGGAGAGTCGACGCTGCTGCAGGTGAAGGTCGATACGGAGATTGCCGATCAGGTGCTGTTCTCCAATCAGACGGCAGCCACGGTACAGTCGACGGACTGGCGCGGCGAGGAAGTGTTGGTCTCCTATGACCAGGTGAAAGTGGGCAAGCTGACCTGGGCGATTCTGGCGGAGATGGACATGTCGGAAATCATGGCCGGGCCCAATAAGATACTCAATGGCATCCTCGTATTTAATGGAATCGTCCTCATTCTGATCGTCATCGTCGCATCAGCCACAGCCGCCTGGCTGCGCCGCTCGTTCGCCAGCATGCTGCAGGTGGCGAGAAGGATCGGGCAGGGGGATTTCACCTGTGCGGTGCCTCCGGCGCTCCTGAAGCGAAAGGATGAGCTGGGGGAAATGGCCCGCTCGCTGTTTGCCATGCGGGATCAACTGAACGATATTCTCTTGCAGGTGCAAAATGCCTCGTATTCGGTGACAGAGTCCGTGAAGGAAATCCACGGCAATACGGGGGAGATCGCCTCGTCCAGCCAGCAAATCGTCGAGGTGGTCGATCAGGTGGCCACTTCCGCAGACCGGCAGGTGGATCAGCTCGGCCACACCGTCTATTTGGCGGAAAACTTGACCAAAGCCGTCACCGGCGTAAACGGAAACGTGGAGCAGGTCGCGATCTCCTCCCGGGAAATGAGAAGTCACGCCGAAGAAGGACGGGAAGCGATCGAAGCGGTCGTGAAGAGCATGGACCGCATCCAGGGCGCTGTCGAAGCCACGACCCAGGTGATTCACGCGTTGGAACAGCGTTCGCGCGAGATTTCGCAAATTACCGGAGCGATTACCGATATCGCCAGCCAGACGAATCTGCTCGCGCTCAACGCCAGCATCGAGGCGGCGAGAGCGGGCGAACACGGCAGGGGATTTGCGGTCGTCGCGGGCGAGGTTCGCAAGCTGGCGGAGGGGAGCAACGCGGCAGCCCAGCAGATCGTCGCGATGATCAACGATGTGCAGATCAGCATCACGGCTGCCGTAGAGAAAATGGAGGAAGGCAGGCGGACCGTTACAGACGGATCCATTACGGCCCGCAAGTCCGGTGCGCTGTTTCAGCAGATCGAGGATAATATTCGGCGAGTCTCCCTGGAGATGGAAGGCGTTCGGGAGGCGTTTGCCAAAATCGCGCCGGATGCGCAGCAGGTCGTCTCCTTTGCCCAGGAGGTATCCGCCGCATCGGCAGAGGCAGCAGCAGGCGTACAAAGCATCTCAGCCGCAGTCGAGGAGCAAAGCGCGGCGATGGAAATGATCGCGGCTTCGGCCGATCAACTGACGGCATTGGCCGGCCATCTGCGGGAATCGCTGGCGGCCTTCCGTCTGGATATGAAATAATAAAGAGACCCTTCGTGGTCTCTTTTTCATGGATGTTGGATTCGCGGCTTCTTCTCCCCGCAGCCGCGATTTCTATAACAAACCTGACTATTCCCTCACAGAACCGCTCATCCGTTTATATTTTTTATCGACAAAAGGATTGGCCGAGCCAAGTTTTCAAAGGGATGGGGAGGATATCACTGGCAAAATGTTGAATCATAAGGACGATGGAGTTTCGGGTCGGAGGGAACCATAGCATGCAGAAACTGGACTGGGAACTATACCTGCTACCGTTCGAACAAGCCGTAGAAGAGATCAAGGTGAAGCTGAAGAACATCCGCAATGAACTCAGGAAACGAAAAGAGCATTCGCCTATCGAATTCGTCACGGGACGGGTCAAATCGGTCCCGAGTATTTATAATAAAGCAAATCGCCTGCAGTTCCCCATCGACGAGAATATCTGTTGGGAGCTGAGAGATATTGCGGGCATTCGCATCATCTGTCAATTTATCGACGATATTCCTGCAGTAGTCGAAATGATCCGCAAGCGCAATGACATGCGCATCTACCTGGAGAAGGACTATGTCTCCAAGCCAAAGGAAAGCGGATACCGGGGCTATCATCTGGCCGTAGAATACCGCTTGATGACAGCCAGGGGCGAAGTGACGATTCCGGTGGAGATCCAGATTCGGACGCTGAATATGAATTTTTGGGCCACCATTGAGCACTCGTTGAATTACAAATACGAGGGAATCATTCCGTCTGATATCCGCCAGCGCCTGATCGAGGCAGCCAAGGCCTCATCCACTCTGGACAGCGAAATGAACAACATCCGCGAAGAGATCAAGGAAGCACAGGTAGAGTTCACGACGCGGGAGGTCCCGATGGAATCTTTGCTATCGCTGGTGGAGCTGGACCTGGATGTGGACGACGAGGAAACAGGCGACGGACTGACCACGATAGAAGGGAAGAAGCACTACGATGACGACGATGAACTGGCTAAAGGAAGTTGAGAAGAGGCAGGATGAGCTGATTTTCTGCGCGCAGGAATTTTTGCGCATCAGAAGCGTGCTGGACCCCGAAACGGCGAGGGAAGGCGCTCCGTTTGGAGAAGGGATACGGCAGGCGCTGGACTACGTGCTGGATCATTGCCGGCAGGCGGGTATGACGGTGAAGGACGTCGGCGGATTCGCTGGCCATGCTGAGTTTGGCCAGGGGGAGGAGCTGATTGGCGTGCTGAGTCACGTCGATGTGGTTCCAGAGGGAGATGGCTGGACCTCTCCTCCCTATGCTGCCGAAATTGTGGACGGCAAGCTGATCGCCCGGGGCGCGATCGACGACAAAGGGCCGACGATTGCCGCGATTTTCGCCGCAAAGCTGGTAAAGGAATCAGGGCTTCCGCTCTCTAAAAGGGTCCGTCTGATCTTCGGCACAGACGAGGAGTCCAATTGGCAATGCGTCAAAACGTATTTTCAATCGGAAGAGATGCCGACGATGGGCTTTACGCCCGACGCAGACTTTCCCCTGATCTACGCCGAAAAAGGACTGACGGACCTGACTGTCAGACAGACGCGGGAATCGTATGAGCGGCTGGGAATACCCGCGGCAGATGGTGCGGGAGCCAAGCTCCTGTCCCTGGATTCCGGCCTGCGGATGAATATGGTGCCGGACAAGGCGGAGGCGCGACTTGCCCCTCTCGGCATGGAAGCAGACGAGATCGTGCGGAAATACCGGGCCCATCTGGCAGAGACGGGACTTGCGGGAACCGCAGATTTGGCAGATGGCCAGGTCTTGCTCAGGATGGAGGGTGTCTCCGTCCACGGCATGGACCCGGGCAAAGGTATCAATGCCGGGACGGAACTGATTCACTTCCTGGCATCGTTGCCGCTGGATGCGAGAGCGCAGCAGTTCGTCCGCTTTACCGAATCGTATCTGTATCGGCAGCACTACGGGGAAGCGATCGGCATCGCGCATCATGACGAGGAAATGGGGCCGCTGACGCTGAATACCGGCGTGATCGCCTACGATGCGGAGGGAGAGGCGCTGTATCGGCTGAATATCCGCTATCCGCACTCCCTGCCGTATGAGAAGTGGAGCCGCATCTTGCAGGAACGGTTGGCGGAGGCTGGCTTTGCATTGGAAGTCGTCGAGCACCTCCCACCGCACCGGGTAGATCCGCAGCACCCGCTGGTGACCACGCTGCAGCGTGTCTACACCGAACAGACCGGGCAGGAAGCGGGAATTATCGCCATCGGCGGCGCTACCTACGGACGCTCGCTGGACGTCGGCGTCGCATTTGGCCCGTTGTTCCCGGGACGTCCAGACAGCGCTCACCAGCGGGATGAATACATCCTGGTGGAGGATCTGATCAAAGCGACGGCAATCTACGCCCAGGCGATCTACGAATTGGCGAAATAAGAGGGAAGAGTCCCGGAGAAGGGCCCTCTTCTTGGACAATCCGAAAAAAAACAGGCGGCAAGTCCTCATGGTCTTGACCGCTTTGTTGTTTTTTTGGAAACACTCCTATAGTATAAGGAGATGGAATCTGCACGCGATGCCAACAACGAGGGAAGCGATGCCGTTTTCTCCGCGTCGCGCGCAACAGCGCCGACGGCAGAGGGAAAGCGGCTTCTTGGTGAAAGGAAGTGGGCCTAATGGCAAAATCGTTCGCATCATTTGGTTTTCGCCCGGAATTGATGCAAGGCATACAGGAAGCATTTTACAAGGAGCCGACGCCGATTCAGGCGGAAGCGATCCCCTTGATCACGGAAGGCAAGGATGTGATCGGGCAGGCACAGACAGGCACGGGAAAAACAGCCGCCTTTCTGCTGCCGATCCTGAATGGACTGAAAGAAGGCAAGCGCGACATACAGGCGTTGATCCTCACGCCTACACGCGAGCTGTCGATCCAGATAGCCAAAGAGGCGGAGAAGCTGGGCAAACATATGGGAGTAAACGTCCTCTCGCTGCACGGCGGTACGGACATTGAGAAACAGCTGAGCAAGCTGAAGAATACCGTCCACATCGTGGTGGGCACGCCGGGCCGTGTGCTCGACCACCTGCAGCGGGGCTCTCTCCATTTTGGGAGAATCTCCACCCTGGTGCTGGATGAGGCGGACAAAATGCTGGAGATGGGCTTTTTGGAGGACGTGGAGCAAGTCATCGTCAACACCCCGCAGCAGCGTCAAATCCTGCTGTTTTCCGCGACGATGCCGGATCTCGTGAAAAAGCTGGCGCATGAGTTCATGAAGCAGCCGCCGCATATCCGCATCGAATCCAAGCAGAAAACGGTGGAGACGATCGAGCAGATCTACTATGTGGTGAATCAAAGCGACAAGACGGATGCCCTGGTCGATCTGCTGGAGATGGAGAAACCCTTCCTCTGCATCGTTTTTGCCAATACGCAGGTTCGCGTCCAGCAACTGACCGCCCGGCTGCAGGAAAATGGCTTCGCAGCGAGTGCCTTGTACGGGGACTTGTCGCAAAGCAAGCGCGAGCAGTTGATGAAACAATTCCGCGACATGCGATTTCAGTACCTGATCGCTACCGATATCGCGGCGCGCGGGCTGGACGTCGAGGGCGTGACGCACGTCATCAACTACGATTTGCCCAATGATGTGGAAAGCTACATCCATCGCGTGGGCCGGACGGGCCGTGCCGGACAGCGGGGAAAAGCGATTTCGCTGGTCTCTCCGCGGCAAAAGAATCTGCTGGCCCGGTTTGCGAAAGCGACCAAAGCGTCCATCGAAGAAAAGCTGCTAATCGCCGGACGTCACCTTGACGCCGGCCGCCGCGAGCGAGCCAAGGAGCGCGAGGAGTATTTCCAGGAACTGCAGAAGGAAAAGGTAAAGGCCGAAGCGAAAGAGCAGCAAAAGCAGCTGGCTCCCGTCCTCGAGGCGATCAAGAAAAAAACGAAAGTAAAGCCGGGCTATAAGAAAAGGATGGCGCGTGAGCTGGAGGAATTGAAAACCCAGTACGAGCGAAATCGCCGCCGCGAAGAGGCGAAGGCGGCCCGCAAAGCCGGGAAGACAGGCAGTGCCGGCGGCAAAGGCAAAACTGCGGGAGGCAAAGCGGGCGGCCCGCGCCCGGGGGCATCCAGCAGACGCGAGGGTGGCCGTCCCGGCGGATTTTCCGGAAAGCCGCGCGGATAACGGGATCGATATCGATCGGTCAAATGGAACAAAGCAAATGAGCAGACAAGGATAGGAACAGTTCGAATTCGGAACTGTTCCTTTTTATTTGCTTCCCCACATGTCACGGCAAGGAGGAACACCCCTATATTTACGTTATTAATATTGATCGAGTATATATTTGGAAATCGACAGTCATGATAATGTATATTCCAGACAGGGAGTGTTAACGTGCAAAACCAAATCGAGGGCTTGGATTCTCTTGTCATTGGCATTGACGTGGGTTCAACCACCGTCAAGGCGACCGTAGTTAACCCGGAAACCAAAGAAATTCTCTGGTCAGACTATCAGCGCCACCACACGAAGCAGGCTGAAAAGGTATTGGAGTTCTTGATTACCATCGGGAATGAGTTCTCCCAGGTAAAGCAGGAAAATATCCGTGTCTTTGTGACGGGTTCCGGCGGCGGCCCTATTGTCGAGCACATCGGAGCCAAGTTTGTCCAGGAAGTGAATGCGGTCACCATGGCGGTAGAACATCTTCACCCTGATGTCGGCAGCGTCATCGAACTGGGCGGCCAGGATGCGAAAATCATCATTTTTAAGGCGAATCAGGAAACAGGAGACAAACAGGCGCTAACCTCGATGAATGACAAGTGCGCATCCGGTACCGGCGCAACCATTGACAAGTGCATGATCAAAGTGGGCATGCAAAATCTCTCTGTCCTTACCCGCGGCAATACGCTGCGACATCGCGTGCTTTTGCTGGGCGGTCCCAATACATACTTGCCTTTCTTGCAGGAATGCTGGCGGAAACGGATCCCTGCGACATGGGAAGAGCGAGGGTACGATTATCCCAAAGACGTACCCATCGAGGAATTGATCTTCGTGCCGGATAATTCCCAGTACTATGCGGCATACGGTGCGGTCATGTATGGCTTGCATGAACCGGCTGGTGTCGGGACTTACACCGGGCTGGAAGGGCTCAAGGAATTCATCGCGCACGGTCGCAAGGCGAAATTGGGCGAGAACGCCGGGCCGCCACTGGTCCTTGTCCAAAGGCAATCCTCTGGAAGATACCAAGGAAATGTTAAAGCGTATCGACGACAGGGTGAGGGGGCAGGGAGCCGAGCTGGAGATTATTGGTTTCGGCGCCACCGGATACGCAGCCGATGTCCTGGAGAAAACGCTGAAAGCGGATGTAAACATCGTGGAAACCGTCGCCCACATGATGAGCGCCGTTCACGAATTTGGCGATATCGACGTGATCTGCGATATCGGTGGTCAGGATATCAAGGTTCTCTTTTTAAAAAATGGGGATATTCGCAACTTCAGGCTGTCCAACCAGTGCTCGGCGGCGGGCGATGAATATTTTTGACGCCGAAATGCAGGAGCGGGGCAAGATGATCCTGGAACAGGTGGAAAAGGAAAATCGCCTCGCCATCTTGATGATCGGCCGTCCCTATCATTCGGACCCGGGGCTGAACCACTCGGTACTGGAAGAGTTTCAGGTCTTGGGTTACCCCATTCTCTCCATGCGCTCCATCCCTAAGGATGAAGAATGGCTGCGCCGCTTTTTCCAGAGCGACATCGAGAGCGGGAGAGTGGAGTGCGCATTAGAAGTAAGCGACGTGTGGCCGGAAAACTTCAGCTCCAACAGCGAGCAAAAAGTGTGGGCGGCCAAATTCGCCGCGCGCCATCCGAATGTCGCCGTATTGGACCTGTCCAGTTTCAAATGCGGACATGACGCACCTACCTACGGGCCGTCTACAGCATGAACAGGCTCATATACGGGTTGTCCTTCTGCCGCCATCGAAAGATGACGGGAGAAGTACCACAATAAATCAGATTTTCACCACGCACGCTCTCCTTTTTTTCAGCAGGGAGAGCGTGTCTGTTTCAGGCAAAAAAATAGTTCGGGAGAAGCAGGTTTTCCTCTCATCCGAAAACGGGTACAATAGAGAATAAAGAGAAATCTGTCATTCGTATTGGACCATAAGGCCTATGTACGGGTCAAAACTGGGTGTGAGGAGAAGCCAGTCATGAATCCATCTTTTTGTGATCGATGCGGTCTGCCTATACCGCCTCATGAAACGGAGTGCCGTTCCTGCTCCTTAGAGGAATTGGACGAATATCGGGTCGTACGGGAATATTTGCGGCAGAATCCGAACTCCAACGCGATGCAAATCGCAAATGCGACGGGCATCTCTGTGTCAAGAATCCTCCGTTACATAAAAAATGGCTCCTTGACCATCGTCAGCGACACGGCGAGCCGTCGGCATCGGTAAAGATAGCAAAAAACCCACCGCGTAAGAGAATCGTTGCGCTCTCTTTGCAGGTGGGCTGTTTTTTATGTTAAGAGAGCCAGCGCAAGCCTTTGGGGTAATGGTTTTTGAGCTGATCCTGGGCCTGTTTGCCCCAACCGAGCGGGTAGCCGTCCACGGTAACCAGCGTCCAGCCGTTTTCACCGGTGCGCGCCAGAGTTTCCCCCTTCAGATAGCGATGCAGGTCCGGATCGGACGACTGATAGTTGGCGACACGGGCGGCTGCTTCCGCAGGAATGGCCAAAGCCAGGGCGTGGGCAGGTTCCAAGCGGTTTTTCTTGACCGTCCCCAGATGCAAGCCCGTCCGGTTGACCCGCAGTCCAGTCAAATCCAGGGCAGGTTGCGGATTATAATAAAGCTGATCGCCAAATAATAGAAAAGCCGAGTCGTCCCGGTACTTGTCATCGAGAGCGGGAAGAGATTCCTGGACGAAACTGTTCCAGGCCGAGATGGCTTCCTTAGGGACATGGGTCCCATTGCCTTTGCCCTTTTTGCGGGACAGGCGGCGTTCTGTCGTGTCGGCGGTTGCATCCGTAGATTTTCTCAATTTGGCAGCGAAGTGCCCCTCGCCGTTTAGCTGATGGGGCCAGAGACGTGCCGCATGTATCAGGTCAGGCCACGCAGGATTCGCCCAGGCTGGCACGCCGGGACGGATAGACGGGACCGTCGCCATCGGAACGAGTTCAAATTCGGGGTGTTGTTGCAAGAACGAAACGAGGGTTTGTTCATTTTCGAGCGGGGCGAACGTACAAGTCGAATAGACGAGCGTCCCCCCTGGTTTCAGCATCGTGCTGGCCGCCTCCAGAATCGTCAGTTGGATGCGGTGGCATTCGGCCACTTTGTCCAAAGACCAATCCTCTATCGCTTCCATCAGCTTGCGGAACATGCCTTCCCCGGAGCAGGGCGCATCCACGAGAATGCGGTCGAAGTAGGCGGGAAATCTCTCTGCCAGCACTTCCGGCATTTCATTGGTCACGATGGCGTTGGTGATGCCGAGCCGTTCGATGTTCTGCGAGAGGGCCTTCACTCGGGCCGGGTGAGGCTCGTTTGCGACCAGCAGGCCTTCGCCGCGCATCGCCGCAGCGATTTGTGTGGATTTGCCGCCGGGAGCCGCACACAGGTCGAGGATCCGCTCACCGGGCTGAGCCTCCAGGCACGCAGCGGGATACATCGCACTGGGCTCCTGCAAATAGTACAGTCCGGCAGCGTGATAGGGGTGCTTGCCGGGTCGGTCCCCCTCCGCATAGCGAAACCCTTGGGAGCACCACTCCACCGGCTCCAGGGGAAAGGGCGAAAGCGCGAGGAACTGGCTCTCGCCCAGCTTGAGGGGATTGACGCGCAGCCCGTGAGCGTAAGGCTCATCGTAGCTGGCGAGAAAGGATGGGAACTCGTCTGCGAGCAGCGCCTGCATGCGAGTCGTAAATGCGGTGGGTAAAGGGTTGTTCATGGCATGCCTCCGATGTCAGATTTTGTCTGCCCTATAGAGGAAAAAAGGGAATCATGGCGAATCATTTTCAAAGTGAGGTGAGAATAAGTGAAGGAATCCCGCGCGGAACGGTACCGCTCACGCCGGCGAAACGACTCAGAGGTAAGCCGGTTTTGGATCATGGGTTTGCTCTTCTCACTGCTGGTACTAGCCTTTGAGTTTTTTATCGAGATTCCAGTAGATGCGGGTTGGCTCCAGGAAATGGAGATGGCCTTGTTCAGTGCAAGCTTTACCCTGCTAGCCTTTTACCTGTTAGGGCTGACCTTTGTCTTCTCCCGCCAGCAGGAGGCCGGCAAAGTCAATCACCACGTCATCATTTACGCCTGGCTGGGAGCGATTCTGTTTCACCTGTTTCTGCTCATTAGCAGCATGGCCAATCAGCATGTGTACAAAGCGGGAATCATCCTCTTCTTAGGGCCTCTGTTTTTAACTGTTTATCATTTTATCACGTACTTGTCTGCTTTGCGCGCTGCAAGACAAGAACAGGAATGGGCCACCGCCGCCTCCTACGAACGAACGGCTTACCAGCTGATTCTGGAAGGCTCGAAGGTGTACAGTGAAATAAACAGGCTGAAAATCGCCTATCCGGAAGTAGAGCAGATGCTGCGGGCCAATGAATTTTATGGAAGGCTCGAGCGGTATGCGTGGGAGATGCAGGAGTATTTGCAGGCGACCCAATTTACCCGCAAAGACGTGGAATTGCTTGAAGGCCACTATTTCTATCTGGAAAACCTGCTCCATCTGGCCAAGCAGCATCCGGGCATTATGGAATCTCGCTCTTTTGCCCACCGTGAACAGGGACAAAAGCGAATCAACCCCCCCATTGATAAAACAGAGGAGTTTCCCCCACGATGATCCGCGGTGGTTCTCACGAGGAAAAGGAGAGTGTTGTCGATGTTTTGGAAGAAAAAGAAGCAGGAGTCTGGCCATGAGGAGGCGGCGGCCGCTGCCGCGGTGACAGAGCCAGCGGCTGAGGAAGCCCGAGAGGTATTGAGGCAGGAATTGCTTGCTGTCTATGAGCAGCTGGGCACCATCATCAGGCAGCATGAAGTCGTGAACGATCAGCACGGCTCATTGGACGCGCTGGCGAACCGAATGAAGGGAATCGTGGACAAGATTCAGAGCATCACGGCTGAATCGGACGAATCCGCAAGCCATCTCTTCGCGCGCGGCGAACGCTTGACGGGCATCTGCATGCAGTCGGTGGAGCGGGCCAATGAGGGCAAAAAAGCGATGACCGAAGTCGTATCGGTGATGAGCCTGCTGGAACAGCAGTCGGCCAGCACCTCCGCGTCGATGAGCAGGCTGGAGGAGCGTTCCTCGGAAATTACCAGCATCGTGCAGGTGATCAGCGACATCGCGAACCAGACCAACCTGCTTGCGCTCAATGCGGCGATCGAAGCGGCGCGCGCCGGGGAACAGGGACGCGGCTTTGCGGTAGTCGCCGACGAGGTCCGCAAACTGGCGGAGATGACGGCCAATTCGACCAAGAATATCGCCGAGCTGATCGGCAAGATCCAGGAAGAGACGAAAGAAGCGATCGCCAATAGCGAGAAGAGCGGCAGTGCGATTCAGAACGGCTTGTCCACCAGCAAGGATGCGGCCGAAAAGATGGACAGCATCGTCCAAGCGCTGCGGGAAGTCAGCGAAGAGACCGCAGGCGTCATGGAAATTATTCAGCAGCAAAAACAGTACGCAGACGAAAGCAATGCGCAAGTCATGCAGGTCAAACAGGCTTTGGAAGAGATGACGGATGCACTGGTTCACCACGTTCAGGAGGCCAGCGTCGTCGATCGGCAGCTCGAGGCCAGCTGTGCGGATATCCAGCGGTTGTTGTCTGAATAAAGCTATTATTTTTATCTATCAACCAAAAACAGCGTTCAGCCCCGGTGTGCTGCCGGGGACGGAACGCTGTTTTTTTGATGCCTGGGTCGTCATCTCCCGGCCGCAAGAGCGGAATCACCGGCCACGCGATCAGCGGCGCCACGGGAAAAAGTCTTCTTCTTGGCCGAGAGAATGCCCGGGTCCGCCATAAAGCGGTAAACGGGGATCCGGTCTCCGGTTTGGACAGGCAGATAGCCGTTGGCCACAAAGCTGTCCACAGATTCAGGCTCCAGAGCCAGGGCGATGAAGTTGGCCAGCGGCTGATCCATGAAAAACACATAGCTGCCGGCAGGAAAAGCCGCGATTCTCTCCGTCACAGCCGTTTCTACGCGATTGGGGAAACGGCCGTTTTCCAATGTCGTCTTCACCTGATGATTCGTGACGAGATAGCTCTCTACGGAGAGCGTCAGGGGCTCGACCAGGGTAGACACGCTGACGCCCAAAGCTTCCAGACGTTCCGCAATAGAATGATAGGCGGGCGGCATCAGGTAGGCAGTCGGACGTTCGCGCTCCAGCGTCGGCATGGCATCGGCAGCGCTCACCCAGGTGATCGGGATGGAGAGGCGCTTGGCCTGTGCCACATCAATGACATCCAACGACTGTCCGGCCATCGGCATGTTTTCGCTGGTCACGATAATCGGATCGTCATCGCCCGGCTTTTTCCCTTGTTCGATTAACCGGGCGCGTGCGCTGGCGACGCCCTGTTTGATCCGGGCAGCGCGGGCAGCCGTAGCTTGGAGAAAGGCCTGATGGGCCGTCACCTGGCCGTAGACGCGACGTTCAAAATCGGCCCGGCCAATCCCGATTCCCCGTGTCTCGACCAAAAACGAGAGCGCGTTCTTCAAGCCGAGCGCATTGCGGCCGATCCGGGTTTCCGTGCTGCCCTCTGTAGCCGTAATGCGCCCTTCGTCATCGCGGGCCAGCGTATAATACGGATGATGAGTCAACTCCGCACGGTCCAGCACAGCTTGGACCTCGGGCAGCAGCAGCTGGTCCGCCATGGTGCGCAGGGACTTTGGAATGTTCAGGTTTTTGGCCGAGGAGATGAGCACATCATAGGACGAGAGTGAGCCTTCGGTACCGGTTTGCGACAGCGCGGCAGATTTGACCGAGTACTCATGCGCATCGAGGACGACATCGGGCTGGAACCGGTCGAAAGCCTGATGAATCGCCCTCACCTCGGGAAGCTCCGCCCGCATGTAATCCCGATTGGCATCCAGACCCGTGGCGACGCTTCGGGTAAAACGGTAGGAGCCGTCCGGATTGATCCGCGGCACGATGATCACATGGAGCCGGTCGAGCAGCTCCCGTCCCGCAGGTTCCTCCGCCAGCCACTTGGCCATGACCAGCGCCGATTCGCCGGCGGCAGGCTCATTGCCGTGAATTTGCGCTTGCAGCCAGACGATCGGCCTGGCCGGATCACGGGGGAGCTGGTCAAAATGGCGGGAGAGGATCAACATCGGGATGTCCCGGCCTTCCAGCGATTGCCCGATGATTTCCAGTCGGACGTGTTCATGCTGGCTGTCCAGCTGCTGCAGAAATCCCATCATCTCTTCCTGGCTGGTGAAGGCGTTGCGCTTCTTCTGAAAAGCAGGCGTGTCATATGCTACGGGGGGCACAGGAAAAAGCGGGGCGATGGACGCAGGCTGGATATAGACATCCTCTGCGTCGTAATAAGGCTCCTCCGCGATCGGATCGGCGGAAGCAGGCTCCGCGGCCATAGCCGCAGACATACCCCAAGCGGCGGGAGTGCCCGCCACGGCGAGTGAGCACGATAAGAGTACCAGCGCGGTTGAAGCCAAATGTCTCCTCAACCCGGATCCCTCCTTGCCTTACGCATTTTCTCCTCTTCCCTTCATCCTTATCGGTCCCAATCCGTTTTCATAATGGTACTTTCTCATCATATTTATCTGTAAACAAAGGGAAATGAAAGGATATGTGGAATCTAGTTACAATGGCGTGGCCGATACCCGGATCAGATTTGAGCGAGTTCGCAAACTTCTGGGGAAGGGGGATTACATGACCAAATTCAAGAAGTATTTGTTGCTGATGTATGTCGGACTGTTGATGATGCTGACCCCGATGCCCGTTCAAACGAATGCCTTTCAGTGGGAAAAACCGCAGATCCTCGAAGAGGTCGTTTCGGTCAACGGGGGGGCCTTGAAGCAGAGGGTTTACCATTTTCCAAATGGCGATGTCTACCGGGCGTACCGGCTGGAAGGGCAGATGGACAGCCATCCGCACGGGCTAACCTTTCCTCTCTCTTCCGAGGGAGCGAGCTTCCGCTACGCCGTAAACAGGGACGGCCAAACGCGCGAATGGACCATGCTCTCTCTGCTGGAAACCAATCAATTGCCGCTGGTTCCCGGCTTTGTCGAGTCCTCCAATCGCTACCTGCTGATTGGGGCGCCCATTGTCTACCAGCCGCTGGGGAAGACGACGATCGAAGAGAAAAAAGAATGGGCTCAGCCCATTTCTGTGATACAAGAGTGGTACCGGGTTCATCTGGAGGTGCAGCTCCCGGTCAAGGCGGGGCTGGTGAGCGAATGGTGGGTGTTGGAGTCCCGTTCGCCCCAGGTCCCCTGGGAGAGCCAGCAGACCTCTGACCTATGGCTGAAGCTGGACTTTACAGAGAAAGCCAAATGGCTCTTTGACGGCTATTACTACGCCAGTCCGTCTACCTATGTACCGTCTACTCCGCAGTCCTTTTGGCGCAATCCGGAAAATTACATTGTGCGTCCCTTGCTCGCCCATTTGCGCGGAAGCGCGGCGCAAGAGCTGGCCTATGTGATGCTCGATACGGCTGTCCGCAATCAGGAGCCGGAGGGGCACTGGAAAACGTATCCCTTGTCGCAATGGCTCTCCCAAGATTACGGAATTCAGGACGGATTCTACGATACGCGCTTTAATACCGGAATGGCGGAACTGCTCCTGGAGGGGTGCAAGCAGTACGATGACACCCAGTTTTGCGAATCGGCCCAAAAGTACGCGCAATACCTCCGGGATCACGCCAGTCGGCACCATTATGAGGTAAACGGGCCGCAGCCGGGCTGGCTCGTCGCCGACTACACGCATCCCGCCGGGCATCTGCCGACCCATGTCTCGCTCAACCATCAACTGGCGGAGATCAACTTCTTGTGGAAAATGTACATGCATTTTCACGATCCGACCAATAACGAGCTGGCCAATGTCATGCTGTTTGGCGTCACCAATCTGGGAGAGAGATGGCTTGCATCAAACGGGGACCTCCACTACGCCTGGTTCCCCGATGACACGTTGGGAAGACCGGATTACCCGTATTTGACGTACAATGACTTGCGGGAGACACAGCGTCTCTACCGGGAGCTCTACGGCGTGGAGAACCAGACGATTGCGATGCTGATGCAAAGCAAGGAAAAGTGGATGGCAGCCAATGGGGTAGTCATTCCGGCTGCCCTCCCCTAAAAAGCAAAAGAAGGAGCCTTGAGGCGCCTTCTTTTTTTGGTCGATCGGAAATGATGCGTTTTGGGATAGCTGGAAGGGCTGTCCTGTTTTCTTTGACACAAAGGCTTCCTCTTTGATTTCATCCCCAAAAAGCGGGGAGGAGCACAAAAGCACGCAGAAGAATCATGCTCCCCTGCGAGCGACTGTGGAGCCACCACCTGGCGGAATAGCGGCCTACGGGACCCAGGAGCGCAACGTGGGCTGACCCCAAAGCGGCTGCTCCTTTTGCGTACTCCGGCCGCGCCTCAGCCCCGCACATAGGTCCACTCCGTTACATTTTCCGCAAAACAAACAAAGTCAAAAAACTAAGCGACTCCTGCAGCTCCACAGACAGGCGGCTCGCCAATTCTGCAGGAACTCCTTCTTTGAATACGGGTTCTTCCTCCACCAACACAAACCCGTTCTCTCCAGCCAGCTGCTTCGCTTCCCAAGGCATCATCGTATTTTGAAACGTCGCTTCTCCATACAGACGGCGGTAGCTGTGCCCGCGGGGACCTGCCGTGGGTCCGAGTATCCCGAGCAGAAGAATCCCGTCTGGCTTCAGGAGCCGATGCAGCTCGCGCAGGGCATCCAGCGGGGAAGGGGTAAATTCAGTCACGTTGATGCAGAGAATCCCGCTAAAATAATTGTCAGAAAAAGGAAGATTGCTAATGTCCCCGGTTTGGAACTGTACGCTGAGTTGGCTCCGGAAATCCTCCTCATTTGCCTGATCATTCGCCCGGTCATTTACCCGGTCATCTATCCGATTTTCTGCCCGGCCATTTGCCCGGTCATAGGCTAAACGTATCATTTCCCCGGCAATATCCACCCCGGTTACCTCATATCCGCTGCGAGCCAGCTTGCAGCTCGCATACCCATCGCCGCAACCCGCGTCAAGCACAGGCCCGTGTTCCGGCCGGACATAGCGGGTGAACAGCGGCAGGATCGTCTTGCGGCTGCCCCGCTCCCACATATTCTCGCTCCGTTGATGCCAGTCAGCGGCGAACTGGTCCCATTGTTCCTTGGCCATTTGACTCCATTCCTTCATGGGGAAGCCTCCTCGCGTTTTGATTTTTGCTTTGATATTCCGCATTCCCTTCGTCTTCATTGTACCAAGCGGAGCGGACGAAACGCACGCGGGAAGCGTACTTTATCGGATAAAAGCTGTCGTGCGTTTTCGCGTTATTCCGTGTTCTTGCAGGAGAAAACGCTTCCATAGTACTCTCAAGATAACGGCAAAATCATCCCAATCATGCAAAAATTGAAAAAATCGGAGGGGTAGTAACGATGAGCAACACCGATTTCTTTCCCATTCAAGACTGGGATTATGTGGAGCTTTATGTAGGAAATGCAAAGCAGGCCATGCATTACTTTACCAAGGCGTTCGGTTTCAAGGCCGTTGCCTATGCCGGTTTGGAGACCGGATCGCGGGATAAGGTGTCCTACGTGCTGAAACAGAACCATCTGACCTTTGTCTTGACTGGCTCATTGACGCCGGACAGCCCGATTAATTCATTCGTCAGCCAGCATGGAGACGGGGTAAAGGACGTCGCGCTCCGCGTCGATGATTGCGAGCAGGCGTACCGCGAGGCTGTTTCACGGGGAGCCATTCCGATCATGGAGCCCACGGAGTTTTCCGATTCCTTTGGGACTGTCAAAAAAGCCGTCATCGGCACATATGGCGACAATGTCCACTCTTTTATTGAAAGAAAAAATTATACCGGTCCCTTTTTCCCTGGCTACCAGGCGTATGAATCGCCTGTGAGTGCGGCAGATACCGGCTTGATCGGGATCGATCATATCGTCGGCAATGTGGAAGTGATGGACGAATGGGTAGGCTACTATCAAAAAGTGATGGGCTTTACCGCGATTCAAAACTTCAGTGACGAAGACATTTCCACGGAATACTCCGCCCTGATGTCCAAGGTGATGCAGAGCGGCACGGGCCGGATCAAATTCCCGATCAACGAGCCGGCCGAAGGGCGCCGGAAATCGCAAATTCAAGAGTTCCTGGAGTTCTACAAGGGGCCGGGCGTTCAGCATATCGCCCTGTTGACGAACGACATCGTCAAAACCGTCTCCCAGCTGCGTGCAAACGGCGTAGATTTTCTCTACGTGCCGGACACCTATTATGAAGAGCTGAAAGAGCGGGTCGGGGACATCGATGAGGACATCGACACCCTGCGCAATCTGAGAGTCCTGGTGGATCGCGACGACGAGGGCTACCTCCTGCAGTTGTTTAGCAAGCCGATCGTGGATCGCCCGACGCTGTTTATCGAGATTATCCAGCGGAAAGGCGCCCGCGGCTTTGGCAATGGCAACTTCAAGGCCCTGTTTGAAGCTTTGGAGAGAGAGCAGGAGCTGCGCGGAAATCTGTAATCACGCTTGGCTGCCAACCGTACATGACCTTGCCGACGGCATTTGCTGTCGGCATTTTTGTTTGTATGATTCTGTCTAGCCAGACGATTCGCTTGACCATTATTCCCATCCCTAGCGATAATAGGGAAAACAGTCTCGTAGAGGAGCGACGCTTATGAATCTGGCACTCATGATCCCATTGGCTGAACGCACTGCCGTGCTGGTCGTTGCTGCCCTGCTGTTTACCCGTGTCAAAGCATTTCGCAGCATCTTGAACAACCGCGCTACCTATAAAGACAAAGCCGTGATGGTCCTGATCTTTTCCGGCATCTCGATCCTCGGAACCTACAACGGCATCTGGTACGAGGGGGCGATCGCAAACTCGCGTGTCATCGGCACCATCGTGGCCGGGCTGCTCGCCGGTCCGTGGGTGGGATTGGCAACAGGACTGATCGCCGGGATACATCGGTATACCCTTGGAGGATTTACCGATCTGGCGTGCGCCATCTCGACGATCAGCGAAGGGGTCTTGGCAGGTCTCGTGTACCGCTTCCGGCGAACCCGGGAGATCCGCTGGACGACGGCGATGGCTGTAGGATTTGTCGCCGAGTGGATGCAGATGGGAATCATTTTGCTCTTGGCCAAGCCGTATGCGAGCGCACTTGCCTTGGTCAAGGCGATCAGCGTGCCCATGTCCGTGGTGAACGCCCTGGGAATTGCGATTTTAATCATCATTATCGAACTGGCCAAGTCCGAAGAGGATCGCATCGGCGCCCTGCAAGCGCAGCGCACCTTGCAGGTGGCGGACAAGACGCTCTCCTATCTCCGCCAGGGACTGACCTATGAATCGGCGAAACGGGTGGCAGAGGAAATCCTCAGCACGACCCGAGTGGCAGCGGTCGCGATCACGGATACCAAGACGGTGCTGGCTCACGTAGGGGCAGGCGCTTCCCATCACGTGGTGGGCGAGGAGATAACTACGAAGGCGACCCGAGAGGTGCTGGCGACCAAGGAAGTGAAGATCGCCAGCACCAAGGAGGAAATCGGCTGCAAGGAGAGCAATTGTTCCTTGCGCAGCGCGATTCTCGTCCCGCTGATGCGCAAGCGCGGGGAAGTGGCCGGGGTCCTGAAGCTGTACCAGGACCGCTCCCGCAAGCTGTCTCCCGTCGATCTGGAGCTGGTGCGGGGTCTGGGCAATCTGATCTCCACCCAGCTGGAGCTGGCCGATCTGGAGAAGCAGGCCCGTCTGTTGGCCGACGCGGAGATCAAAGCGCTGCACGCGCAGATCAACCCGCATTTTCTGTTCAATGCGCTCAATACCATCGTCTCCTTCATCCGCTTCAGGCCGGAGCAGGCGCGGGAGCTGCTGATCCACCTCGGCGAATACTTCCGCCGCAACCTGCACGACAGCGGCGGGTACGTGACGCTGGCGGAGGAGCTGGAACATATCGAGGCGTACCTGGCGATTGAGCGGGCCAGGTTCGGAGAGAAGCTCAAGGTGGAATACGACATCGAGCCGGGAGTGGACCGCTATGTCGTGCCGGGACTCGTCCTGCAGCCGCTGGTGGAAAATGCGGTCAAACACGGGCTTTTGCCTAAGCGGGAAGGCGGCGTCGTCAAAATCACCGCCCGCTTGAAAGACAAGCAGATGCTGGAGCTGATCGTCGCCGACAACGGCGTGGGCATGGACCACGATCCCTTTCTGCCGTCTGCTGCAGAGACAGACGGAAAACGGAAGTTGTCCGGCATCGGCTTGTCCAATGTCCGAAGCCGTCTGCAAGCGATTTACGGTCAACCTCATGGCATCGTGATTCAGAGTGAGAAAGGGAAGGGGACGACTTGTGTCATGGAATTGCCATTGGGGGTGATCGTCCGTGCTAAAAGTGTTCATCGTTGATGATGAGGCGCCGGCGCGAGAGGAGCTGCGCTATCTGCTGGAGCAATTCCCCGACGTGACGGTGATCGGCGAGGCGGCCAGCGGGGAGGAGGCGATTGAGTGCATCCCCGAAGCGGAGCCGGATGCCGTCTTTCTCGACATCCATCTGCATGACCGCGACGGCGTGGATGTGGGGCAGGAAGTGCTGGAATCGATGGCCCGCCCGCCGGTGATCATTTTTGCGAGCGCCTATGAAATTCACGCCGTGCGGGCTTTTGAGACCGAAGCGGTAGACTATGTGGTCAAGCCCTTCAGCGAACACCGCCTGGAAAAGACGATCAGCCGAGTGCGAAAGCTGCGGCCGTCTGCTGAGCGAGGGGCAATGCAGCCTCCGCAACTGGAGATGCAGCTGCAAAGTTTGCTGCAGACGGTGCTCGCCGACCGACAGCCCCGGCGGATTCCCGTTGAACGAGACGGAAAAATCATCCTGATCGATCCTCATGAGATCGTCTACGCTACGGTAGATGGCCGCTGCGCCACGATCTATACGGAATGCGAGCAGTACGCGACATCCTTTACCCTGCAGGAGCTGGAAAACCGGCTGTCGCCTCAGCATTTTTTCCGTACCCATCGCGCCTTTATCGCCAATCTCAGCCGCACCGCGGAGCTCGTGCCCTGGTTTAAGGGGGCTGTATATCTGGTCATGCAGGACAAGCAGAAGACCGAGATTCCGGTCAGCCGCAATGTGGTCAAGGAACTGAAGAAGCGGCTCGGCTTTTAAAAAGCCGGGCCATTGCTTTTCAACCCAGTATTTTCTCCTTTCGTGCTCGAATTTTTACTGTTCAGACAATTTTGATTCAAAATAGGAACAACCCCGTGGTAGGGTAGGGTGAGGTCTTATTCCTCATGTTCCTAATGATCATTTGAGTAAAGGGGAGAAAGGAATGAAAAAATGGCTTCTCTCAGTCCTGATCTGGGGTGGGATTGCCGCGCTGGGGGCTGTCGGATTTGGTATCCTGGCTTTGTCCCGCGGTGAGTCGGTCAACTCATTCTGGATGTTGACGGCGGCTGTCTGTACGTATGCGGTCGCGTACCGTTTTTACAGCCGGTTTATCGCCAAAAAAATTATGGGTCTCGATGACAATCGGGCCACGCCGGCAGAAGTGAACGACGATGGCAAAGACTTCGTGCCGACCAACAAATGGGTATTGTTTGGACACCACTTCGCGGCGATCGCGGGTGCAGGTCCGCTGGTCGGGCCGACTTTGGCGGCGCAGATGGGCTACCTGCCGGGAACCATCTGGATTATCGTCGGGGTAGTCATCGGCGGTGCCGTGCAGGACTTTATCATCCTGTTTGGTTCGATGCGACGCAACGGAAAGTCGCTTGGTCAAATCGCCAAGGAAGAGATTGGACCGTTTGGCGGGGCGCTTGCGCTGGTGGGAATTGTCGCTATTATGATTATTTTGATCGCCGTCCTGGCCATGGTTGTGGTAAACGCGCTGGCTGACTCTCCATGGGCGACCTTTACGATCTTTATGACGCTGCCGATCGCGGTCCTGATGGGACTGTACATGCGGTATATTCGCCCCGGGCGGGTCATGGAAGGCTCGCTGATCGGGCTAGCCCTGCTGTTCCTGTCGCTGTGGTGGGGGCAGGCGGTAGCCGCTTCTCCAACATGGGGACCCGCTTTTACCTTCAGCAAGGTGCAGCTGGCTTGGATGATTATCGCGTACGGCTTCGTCGCGTCCGTCCTGCCGGTCTGGCTGCTGCTCGCACCGCGTGACTATCTGAGCTCCTTCTTGAAGGTGGGGACGATTGCGGTGCTGGCCGTGGGGATCGTGCTGACGCTCCCGCCGCTGCAAATGCCGGCTCTGACCAAGTTTATCGACGGTACCGGCCCTGTCTTTGCCGGAAATCTATTCCCGTTCTTGTTTATTACCATCGCCTGCGGGGCGGTCTCCGGATTCCACGCACTCGTCTCATCCGGTACGACACCGAAGATGATCGCCAAGGAATCCCACGCACCGATGATCGGTTACGGCGGCATGCTGATGGAGTCCGCTGTTGCCGTCATGGCCATGATCGCCGCTTGCGTACTGACCCCGGGCATTTACTTTGCGATTAACTCGCCGGCTGCGGTGATCGGGGTGGACGCTGTTGCGGCTGCCCAGACGATCTCGAGCTGGGGCTATACGATTACGCCTGATATGATTACGACGCTGGCTGACGATATTCAGGAGAAGACCATTCTCTCCCGGACGGGCGGCGCGCCATCGCTCGCGATCGGGATGGCGACGATCTTCGCCTCTGTGCTTGGCGGCAAGGCATTGATGGCCTTCTGGTATCACTTTGCGATCCTCTTTGAAGCCGTTTTCATCCTGACCACGATCGACGCAGGCACACGCGTCGGACGTTTCATGGTGCAGGACATGCTGGGCAACATCTTCCCGAAAATGAAGCAAGTCGACTGGCTGCCGGGCAACCTGATCGGTTCCGCTGTGATCACGGCAGGCTGGGGCTACTTCCTCTACCAGGGCGTCGTAGACCCGCTGGGCGGCATCTACACGCTGTGGCCGCTGTTTGGTATCGCCAACCAGATGCTGGCGGCAATCGCCTTTGTCGTCGGGACGACACTCATCTTCAAAATGGGCAAAGCCCGCTATGCATGGGTCACATTGGTGCCGATGATCTGGCTCACGTCCGCGACGCTGACAGCCGCGTGGCAAAAGCTGTTCCACTCCAGTCCGAAGATCAGCTTCCTGGCTCACGCCGATGCGTTCCAGAAGGCGCTAGATGCCGGTACGCTTCCCGCTGGCGTAGCCTCGGTCGAAGCGGCGAAGAAGATGATCTTGAACGACCAGATCGATGCGGTCGTCTGCGCGATCTTCATGGTGATCACGGTCGCGATTATCGCCGACGGCGTGCGGCTGTGGATCAACATCCTGCGCGGAAAGCAGTACCAGCTGCACGAATCCCCCTACATTCAATCCAAAGGGGACAATTACTATGATGGCAAAGGACATTCGGTAGCATGAGGAAAAAGTGGAGAGCGATCAAAAAGTCCCTGCGTCACCTGAGCTCAAACATCAAGACCATCTTCGGCATGCCGGACTATGATCGTTATCTGCGGCATTGGTATCAGACACATGCCAAGCCAGGCTTCTTCCCGATGACGGAAAAAGAGTATTACCTGTATGCCCTGCGCGAACGGTATGAAAAAGGCGGCGTGACTCGCTGCTGTTGACGCCGCGTGCAAGATTCGTTGAGAACGGGAGACCCATCGGTCTTCCGTTCTTTTCGTGCGCCACGCATGGCGACTAACTAGGCGGTGAAAGTCCGCTGTGGGGGCTGGTAGTGGCCAACCACTAGCCAAGAGCAAGGGTGTCCACCGTGAGGTGGAATCTGAAGGAAGCTGGAGGCAAAATCCCGGCCCGAGGAACACGAACATCATCAGGCATATGGAATGGGACAAGCTTGCGAGACAAAGCAAAGTCCAATACACTACACGGACATTCCGGTGTAAATGATGCGGGTATATGGGAGGAAAGTGAGTCGTCTTACCGTGGGAGGTCTCATGGACGTGAGAAGATGACATTCGAATCACGGTTGAAACAAGATTTATCATGAGAAGTCAGCAGACGCCATAGTACCTCGAGCAGTCGACGGCTTGAGGGAAGGGCTGAACCTTAGGAGGTGGTCGTCAATGAATGTTACCGAAACAGGAGATAAGGGCAGCCAACTTCCAACGGAAGGCTCACCGCAAAAGAATAGTGCGGAACACGAAGGATATGCGGGAGTGCACGTTCCTGAGAGGATAGCTGAAACCGACGACACCAACGCAAACGAGTCGAAGGAAAGGTTACTTGAGAAAATCATAAGCAGAGACAATTTGAACGAAGCGTTCAAAAGAGTCAAAGCGAATAAAGGTTCACACGGAATCGACGGGATGGGCGTAGATGAACTTCTACAATATCTCAAAGAAAACGGTGAAACCATCAAGGAACAAATCCTGGCGGGCAGATATCGCCCAAATCCCGTTCGAAGGGTAGAAATCCCAAAAGAGAACGGAAAGAAAAGAAACCTGGGCATCCCAACGGTGGTTGATCGAGTAATCCAGCAGGCAATTGCACAAATGCTCACGCCGATCTATGAGCAACAGTTCTCGGACAACAGCTTCGGGTTCCGACCCAAACGAAGTGCCCACCAAGCCATAAGGCGCAGCCAGCAATATATTCAGGAAGGCTACCGCTATGTTGTGGATATGGATCTAGAGAAATACTTTGACACCGTCAACCAAAGCAAGCTCATTGAAGTACTCTCAAGAACGATTAAGGACGGACGAGTCATTTCACTAATTCATAAATATCTTCGGGCAGGAGTTGTCGTGAAGCACAAGTTTGAGGAAACAGAAGTCGGCGTACCGCAGGGCGGGAATCTGAGTCCAATTCTCAGTAATATCATGCTGAATGAGTTGGACAAGGAGCTGGAGAAGAGAGGACACAAGTTTGTGCGATACGCAGATGATTTACTCATCTTCTGCAAGAGCAGACGAAGTGCCGAACGGACACTAACCAACATTCTCCCCTACATTGAAAAGAAGCTGTTCCTAAAAGTAAATCGGGAGAAAACCGTGGTGGACCTAGCCATTCGAGTGAAGTTTCTGGGATTCTCATTCTACAACCAACGAGGGCAAGTGAAAGTCCGCATCCATCCCAAATCCATCGCCAAAATGAAAACAAGAGTGAAGGAACTAACCGCAAGAAGCAATGGCATGGGAAATGAAGAGAGAGCCGAAAGGCTCAGACGCTATATCATGGGATGGGTCAACTACTTCAAGATTGCGGATATGAAGAACCTGCTCCAAACAACGGATGAATGGATGAGAAGAAGGATTCGAATGATCTACTGGAAACAATGGAAACGAATAAGGACAAAATTCGAAAAGCTGATCTCGTTTGGAATCCCAAAGTTCAAGGCATGGGAATACGCAAATACAAGAAAGAGCTACTGGAGAATCTCCAATAGCCCCATCCTCGCGAAAGCCCTCGATAACAACACCATTAAAGGCCTCGGATTTCTTTTCTTCTCAGATTATTATCGACAAGTGACTGCGTGAACTAAGGAACCGCCGTATACCGAACGGTACGTACGGTGGTGTGGGAGGTCGGCTACTCAACTAATGGGTAGCCCCCTACCCGATTGCTGCGGGAAAGGGGGCGGCAGGAGGATTTTCCTGATACGCGGGTGGGGTGTACCGACAGGCAAAGTATGGTACACTAAAAACAAAGTCAAGATGTGGGTGGCGATACATGTGCAGGCAACAACTCTGGAGGCACTCAAGGAACTGGCTCTGGACTGCGCGAGAAGCGCGGGCGAACTGAGTCTCAAACGGATGAAGCAGCCTTATACGGTGGAATATAAAACATCTGCCTCAGACCTGGTTACTGCTGTTGACCAAGAGGTGGAGAAGCACGTGATCGAAGCGATATTAAAGAAGTATCCCGAGCACGGCATACTGGGAGAAGAGCGCACCTTTGCCGGAGATCCCCGCCAGTTTGAAACCCTTTGGGTGATTGATCCGATCGACGGCACGACCAATTTTGTCCATCAGCAAATCAATTTTGCTGTCTCGATTGCGGTCTACCACAAGGGAGAGGGACTGATCGGCGTGGTGTACGATCCGTCCCGCGACGAGATGTTTCATGCGGTCAAGGGGCAGGGAGCCTACCTCAATGGGGAGAGGCTGGAGCTTACAAAGACCGTCACGCTGGAAGAGGCCCTGCTGTGCACGAGCGTATTTTGGAACAAGCAGGCCGAGCAGATGGGGATTGACCTGATCGTGAAAAGGCTGGCCAGCAAGGTGCGGGGGATGCGGCTTCTGGGCAGCGCGGCGCTGGAGATGTCCTACGTCGCCGCCGGACGGCTGGATGGCTACGTCAGTCTGTCCCTGAACGCCTGGGATTTTGGAGCAGGGAGAATCCTCGTCGAGGAAGCAGGGGGCCGGGTCACCTCGATGGAGGGAAAGCCGCTTCCCTTTGATCAGAAAAGCAGCGTGATGGCCTGCAATCCTACCTTTTACGAAGAATTGCAAAACTACATCCAGGGATCGGAGACGGATGCCGGTCTTACCTGATGCGACAAAGAACTGCCTCGGCAAGGCGGTTCTTTTTTTTGCATAATCCGCCCGCCGCTGGCAAACAGTAAACCAATCAAGAGGGCTGGCAAAAAGCGACAATCTGGCGAAGGGGAGGATTATGTATGGATACGACGATCAACCGTTCGCAGCAAGGGAGACAAAAGCATCCTCCGGGATTGTACCTGTTGTTTTTTACAGAGCTGTGGGAGCGATTCAGCTATTATGGCATGCGCGCTCTCTTGACCCTTTATTTGACGACGGCGCTGGTGAGCGGCGGTCTCGGGTTTGAAAAGGGAGCGGCGATGAGCATTTACGGCTTTTTTACCGGGGCGGTCTACTTTACGCCGACGCTGGGCGGCTACCTCTCCGACCGCTATCTCGGCAGGCGGCTCGCGATTACGATCGGCGGGGTGACGATGGCTCTCGGCAATCTGCTGCTCTTCGCCTGGCAGAGCACGGCGGGCTTGTATCTGGGCCTGGCTCTTCTGATTATCGGAAACGGTTTTTTCAAGCCCACTATCTCGACGCTGGTCGGCGAGCTGTATCCGGCCGAAGACAAGCGGCGCGATGCGGCTTTTACGATTTTTTACATGGGCATCAACATCGGCGGATTTCTGGCCCCGCTGGTTTGCGGCTTTTTGGCGGAAGAATATTTTCGCACGGTGGCAGACGGCGTCGTGACCTACGGCTTCCGCTACGGTTTCCTGGCTGCCGCGCTTGGCATGGTGATCGGGCAGATCGCCTTTAACCTGCTGGGCGATCGTTATCTCGGGGAGATCGGCAAGAAACCGATCGGGAAAAGTGAAGCGCCCGAGATGCAGGAGGCCGCCAATCGGCCCTTGACGGCAAAAGAAAAGCAGCGGACGGCGGTCATTGTCATCCTGGCCTGCTTTGTCGTCTTTTTCTGGGCGGGGTTTGAGCAGGCGGGCAGCTCACTGACGCTGTACACGGATCTTTTAGTCGACCGCACCATCGGGGATTGGGAAGTGCCGACGTCCTGGTTTCAGTCGCTCAATCCGCTCTTTATCGTGACGCTTGCGCCGATCATCTCCATTCTCTGGGTCAAACTGGCCAACCGCAAACAGGGAGATTGGAGCATCCCGACGAAGATGGGGCTGGGCATGATCCTGCTGGGGCTCGGCTATATGGTGCTGCTGCTCGGCATCCTCCAGACCGGCAACGGCGATGCAGCAGCCAAGACGTCGATGCTAATCATCATCCTGACGTACTTCATGCATACACTCGGTGAGCTGTTCCTCTCGCCGGTCGGGCTGTCGATGGTAAGCAAAATCGCGCCGGTCAAACTGGCCTCCCTCCTGATGGGGATCTGGCTGGCGAGCTCGGGCGTCGCCAATGTTTTGGCGGGACAGCTGGCTGCCTACACGCAATCGCTGGGATATCTGGAGGTTTTCGGCCTGATCGGGCTGATGGCGATCATTCTCGGGGCGGTGCTGCTGCTCGTCTCGCGCAAGCTGGTGCAGATGATGGAATAGCATCCCGCCTGGCCGTCTAGCCGATGCTGATTCCGTGGCGGGCCAGGGTCTCGCACAGGACGCGAGCCATCAGATCGTAGCCGATGACATGAGGGTGCAGGCCGTCGTCAGCCAGTTCTGCCCGCAAGGTGAGGCCGTCGGAATCTGTCATGTGGGAGTGGTAGTCCACATAGATGACGTCTGCGGAGCGGGCGTAAGCCGACAGCGCTGCGTTGATGCGGACGACCAATTCATTACGCTCGCCGTTTCGGGCATAGCGGTCCATGCGGGTGGGGAGGAGCGAGCAGAGAATGGGCACAATACCATGCTGTCTGGAGAGAGCAGTCATCTGCTGCAAATCGGAGACGACTTCATGCTCGATTTCTTCCGCGCTCTTTCGGTCCTCCGGCAGCCATTCATCCAGCGCCCATGTATTGTTGATGCCGAGCAAAAGAATCACGTAGGCAGGACGGAGCTGTAGCACATCGGCCGCAAAACGCCGCAGGGCATGCGGCGTGGTGTCTCCGCCAATCCCCCGGTTGACGACGGCATGACCGTCTTTGCCAAAGTAGGTGGCGACATCCCACCAGTGGGTAATCGAATCGCCGAAGAAGAGAAAATCGATCGCCCGCCGATGATGCAAAAGCGCCTCGTTATGAAAATCGAATTCATGGCGGCGCCGGTCGGCGGGAGCGTCTATGCCAAACATGCCGGGTCTGATTACGGCAGGTCTTTTTGTATCCATCGTGCCTCACCTTTCTGCTGATGATTTATGGTTCTCGCCGGAGCGCGGCTCCTCTCCTTAAGAGTACCGCCCGCCATCGGGGATGTCCATCGAGGAGACGGCTTGGGACAAAAAAGACCGCCCGTTAGAAGGGGGCCAACGGGCGGCAATGGAGGACGATATGTCCATCGTAGGGTCTGACAATCCTTATCTTAGATTCTCCATGTTAAGAACAAATAGAGAAACGATAAAGGCTATGTAAAATTTTTGCAAGGGTGCGGCCGGATGCAAGGCCGATGCCCTTTTTTCTCGTTTTTCCACCTCTCGTAGACGAGCATCCAGACGAAGCGGGGGACTCTCTCATATCCTGGAAAAGGGAGCGACAGTTGCTAGCTCCTGTCGTTCACCTTGCATCACGACAGGGAGGGAATGCGGCATGAGCGGCATTGGCCACAACAACAACTTCATCTGGATCATCCTGATTATCGTGTTGATCTTCGCTTTCCTGGACGACTAAGAGCGGCCCGATCTCGGGCAGAAATGAGAGAAGACACTGTATTCCCTGCGGGTCAGGGGTACAGTGTCTTTTTTCGCTGAAAAAACTACGCTTTCAGATGCTGCAGGAACTGCCGCGTCCGCTCCTCGGCCGGGCGGGTAAAGAACTGCTCGGGTGCGCCGCGCTCGACGATGACGCCCTGATCCATAAAGATGATCTCATCGGCCACCTCGCGGGCAAACCCCATCTCATGGGTGACGACGATCATCGTCATTCCTTCCACTGCCAGCTCCTTCATGACCTTCAGCACTTCGCCGACCAGCTCCGGGTCCAGAGCGGAGGTCGGCTCGTCAAACAGCATGACCTGCGGGTCCATGGCCAGCGCCCGAGCGATGCCGACGCGCTGCTGCTGCCCCCCGGAAAGCTGTGCCGGGTAATGATCCAGCTTGTCCGCCAGTCCCACCTTGGTGAGCAGCTTGACCGCTTTTTCCTTTGCCCGCTCCGGCTTTTCTCCCTTTACCGTGACGGGACCTTCCATCACGTTTTGCAAGGCCGTCATATGGGGGAACAGATTGTAGCTTTGAAAGACCATTCCCGTTTGCTTGCGGAGCCGTTGGATGTCCTGCTTGGATACTTTTTTGGAAAAGTCCAGCTGGACGGAGCCGATTTGCACGCTTCCCTCGGAGGGGATCTCCAAGGCGTTCAGGCAGCGGAGCAGGGTCGTTTTCCCGGAGCCGGACGGTCCGATGATCACCACGACCTTGCCTTTGTCCACGCTGAGCGAGATGCCCTTCAGGACCTGCAGCTGGTGAAATTGCTTATGAAGATTGGAGATCGTAATCATGTACATGCTCCCCTTCTAGGCGACGTAGCGGTCAAGCCTGCTCTCGATCCGGTCCTGGATGGCAGCGAGAACGAGACAGATCATCCAGTAGATCAAGGCCGCCTCGGAATAGACCAGCAGCGGCTCATAGGTGGCAGCCGCGATCTCCTGCGCTTTCCGGAACATCTCCGGGACCAGAATGGCAGCCGCCAGCGACGTATCCTTGACCAGACTGATGTACGAATTGGACAGCGGCGGCACGGATACGCGGGCCGCCTGGGGCAGGATGATGCGCACCAGGGCCTGGCGGTAGCTCATGCCGATGGAATAGCCTGCTTCCCATTGTCCCTTTGGAATCGACAGGATGGCCGCGCGGACCACTTCGGATGCGTAGGCGCCGACGTTCAGGGAGAAACCGATCACGGCCGACGGAAACGGATCGATCGTCATGCCGATGCTGGGCAGTCCGTAAAAGATAATGAACAGTTGCACCAGCAGCGGCGTGCCGCGAATAATCGATACGTAGACGCGGGCGATGCCGGACAGCAGCTTGTTGCCGGAGATCCGGGCCAAAGCCGTGAGAATCGCGATGACCAGGCCAATGGCAAAGGAGACAAGCGAGAGCAAGAGAGAGAAGGTCAGTGCGCCTTTCAGGAGCGGCCAGAACGACGTCTGCGCGATCTCTATCCACCTGTCTACGCGCTCGGGATTCTCGAACAGGTTACTTAGAAACATCTGCACCAAACCATTTCTCGGAAATTTTGAGGAACGTGCCGTCTTGCATCATCTCGTCCAGCGCTTTGTTGACCGCCTCTACCAGATCGGTGCTGCCTTTGCGGAACAGGAAGCCGTTTTTGGCGCCGTCCGGGTGTTTGGCGACGATCTTGATTGGCGTATCCGGTTTTTGCTTCAGGAAGTCCAGGAGGGACAAGCCGTCATTGATCGTGATGTCCACACGCTTGGAGACGAGCAGGTCGATCGCCTGGTTGAAGCCTTCGACGCCGACGATCTCGGCG
The DNA here is from genome assembly GCF_016406105.1 of Brevibacillus composti. Classification (NCBI taxonomy): domain Bacteria; kingdom Bacillati; phylum Bacillota; class Bacilli; order Caryophanales; family Paenibacillaceae; genus Brevibacillus; species Brevibacillus composti. Next base: position 1,171,231 of record NZ_CP066308.1, read on the forward strand.
CCGTTCTGTTTGGCGATGTCGGTCAGATTGCTGGTCAGGGTCTGGGCTGCCTTCAGGCCTTTGATGCTGTCAAAGCCCGTGACGGTATTGTTGTCCTTATGCGTGACCAGGACGGCCGTGGATACCGTGTACGGATTGGAAAAATCGTATTTTTCCTGACGGTCGGGGCGAATGCCCACCTGGTTGGCGACGACGTCAAAGCGCTTGGCGTCCAATCCGGCGAACATGGCGTCCCACTGCGTTTCCTGGAATACTGGCTCGACTCCGAGACGTCTGGCTACTTCCGTAATCACCTCAACGTCGAATCCGGTCAGTTTGCCCGATTGGTCGTGAAAAGTAAAAGGCGCGTAGGTGCCTTCCGTTCCAATCACCAGCTTGCCTTCCGCTTTTACTTTATCCAGCAAGCTTTGTTCTGCCTTTTGCTCAGCAGGTGCCTGTTCAGGAGCAGGGGCCGGAGCGGCATTGTTGGATGAAGAACCGGAGCCTTGCGAGCCGCATCCCACAATTCCGAGCAACAGAGAAGAGATGAGTGCGGAGAACAATAATTTTTTCATAATGGAAACCCCCACTAAACCGATATGATTTTTGTTGAGAACATACTAAAAGGCTTTGCCTGTTTTGTCAATAAAAGAATTCCGCTCTTCCTTCGCCGCCCACGGTGTTCGCCTGCGTGGAGAAGCAGAAAAGTGGCAGATCTCTTTTCGCTGATGGAAAAAGAGATCCTGCCACCTGCTGCAATCATGATTTTACTTGGAAATATCCTGCCCAAACCATTTTTCGGAGATCTGCTTCAGCGTGCCGTCCGCATGCATGCCGTCCAAAATCTTGTTGATTTCTTCGACCAGCTCGGTGCTGCCTTTGCGGAACATGAAGCCGCACGGCAGACCTTCTTCTTTTACCTTCACGATCTTCACCGGCGTATCCGGTCTTTGCTTTAGAAAGTCGAGGACGGTCAGGTTGTCGTTCAGGACGACATCGACGCGCTTGGTCGAAATCAGCTCCATCGCGTTGTTGAAGTTATCGACCGCCACGATTTCGGCTTCCAGCTCGCGCGCCAGGTCAGCGTAGTTGCTGGTCAGCGATTGGCCCGCCTTCAGTCCTTTGATGTCCGCAAAGTCTTTTACGGTGGTATTGTCTTTGTGCGTCACCAGTACCGCACGGGAGATGGAATACGGCGTAGAGAAGTCGTATTTTTCCTGGCGGTCGGGGCGAATGCCGACCTCATTGGCAATCAGATCAAAACGCTTGGAGTCCAGTCCGGCGAACATCGCATCCCACTGTGTCTCCTGGAATACGGGTTCTACCCCGAGCCGCTTGGCTACTTCCGTGATGACCTCCACGTCGTATCCGGTCAACTTGCCGGATTGGTCGTGGAAAGTGAAGGGCGCGTAGGTGCCCTCCGTGCCGATCACCAGCTTGCCTTCCGCCTTTACTTTTTCCAGCAGATTTTGCGGAGCGGCAGCGGACTGATCCGGAGCCGCGGATTGATCGGGATTGGCTGGTGCAGAAGAACTGCCGCAACCTGTAATTCCGAGCAATAACGTCGAAATTAAGGCTGAAAACAGAAGTTTTTTCATCGTGAATCCCCCAGTAAGTTGATATGCTTTTATGGGATCATACTAAAAGTCTTTTTCTCTTTTGTCAACGTCTTTGTCTGCGAAAAACTTCCCCTTCTAAAAAGGATGTCCATTTGATATGCTTTACTATGTCCCACGGACGCGAGAGTTCGGAATCCCCACCTCTCGTAAAACAAAACTAGGGGGGAGCAGTCCATGCCTGAAGTCTGTCTTTTGGAAGCCGCTCTCCTGTATTTGCAGGGGCGGCTTTTTTGGTTGTGTATCAAATAAACAGGCACAAATCGGGCCGGGCAAGGCTGCTCTTCGCTGCAAGGAGGAGTGGCCCCATGCTTATACACAGTTTGTAACCGTTGTCCGGCATACATTCCTTTTTCGTCGGTTGGAACAAAAATCGTCAAAAATATTTTAGTAGAGGGGAACGAGAAGACAATGGCAACGGTCGAACACAATCACAGCAAGTACAACAATCTCCGCTTCGATACACAGGATGAAACGGCGATTTTGGTAGATATTCTGGAGACGATCCCGTATGAATACGTCGGGAAACGGACCGAAATCATGATGCCGACCAGCGAATTCACCTCGGTATGTCCGTGGTCGGGCCTGCCGGATTTTGCGGAACTTCGCATTCACCTGATCCCGGGAGAAAAGCTGATCGAGATGAAGTCGCTGAAATACTACCTGACCTCGTACCGCAATGTAGGCATCTATCAGGAGCATGCGACCAATCGCATCTTAAACGACCTGGTGGCCTGCTGCGAACCGCTCTACATGCGCATCGAAGCCATCTGGAACGCACGCGGCGGCCTGGGCACAGAAGTCGTGGTTGAGTATAAGAAAGAAGAAGCGTAAAATAGGGACGTACAACCAAGCCCCCGTCTGTTCCAAGCGGGGGCTGCATCATCATTGCCGCTGGGTAGAGCGAAGGAGAAGAATCCGATGTTAAACGATTGGCGCATGTATACAGATGCGAGCGGTGTCGATCAAAATCATACAGCATGGCATGAGGTCTTAAAGGAAATCGCCCAGTTGAACGGGACGACCCACACCCTGGTTCATGCGGCATACGGCGACCATGTGGATCTGGTCGTCGCCGGAGGAAATCAAGGGATGGTGCTGGTGCAGTGGAAGGAGCATGAGCCGGCCGAGCGCCATTTTGTCCTGACGGCGGACAAGCCCGATGGGGTGATGAATACATTGAGGATCGAGGGGGCCGATGTCCCTTTTCCGGCAGCCTGGTGTGTGCCTCTGGAACAGGTTATCCCGATCGCCGGCGATCTGTTGCGCACATGTGAAAAAGGAGAGCCGCGCGAGCTTGCCTGGATCGCCGTAGAGGCTTAGCGGGGAGGAACCATACAGATGGAAATGTCATTGCTGCTTCAGTCGATTCTCCTGATGGGCGCCATTATCGGGATCGGGAGTGCCATTGGATATCGACATCCGCTGACGGGGGATTCCCGTCAGCTCATCATCACGATCATCGTCAATGTGGCGATGCCGTGCATTATTTTGGACGGCGTGTTCCAAACGCCGATCGACAGTCAGACCTTGACGCAAATTATTGCAATTTTTGCGATTTCCGTACTATTAAATTGTTTCGGAATAGGGATGGGATGGCTGGGGGCGCGCACCCTGCCGCTGCCGGAAAAGAAACGGCGGGAGATGGCGATCCTGTCCGGGCTGGGCAACACCGGGTTTATCGGCCTGCCGCTGTGCGCGGCGCTATTTGGTCCAAAAGGGGCGCTCTTGGCTGCTGTTTTTGACGCTGGCGTGGATGTCGTCATGTGGACCGTCGCCGTCATGATGCTGCAAGACAAAAGCTCGTTCAATCTCAAAGGGCTCAAGGCCATGATCAATATCCCGATGGTCGCCATCGTCCTCGGACTCGGTTCCGCGATGCTCGGGTTCATGCCGCCTCAGCCGGTGAAGGATTTGGTCGGCACTCTGGCCAAACTGGCCTCGCCACTGGCGATGATGTACATCGGCATGCTGCTGCCGCTTTTGCTGCGCAAGAAGCCGCAGGTGTCTCTGCCTGTCATCGGCTTGCCGCTGACCTTCAAGCTCTTTGTCTTTCCGCTCACCGCGGCCATGCTGCTTTCGCTGCTTCCTCTGGATGCGGAGATCACCCGGGTTACGGTCATTCAGGTCGCCATGCCTACGCTGACCATGGCCTCGATTCTTTTCGCCCGTTATGCCGCAGATGAGGAGATGGGCGCGATGACCACGGTCTTTTCCACGCTCCTCGCACTCTTGAGCATCCCTGCGGTGATCATGGTCGGTAATTTCTTCTTGCATTAACGGGCACGCTTCCAAATACAGATTTCTTTTGCTCCGATTGAAACATTTGGCTGCCGGGTAAAGTCAAACAAGGTAAATCGGCTGTATATAATGGAGGAATGCAACATGAGAGGGAAAAAGGCGATCGCTTGTCTGCTCGGACTGCAGCTGGTGGCGGCTTTGCCCGTCACCGCCGCCGTCAGCGGGCAAGCCAAGGTGCCGGCGAATCCGCCGACCGTGCAGGTGACTGTCAACGGGCATGTCACCCAGCTACAGAAACCATCGATCATCATTGGCGGTAGCACCTACATGGCGATAGAGGATTTGACCCATTTGCTTCATGCAAAATGGCAGGCGAAAGGGCAGAGCGGGGTCGAGGTCACCCTGCGGACGGGAGTCATCCTCTCCTTTCAGCTGAACACCAAACGCGCCGCGGTAGGGGATAAATGGACAGAGATCGGTGCGGGCGCGATTTCGCACAACAAGCAAGTCTATTTGCCGCTCCGCTGGGTGATTGAGCAGGCGGGCCATGAGTTGAAGTGGAATTCCCAAACGAGGACGGTGGAAATCGTGGCACCTGAGGGCTATGACCAATTCAAACAGGTGGATTTTGCTTCCCTGACCCAGGAGGAAAAGGACTTCGTGCAGAAGGCAAAAGGGAGAGCAGGCGTGCACCAGCTGGGAGATTTGTATGTGATCGCGCGCGGCCAGTCTCCGAATCCGGGCTACGGAATCGAAGTCGTCGGGACCGAGTGGAGCTGGGAGCAGCTCAAGGTGTACGTCCGGCTGACCAAGCCGGAGCCGGGGAGGATGTACGCGCAGGTGATCTCGTATCCGTATGTGCTTGTGAAAGTGAAGCTGCCGCCCTACACGACGCTTGTCGTGCTGGATGCGGATACCCAGCAGCCGCTCTTTGAAGGGGCCGAAGGGATATAGGATAGGAAAAAGCAAAAAGCGTCAGATCTGCGGGTATGGAATCCGGCAACATGTTCTGACGCTTTTCGATTTGGGTTAATCCCTCTCTTTGTAGGTCCACTTTCCTTTTACAGGGTCTAGTTGAATCTTAAATGATAATGTTTCACCACTTTTTCTTGTAAAAGAGAAGGTGCCTTCCTTTAGCTCTTCGTCTAAGAGGATAATCGGTATCTGGTCTCCGACTTGAGCGTATTTTTGCATGATTTTGTCCTGTACTTCAATAAAAGATGACTGTACTTCCTCCGAATACATTTTTCCAATTTTCTCATCAAGAGAAGGTCTTTCAGTAAAATCAGCATATATCCATTTTTTGTTATTCCTATCTATCAAAATATTCAAATTCTCCAGCGACTTCGCTTCTACATCGATCCCTAGGGTTTGAAGTGTAGACTGATGTCTTGCTTTCTCAAGCATATCTGGATCTTCCGTTGCATTGATCTGATTGCTAATGAATAGAGTCGTACCTGCCATTAGAAGGGCTAGTCCCAAAAAAGTGATTCTCTTCCTATTCATTATCGAAACCTCCTATTTTTATTTTGGCCACTGATCCATTGAAGTTTTCGTTTTATTCTCTCCTAATCGGTTGTAAACATAATGAGAAGAGGTAATCTTTGCTTTGTGTAAAACTATAGCGCTTGCATCATAATCTATTGATGCATAAGAGGGGTCGTTGTCATAGTCAGTTTTTATTAAATCACCATTCACATAAAAATATGAGTACACACGAGCATATGACAAATCGCTGCCCTCTCCTCGTGTGTATCCCCATAAATAGGCGGTTTTTCCGGTTACATCCATAACGCGAGATCCCTTTTTTGGTAATAATTACATTTTAAAGCGCGTTAAGAGTAATATACATAGGCAATTAGTCATATTCCTCCATTTTGTTATTCAACAACATATTAATATTTCTAATATTTCTGCGTAAATCTATCATCATTAATACCTGAAATCATACTCAAAAATGAGAAGGAATGTTACCTAAGTACACATACAGCCCATTGCCGTGCATTCGCATATCCTGTATAGTGAAATAAGGAAATTGTCCATTCTCAGGAAGGAGGTGCAAGGTACGTGTTTGGAGCCGTTCAAGCTTGGTTTATTGTTGAAACCAGCAGTATGACACATCATTTTTTCCGTCGAGGGGGAAGTCTGCCCTTTTTTGGTCATACAACCGAACGGAAGCAAATCAGGCGTACCATGCATCGGTATTAGGATAAGGCAGCTGACGATCTCCAGGCGATCCCCGAGAGGATCACGTTTTCGTCCGCATTCACGATTCGATAAACGATGCCGCAGGTGCTTGCCTGCGGCTTTTTTGCGTTCAAAAAAGCACCATCCAACCTGAGGAGGAAAAAATCATGATTATCGTATCTGCACAAACCATCTATAAAAGCTATGGAGCCACCCCCGTACTGGAAGGGGTGACGCTGGAGATAAAAGCGGGAGAGAGAGCGGGCTTCGTCGGCCCGAACGGAGCAGGCAAAACGACGCTGTTCAAGCTGCTGGCAGGGCTCGAGCAGCAGGATCAGGGCGATCTTTTCCGGGCCAAGGGGAGTGTCTGGGCGTATCTGCCGCAAACGCCGCAATACCCGCAGGATTGGACGGGACGGGATGTGATCGCCAGCGCATTTGCCGAAGGGCTGCGTCTGCAGGCGGAGCTCGGCGAACTGGAGAGGCAGATGAGCGCAGCGACGGCCGAGGACAGCGGGTGGGAGCGCCTGGTCCACCGCTACCAGCAGAAGCAGGAGGATTTCGAGAGGCTGGGCGGGTACACCTGGGAGGTGCGCATGGCACAGGTCATTGAAGGGCTCGGGATCGCGGATCGGCTCTTGTTCACTCCCTTTGTCCAGCTGAGCGGAGGCGAAAAGACGAAGGTCGGCCTGGCCAAGCTGCTATGTGAGCGAAGCGACGTTCTCCTGCTCGACGAGCCGACCAACCATTTGGATGTGGAAGCCATGGAGTGGCTGGAGGGCTTTCTGCGCGATTACGAGGGGACCGTCCTCCTGATCTCCCATGACCGTCATTTTCTCGATGCGGTGGTTACCTCGATCTATCATGTGGACGGGGGCGAGGTGGAGCACTACCACGGCCACTACAGCTATTTTCTGGCGGAGAGGGAAGAGAGGCTGCTGCGCCAGTTTGAAGCCTACCAAGAGCAGCAGAAGAAAATCAAGAAGATGCAGGAGACGATCAAGCGGCTCAAGGAATGGGGCAATCGCTCGAATCCGCCCAACGAAGCCTTTCACCGCCGGGCCAAAAGCATGGAAAAGGCGCTGGCGAGGATCGAGCGCATCGACCGGCCGCGGCTGGAGGCGGAGCGGATGGGCCTGTCCTTTCAAAAAACAGACCGAAGCGGCGAGGAAGTCCTGATCGCCGAAGGACTGCATAAAGCCTACGGAGAGAAGCTGCTGATGAAGGGGGCGGATCTGCTTCTTCGCTACGGAGAGAGGAAGGCGCTGCTCGGCCCCAACGGCAGCGGCAAGTCGACTTTTCTCAAAATGATGCTGGGGGAGGAAGCTCCCGACAGCGGAACGGTGAGGGTCGGTGCGAGCGTAAAGGTGGGCTATCTCTCCCAGCAGGCGCTGGAAGGCGATCAGCAGCGGCGGCTGATCGATGTCTTCCGCGAGACGGCAGCGGTATCCGAGGCAGAGGCGCGTCATCGGCTGGCCCGCTTTCTCTTTTACGGCGAGCATGTGTTCAAGCGGCTCAGTCAGCTGAGCGGGGGCGAGCGGATGAGATTGCGTCTCGCGCAGCTGATGCATCAGGAAATCAATCTGCTCATCCTGGATGAGCCGACCAACCACCTGGATATCGAGTCGCGGGAGACGCTGGAGGAAGCGCTGGCCGATTATCGCGGCACGCTGCTGATCGTCTCCCACGACCGTTACTTTTTGCAAAAAATGGTGGACGGGGTGTATTGGGTCGAGGACGGTCGGCTTGTCCACTACGAAGGGTCCTTTCGGGAAGCGCTCGAAAAAAGGAAGCGGGACAGGGGGGAGCGGGGCTTCGACAGCATGGAAGCGGGCAAAGCGGCGGATGCGCCGAGCATCTCCTCGAAAACCGGATGGACTGGCGAACAGACCGCTTCGCGCCGTGCAGAAGAACCTTCGTCTCGCGGCATCGCCACGGCAGGTAAAGAGAGCATGTCTTCCCGCGAAATCTCTCCTGCACGAGGTGACAGCATGTCATCCCGCCCATTGGCTATTGCGCCGGAAGACCATACATCATCCCGCTCACCCCAGGCGGCGTCTGCAACCAAAAAGGGAGCGTCCAAACGGGTGAATGCCTATAAGCTGGCGGAGCTGGAGCGGCAGATTGCCGAACTGGAAGCCAGGCGGGAGACGCTGACTCGGCTGCTGGCAGAAGGGCATCCCGACTACACCCAGCTGATGGAGTGGCAGCAGGAGTGGGAGCGGGTAGAGGCGGAAAGAGATGCCCGCTATCTGGAGTGGCTGGAGATGCAGCCCGAGTAGGCAGCGGCAGACATGGAAAGATGTGTGTGGGCGACATAGAAAAAAGCAGAGTCATTTCCCCCGGGGAAATGGCTCTGCTTTTTCCATTCATTCAGCCTTGGGCCTGCTGCGGAAGCCGATGGTAGCGGGTGCGGAACAGCACGAGCATCACGACCATCAGGATGCCGCCGACGAGAAACGGTCCGCTGGCCGTCCACTGATAGACGGCCCCGCCGGCGAGCGGGCCGAGGATGCGGCCGAGGCTGTCCATCGAGCTGATCGCGCCGCTGGTCACCCCTTGTCCCTGGCTCGTCCGCTGCGTGATCATCGCAGTGCCGGTAGCGCGGATCATGCCTTGTCCAGCTCCGAAGAGGGAGAGGGTCAGGGCGAGCGCCCAAAAGTTCGCCGCCAGCGGAATGGAGAAGAAACCTACCGCGTAGAGAACCAGTCCGATCGTGAGGACGAGCGGCTCCCCGAGGCGCTTTACCATTTTGCCAATCAGTCCAGCCTGCACAAAAGCCGAAATGATGCCCATCACGAGAAACATCATGCCCAGATCCTTGGACGTAAAGCCGTATAAATCATTGATGAACAGGGCAAAGGTCGTCTCCAGGCCGGAGAAGGCAAACGAGACGACAAACATGATCCCGTACATCAGCGACAGCGGACCGAAGACCACCGTGAGCAGATTCCCTTGTTTGTCCCGGGCCATTCCTGTCCGCTTTTCCTTCGGCAGGCTTTCCGGCAGGGCAAACAGGATCAGGAAAAAGGTCAATAGCGCAACGCCGCCCGATGCAAAGAACGGGACGGCAAAGCCGTACGGGCTGAGAAAACCGCCGATCGCCGGTCCGAAGACAAAGCTCAGGCCAATCCCTGCCCCGATGATGCCCATTCCCTTGGCCCGTTCTTCGGGAGGGAAGACATCGGCTACCATGGCGGTTACCGTAGGCAGGGCCGCTGCAGACACAATCCCGCCGAGTATGCGGTAGGCCAACATTTCCGTATAGCTGCCCGCCAATCCGAACAGGATAAATGTGATGGAAAAGCCAAACAGGCCAAACGCGATCAAGGGTTTTCGCCCGATACGATCAGACAGGGCTCCCCAGATCGGGGCAAACAGAAACTGCATGATGTTGTAGCTCGCAAACAAAATGCCAATTTCAAAGGAAGAAGCCCCCACATTCTCGGCAAAGAATGGAAGAATCGGGATGATGATCCCGAACCCCAGCATGGTGAGAAAGGCAATCAGAAACAATAGGGGGAGGTACTTCTTTTTCACGCACACTTACCTCTTTCCGCCAAAAAATATGATGATGTTTCCACCTTACGTGAAGGTTTGTTTGAAGTCAAGCAAGCCAAAGGGACGAGATGACAGAGTCGTGTTATACTGGTAAAATGACATCATTTCGTCATAACGATGCTATCGAGGTAAGAGGTGTGTATCGATGTCTACCGCCATGTTGGTGTACCTGGCCGGGGAAGAAGATGACTGGCTGGATGAAATTCTCGACCGTTTTCAAGAAGTGCGAGCGATGGTTCCGGGTGCAAAAACCTTTCGGCTTCTGCAGGAGGAGCGTCAGTCGCTCGGCCTCGAACGTATGGTCCTGGTCGTCAATGCCGCCTACGAACAGGAAGAATGCCGCCAGTTTTTGCGGCTGGTGCAGGAGGATGAACAGTTCGCTTCCGATCCGCTTTATCTGGTAGGACTGAAGGAAGGAGAGCAGGACAGCTGGAAGCAGGCGTACCCGCAAGCGAAGATTGTCGTGATTACGGGATTTGCAGTCGAATTCGACTATGATGCCGTACTGTCTCAGATGGCATCCGATCTGGAGGGGTCGCGTTGAACGGACGGGAAGGATTTGATCTGCAGTCATTTCTGAAGCGTTACAATCTCTTCATTTATACCGGAGATCCGGAAGGCGACATGATCCTGCTGGAGGACGAGATTCGCGAGCTCTACCAGCTTGGGATCATCGAAAAGGAAGAGATGCTGGAAGCCCTGACATCCGTAAAAAAGCGATATCAAAAAGAGGAACGGTAACAGCCGTCTCCTCTTTTTTTTGCGGGGAAAAAAGAATCTTAAGAAAATCTTTTGTTTTTTCTTTCCTTTTTGCTAAGGAATGACGGGTAGGATGAGTAAGGAGAGGAGTGACGGAATGAATGGAAACGACGTCTCATAGAGAAAGTAGACTGGAACCGATGCTTGTTCCCGTAACAGACGGGCTGGTGTTTGCCGCAAAATTTTTCTCTTCTCCCCGATCGGTCGGAAGCATCGTCCCCAGCTCTCGTCAGCTGGTGAAGACGATGATGGCTGCGGTAGAGTGGGAACACGCCACTGCTGTCGCGGAGTTGGGGGCTGGGACGGGTGTATGTACAGAGGCGATCCAGGAGGCCAAAAGAGTGGACTGTCAGGCGCTGATCCTGGAGCAGGACGACACCATGCGCATGCGGCTCGCCCGCCGCTACCCCGAGCTTCGTTACGGACAAGACGCCTGCAGGCTGACAGCAGAGATGGCGGCAAACGGAATGGGACAGCTGGATGCCGTGATCAGCGGACTCCCCTTTGCCAATTTTACGCAGCAGCTGCGCGACGATATTCTGGACCAGGTAGCGGCTGCGCTGAAGCCTGGCGGGGTTTTTGTACAGTTTCAATATTCGCTGCAATTGAAGAAGCAGCTGGAGAGGCGTTTTGCGAGCGTGCAGATCCGATTTGTGCCGTTTAACTTCCCCTGCGCGTTTGTCTACGTCTGCCGAAAGAGAGGATGATGCTCATGGATGCGGATATGCTTACGGGCATGGTTGCCCAGTACGGGTATCCGGCCCTGTTTTTTGCCCTGTGGCTGGGGATTGTGGGGATGCCGGTACCCGACGAGATGATTGTGATGACAGCCGGAGCGATAACGGCTCAGGGCTGGCTGCAGCCGATTCCCGCCTTTGTCGCCGTCTATCTGGGAGTTGTCTCCGGCTTGTCGCTCGGGTACGTCCTGGGCTATCGAATCGGAGCGCCGATCCTGCAGTGGCTCGCCCGCAAGCTGAAAGGGGAAAAGTATTTGAACAAAGCGGAGGATTTGCTGAATCGCTACGGAAATGGAGCCATATGCTTGAGCTATTTTTTTCCTGTCGTCCGTCACGTGGTTCCTTATCTCGTAGGGATTCAGCGGATGCCGCTGCGCCGGTATGCGCTGTATTCGCTGCCGACCGGGTTTGTTTGGACGCTGAATTACTTCATGGCCGGCCGGTTGTTTGGCCGTCATTTAGACGCGATTATGAGCGGTGTCCAAACCTATGGAGGCATTACTTTTTTGGCGCTGGTATTGCTTGCCGCAGCCTTCTTTTGGATCCGCCGCCGGCAAGCGGGGCAGCATGAGGCGCAGACACAGAGGGTACGGTAGAAGCCGTACCTTTTTTTGTTGATGCGTTCGGGACGATGCCGTGGGGGATAAGAAGCATGTTCCCATGCTGCTTCACCCGGCGGCCGCGTAACGAAGAAGTGGATCTCTAGCTCCAGCCAAAACTCTGAAACCACTGCCCATTCCGAAAATTAGAGATCGCCTGGCGCACATACGGGATTACATTCGCGGGCAGCTCGTCCATATGCGCCCAGCGCAATTCGTCACACTTGTCAGGCTCTTTGTTCACGATCTCGCCTGTCCACTTTTCGGCCGAGACAAAAAAATCAATCCGCTCATCCGTCGACAGGCGGTGCATCACTCCCACGACACGCAGGTCATCGGGGGAGATGCGGATGCCTACCTCTTCCTGCGCTTCGCGGATGGCAGCGGCCGCAACCTCCTCGCCGCCGTCGAGATGGCCGGCAGGAACGCTGTAGTTGCCGTCCTCATAGCCCGTCTGATAACGGCGCAGCAACAGAATTTCGTCTCCCCGCATGAGGAACAGATGGACGGCAGTCGGCAAGGTATGTCGTTCTTTTTTCATGGATCTGCTCTCCTCGTCTCGTTTACTCCCGGGAATCATGTGGCGGCTGATGGTGCTCCGCCGCTCTTTGCTTCAGGTACTTGTCTCTTTTGCGTATCGCGGGCGATGTGGCCATGGCGTACAAGAGCATGCCAAAGCCTGCCAGTCCCAAGATAATTCCGATCGTGAGATATCCGATATGCACGGTTGCTCCTCCTTTTTTCAGCCCCGGGTATGATAAGTCTCCTCGAACTGTGTTATAATTTGTGGAGTTGTAATCTGGCAAGAGAAGAAGTTTTTTCTCAGATAAAAACGCAGGGAGGCTCCACTCGATGACTCAGCACACGTCTGTCGATCATTTGGCAATCAACACCATCCGCACGTTGGCAATCGATGCGATCGAAAAGGCCAACTCCGGGCATCCGGGCATGCCCATGGGCGCAGCGCCGATGGCCCATGTTTTGTATAGCCGCTTTATGAAGGTGAATCCGCAAAATCCGAGCTGGGTGGATCGCGATCGCTTCGTCCTTTCCGCCGGACATGGCTCAATGCTATTATACGCGATGTTGCACCTGATGAAATACGATGTTTCACTGGAAGACCTGCACAGCTTCCGTCAGTGGGGAAGCAAAACTCCCGGCCATCCGGAATTTGGCCACACCCCTGGCGTCGATGCGACGACCGGTCCGCTGGGACAAGGCATTGCGATGGCTGTCGGGATGGCGATGGCCGAAAGGCATTTGGCTGCGGTCTACAATCGGGACGGCTTCGATATCGTCAATCACTACACCTATGCCATCTGCGGCGACGGCGACCTGATGGAAGGCGTATCCAGCGAGGCGTCCTCCCTGGCCGCACATCTGAAGCTGGGCAAGCTGATCGTTCTCTACGATTCCAATGATATTTCGCTGGACGGCGAACTCTCCCTCTCGTTCTCGGAAAATGTGGCGCAGCGCTATCAAGCGTATGGCTGGCAATATCTGCGCGTCGAGGACGGCAATGATCTGGCGGCGATCGAGGCTGCGATTGCCGAGGCGAAGCAGGACGAGAGCCGTCCGACACTGATCGAGGTCAAAACCGTGATCGGCTACGGCAGCCCGAATAAAGGCGGCTCCAGCAAATCGCACGGAGCCCCGCTCGGCAAGGACGAGGTGAAGCTGACCAAAGCGGGCTACGGTTGGAACTACGAAGAAGAATTCCACATCCCGGCCGAGGTTGCCGAATTCTACAGCAAACGGGCGGAAGCCGGCCAGAAGGCAGAGGCGGAGTGGAAAGAGCGCTTTGCCGCGTACGCCAAGGCGTACCCGGATCTGGCCCGGCAATTCGAGACGGCGATGTCCAACCAACTGCCGGCGAACTGGGACAGCGAGCTGCCTGCATATGAAGCAGGCGCGAAGCTGGCGACCCGCGCTGCATCCGGCAGTGCCATCAATGCGCTGGCCAAAACGGTGCCGTACCTGTTCGGAGGATCGGCAGACCTGGCCTCTTCCAACAATACGCTGATCAAAGAAGCGGGCAACTTCCTGCCCAGCTCCTACGACGGCCGCAATATCTGGTTTGGCGTCCGCGAGTTCGCGATGGGCGCTGCCTTGAACGGAATGGCCTTGCATGGCGGTTTGAAGGTGTACGGCGCTACGTTCTTTGTCTTCTCCGACTACGTGCGTCCGGCGATCCGTCTCTCCGCGCTGATGAAGCAGCCGGTCATCTACGTCTTTACCCACGACTCCATCGCGGTTGGCGAAGACGGACCGACCCATGAGCCGATCGAGCATCTGCCCTCCCTGCGGGCGATTCCAGATCTCACGGTGATTCGTCCCGCCGATGCGGTGGAGACCAATGAGGCCTGGAAGTATGCGCTGTCCCGCACGGATGAACCGGTGGTCCTGGTGCTGACCCGCCAGAATCTGCCTGTGATGCAGGAGACGATCGAGAAGGCGGCAGAAGGCGTCAGCAAAGGAGCGTATGTGCTGGCGGATGCAGCCAATGGCCAGCCGGACCTGCTCTTGCTGGCGACCGGTTCGGAAGTGTCGCTCGCGATGGAAGCGCGTGCCGTCTTGGCCGAGCGCGGCATTCAGGCGCGCGTCGTCTCGATGCCGAGCTGGGAGCTGTTCGAGCGCCAGCCGCAAGCCTATCGCGATCAGGTCCTCCCGCCGGCGGTCAAAGCGCGTCTGGGCGTGGAGATGGCCGCACCGCTCGGCTGGGAGCGCTACGTCGGCGATGCGGGCAAAATCATCGGCATCAGCCAGTTTGGTGCCTCCGCACCGGGCGAGCGCATCATGAAAGAATACGGCTTCACGGTAGAAAATGTGGTAGCCGAGGCAGAAAAACTGCTGAAAAAGTAATCGGATAAGCGCAACCCCAAAAGCCTATTTCCTTCGGGAGATAGGCTTTTTCCAGTGACAAACGGAGCCGTTTATGAAATCATAGACGGCAGAAGACGGCACATATCAAAGAAACTTTTTCAAAAAGCGTCCGTCTATAACAAGTGGGGGAGTAAAGAAAGAAACCAGGAGGTCAGTCATGGCAACAAAGGCCAAGAAAACAGTCAGAAAGAAAAAAAGCAATCTGCTGATGTTTGCCGTATCCTTTACCATCTTTCTGCTCTTGAGCGTCATCGGCGGCTATATGTCACTCTTGTACGCCGGTGAAAAGATGATTGAGACGCAAATACAAAAGCTGGAGGCTTTAAAGGCAGAACCGACTGTTATATACGACAAGAACAAAAACGAAATAGCCAGTCTGGTCATTGAGAAAAATCGGGAATACATGCCGATTTCGAAGATGCCCGACTTTTTGATCAAAGCGTTCATTGCCGTCGAGGACAAACGCTTCTTCGAACACAAGGGAGTGGACATGATCCGGATCGGGGGCGCGATTATCAACGATATCCGCAAAGGGTCGCTCGCCGAGGGCGGCAGCACGATCACGCAGCAGCTCGCCCGCAACGTGTTTCTCTCGCTGGACAAAACCTTTTGGCGGAAAACCAAAGAGGTGAGCATCGCGATCGGCTTGGAGCGCAAATTCTCCAAGGATCAGATTTTGGAGATGTATCTCAACCAGGTCTACCTGGGCAAAGGGGCGTTTGGGGTAGAGGACGCCGCTCTTCACTACTTTGGCAAGTCGGTAACGGACGAGAGATTCACCTTGGCGGAAGCGGCCACACTGGCAGCGATCCCCAAAGCGCCGACGCACTACTCGCCGTTTAACAATCCGGAAAAGGCGAAGGAGCGTCGCGACACCATCCTGCGCCTGATGCATGAGCAAGGCTTTATTACCCTGGAACAAAAAGAAGCGGCACAGGCCGAACCGCTGCCGGAGGAACGGGAGGACGGAGGAAAAAGCGGCGGAAGCGGGCTGAAAAAAGGCTATCAGGCATTCTTTGACTACATTCTCCGCGAAGCGAAAGACAAGTACGGCGTGACGGAGGAAGAGCTGTATCGGGGAGGCTGGTCCGTCTACACCACGCTGGACCCCAATATGCAGGATGCCATGGTCAAAGCGTATGCCAATGAAAAGAACTTCCCGAAACCGGGAGCGAAGCGGGCCGTCCAATCGGCGATGGTCGTCGTCGACGCCAAAAACGGCGGAATCGCCGCGATGATGGGCGGACGCGATTACAAGGCAAAAGGCTTTAACTTTGCGACGGACATGGCCCGTCAGCCAGGCTCCTCCTTCAAGCCAATCGCCGTATTTGCGCCGGCGGTCGATACGGATATTGGCAAATGGAACGCAAACTCCCGGCTGTCCAACCAGCGCCAGAGCTTCAACGGCTACGAGCCGCGAAACCACAACGGCAAGTACAGCGAGTCGGTCAGCATGATGCGGGCGGTCATCAATTCGGATAACGTTCCGGCCGTCTGGCTCTTGAACGAGATCGGCGTAAAAACCGGGATGAAGTATATCGAGAAATTCGGCATCCAGTTGTCGCCGGAAGACCGCAACCTGGCAATCGCACTCGGGGGCCTGAGCAGCGGTACATCTCCCCTGAAGATGGCCCAGGCCTATACCACCTTCGCAAACGGCGGCGTGATGGCCGAATCGCATGTGATCGAGAAGCTGGAAAACAAGCAAACGGGTGTCGAGCACGTCTATGCAGCGAAAGAAAACCGGGTGCTGAAACGGGAGGCGGCCTGGGAAGTGCACACCATGCTGGAGCGTGCCGTCCAGGAAGGAACCGGGCGCGCTGCGCGCATCTCCGGCCGTCCGGTCGCCGGGAAGACGGGAACGACCCAGTCCACCGTCGGAGGCAGCAGCGTCAACAAAGACGCGTGGTTCGTCGGATATACCCCTGAGTATGTAGGGGCCGTCTGGATGGGCTTCGATCCGGAAGACAAAGATCACCAGATGAAGCAGGGCAGCAGTTTGACGGCCAAAATGTTTGCCGCGGTGCTGAGCGAAGGACTGAAAGGTGTGAAGGTTAGCCAGTTTGAACCTCCGGCAGGCTTGCAGCGGCAAGTAGAAGAGGAACCGGAAGAAACGTCTTCCGTACAGCTTTTCGCCGACTTGACACTGGACCATAATCAGCTGAAAGTGGTGCTCAGCTGGATGGGCGGGGAACCGGAGTTCACCTATGATATCTATCGCTTTACCGACAATCCCGAGAACCGGGAGAAGATCGCGGAAGGCGTGCGCGAGACAATCTATGTGGATACGCTCAGCGGGGATAAGATGTATAAGTACCTGGTGATTCCGCGCGATGCGAACGGTGAGGAAAAGACGTCGTCCAACATCGCGGAGATAGACATGAGCCACTTGGAAAATCTCCTGCGCGAAGGCGACCATCACGATGATGGACAGGAAGGAGATATCCCGATCGAGGGTGGAAACGATAACGGCCAGTGGCCCGGCAATGGGAACGGCAACGGAAATGGGAACGGCAACGGCGATGGCAATGGCGATGGCAACGGCAACGGCAACGGCAACGGAGACAGCGGCCAGCCGGGCAATTCTGGAGAACAGCCGCCGGTGACGATTCCGCCTGACATTCTCCCGCCGACCGAGGGGAATCCGGAGATGCCGCCGCCAGGCATCGAACTGCCGCCGCCGCCATCCGACCAAGGCGGCCAGATGACGATTCCGCCGGGAACCAACGGGTAGCAATAGGAAATCTTCCCAGATAATTGGCGTCGGCGCGACTATTTTCACAACAAGGCGCTCGTGGTACAATAGCATGTAAATCGGGAGACAGGAGGGACTGTCCATGAAAGACTTTACCCAAGAGAATCTGCAAGCATTTTTCACGGAAAAGCTACGGCGTGCCAAGGTAAACTTTGAACGTGCTCTCGACTGTAAACACACCGATTTCGACGACCTGTACCCATACATGAACGAACAGCCACAGTTCTTCTGGTACAAACGCTATGTCGCCTGGTCGGAACTGTTGACCGTCGTCCGCTTGGCCGAAGAGCTGGAAATTGATTGGATCAGCGAATTTAATCAGCAACAGGTAGATTTCATCAAAGGCAAAGTTCTGCAAGGCAAGGTGCTGGACCAGTGGCATCCTGAGACCGAGCAGGAGGAAACCGTAAGCAATCTCGAAGAGTAATCAGACCCGGCATGCAAGCCTGCCCGCTTGCAAACGGATCTCTGCCGATAATCGAACAGCAAAACGCGCTCTCTTTTGGAGAGCGCGTCTTTTTTTTCGCGGGACTAATGGAGCCAATGATACGTAATGCCCGGCGTCTCCTCTTCCGGCCCGGCCGCCAGCAAAAACGGGGCGGGATTGGCCCATTCGGGTACAGGGGGAGAGCGGTGGGAGATCATGACCTCCGTGCCGATGGCGGCAAAGGAATACAGCTCGTCGACGTCGGGGTTGTGCAGGCGGATGCAGCCGAGAGACAGGGAATCTCCGATGCTGTCGGGCTGATTGGTGCCGTGGATGGCATAGCCATCTGCCTGAAAGACAAGGCCCCGCGAACCGTAAATATGGTCATGCCCATGCGGGCGGTTGATTTTTTTCTGGATGGAAAAATAGCCCTCGGGGGTGCTTCCATGGCGCCCGATGCCGATCGGATATTGTCTGACGATGTGCGGACCGCTTGCGAGCGTCATCGTATGCGTCGCCTGGTGGACGTGGATCTGCAGCGGCTGCAGCGGGACAAAAGGCTCCGGGTACCCCTGAAGAGGAATGACTTGCTGCATGCTTTCCCAGGCAGACTCCGGGCGAAACAGGGCGGGATAATACGGCCATGCCGCCATGCCGCTGGCTGCTGTAGGCACCGGGACCGCCGCCAGCGCATTGGCCGGGTAGGGGGCAGCCAGCTGCTCCAGTGATTCGGGAAGGAATCCGTTTCGTTGATGAGCCCGGTACACAGCGTTTCGCAGAGTCAGGACCTGTTCCATCGCCCGCTGCTCCTCGGCGAGCTGTGCCTGCGCCGTTTGAACGGCCGGTTTGTCCTGACAGATGCAGGGCTGCTCAAACCAGAGGTCGCCGAGGACGGTCCTGCTGACCGGATCGTAGCGGAGCAGGCCGCGCAGCTGGCTGGGGCGGTAGAACAATAGCGGCGTGTACATCGGCGCTCCCGGCACCTCCGGCACGACCAGGACGGTGTAGGGGTGCTTGAGCGAGGGGCGCCGGGAAGCTGCGTAGGCTTCCACCTGGCTTCGGAGCTGATCGTTTCTGATGTGCGCTGGCACCGCGATCACCTCGACGTGTGGGCGCGGTGCCACCTCCCGCTGGACCGTTTTCGAGGGAGCGGGCTTGCCCGGTTCGGTAAGCAGGCCGGGAGCGAAGCCAAACTGGCTGTAGAGAAAAAGCAGGGAGGCGAGCAGCAGACGGCCCGACCGCTGCCAGACGCGTTTGCGCCTTTTTCGCAGCAGCGCGTGATAGGCATCTCTCGTCTGCTCGAAGAAATCGCCGGGCGGCAGATGGAGAGCCCGGCGGTACGCCTGCAAAGCGTGTTCGTCTTTCCCCAGGCGTTCCCATTCCGCGCCGAGATGATGCCAGCCGATGGCTGCCTGCGGATGCTTGTCGGTGAACCACAGGTAAAAAGAGAGGTCGGTTCGATCCGGGTAGGTGATGTGGTATGCACTTTTTTCCTGAAGAAATTGAACCTTGTTCACAAAAATACCTCCCTCTTGGAAATATCGGCCAAAAGGGAGGAAATGGTGAGTATCAACCGATCGGAATAGAGCTGGCAGTCCCGGTTTAACGCGAGTCCGTATCCCGGTTTTTTAGCCGGTCGATCAGTAGATCCAGCTTCTGGTTCAGCGTGCGGTCGTTCTCTGTCTTGTTCTTCACAAACCGCAGCACGCTGAACAGGAAGTAGAGAATAAACCCGTAAAACGCAATCATCACGAAGAGGGAGAATCCTATCATCATCGACGGGCCGAAATCAAGACTAACTGCGCCAAAATCCAACATACTATCTCCCCTTTACCCACATGGAAATCGGTTTCCCTTCCCATCAAACGGCCGGTATCAAGCCCCGCGTCCACGAATCTTCCTATTCTTCGTTCTCTCTCTTGCTTTTTTGGAGCTGGCTTATCAACAAATCGAGCTTCTGGTTGCGAGCCCGGTCATTTTCCGTTTTTTCTTTCATAAAGCGCAGTACACTGAACAGGAAATACAGAATAAACCCGTAAAACGCCAAAACGATTAAGAACCACAATATGCCCAAAGAGCCAAATGCAAACGAAGCCATGCAGGTATCTCTCCTCAAATCTGGAATTTCCATCCATTATAACATTTGCAAATGAAAAAAAGACAGTCTCGCCTTAAAGAGACTGTCTTTTTTGGTTCTGTGCTACGAGGGACAAATCGCTTCCGCCCGGTAAATCCGCTGTCCTCTCGAAGAAAAACGCTCTTCGTATTCGGTCATCACATTGTCTTCGGCCCAGGGAGAATGATGCAGATCAAAGGTGATATGGCGCAATTGAAAGCGCTCGTCCGAAAATTGGTTCAGCGAGAATTCGAACAGTTTTTCATTGTCTGTTTTGAGGTGGATCTCGCCGTTTTTGACCAATACCTGCTGATAGGTCTTGAGGAAGCTGGAGTAGGTCAGCCGCCGTTTGGCATGGCGGGTTTTGGGCCAGGGATCGCTGAAGTTCAGGTAGATGCGGGAGACTTCCCCCGCTCCGAACAGGTCGGGCAGCAGCGCCGCATTGAACTGCACGAAGGCGAGGTTCGGGATGGCCCGCTTCTCTGTCCGCTGGGCCGCCCGCAGGACGACCTCCGCCTTCAGCTCGATCGCGATGAAGTTGATCTCAGGGTGACGCTCAGCCAATGTATTGATAAAACGCCCTTTTCCGCAGCCAATCTCGATATGGATCGGATGATCGTTGCCGAAGCGTTCCTTCCATCTTCCTTTATAGCGGACAGGGTTGTCCACAAACGTAGGGTATTCGCGCAGTGCCTCTTCTGCACCGGGGATGTTTCGCAGTCGCATAGGGACCTCCTTCAAAGATAGCTCTTATTACTTTACGTCCAGTTGCGAAAGGTTGCAAGCGGGCACTGAAGAGTTGCGGCGGATTGATCCATTTTTGTCCTGCGGATGCACCAGACAAATGGAAAGGTTTATGAAAATGGATAGGCCCTAAGTCGCAATTTACATAGAGAAGAGAGGGTATCGGCAGGCAAAAATTGGACAGAAATCATAGAAATTGCTGGAAAGGGAATAGACTGAAAATTTGCGGGGATTCCGATAAGGGCGGGAACGAGCGTGTCAACAGGAAAGAGGAGCCATTTGCGAATGGCTTTGCTGGCAGGATTTTGCCAATTTAACCACTTGTGGAGCAATGATAGAGTAAATGGCAGAGCAAATAGTCAGCCACTTCGTTGACGATAGGGAGGATGAAACAGCATGAAACTTCGCAAAGTACTGGTGGGAATTCTTTTGGGGGGAGCTGTCGGGCTAACCAGCATCGTCGCTCCGCTGCCCGCCAACCAAGACGTAGCGCAAGCTCAATGGAGTCAGTCCCGTGCCGATCGCGTCATCAATGTTGGCAAAAAGTACCTGGGCACCCCGTATAAATTCGGCTCCTCCAGCAGCACGACTCGCACATTTGATTGCTCGTCGTTTGTGCAACGTGTCTACCGGGTAGCCGTCAACAAAAAACTGCCCCGTACATCCCGTTCCCAGGCAAAGGTAGGGACGAAGATCGCCAAAAGCAATCTGAAAAAAGGGGATCTCGTCTTCTTCAAGGCGAACCGTTATACGAAGTCGACGCGCATCACGCACGTGGCGATCTACGCGGGTAACAACAAGTTGTTACATACCTACGGGAAACCCGGGGTAACCTTTACATCGTTCAAGGGCACATCATGGGAGAAAAGATTTGTCACAGCGAGACGTGTATTGTAACGTGAGTCTCATGTACTAAGACGCCTCGCTGGCCAAAAGGTTTCACAAAACCGGCGCGACAAATTTTGTAAAAAAGAAGGGGGCTGCCTTTTGGCGGCCCTTTCTTTTTTTATGCGGATAACGGCATGGCCACGCATTATCAAAACAATTTTTCCGACAATTTGAAATTTTCCCCTTTCCCAAATCATTCTTGCATGATATAACTGATATATCTTAGCGAAGTATTTCCTGCATCTTGATGAAAAAGTGAAGTAATTTATTCTGCAAATCGGTGAATAGGAGCTGAACCATGTCGTTTGAACAGCTTGTCAAAGAATCGTTCTCTCAACTGTCCTCCGGGCAAAAAAAAGTGGCAGAATACCTGCTGGAGAACATCGAGAAGGTGGCGTTTTACACCGCCGTCCAGATCGGACGGGAGGCGGAGGTCAGCGAGACAACTGTCATTCGTTTGGCGTACGCGCTGGGCTTCAGAGGCTTCTCGGAAATGCAGGCTGCCATTCAACAGTACGTTCTGGAAAGCAATTCGTCTAGATTCTCCGAGTCGTCTCCGGAAACCGGGGAGGAGTCGAATATCTTCACCCGGGTGATCGAGCGGGATATCCGCATCCTTCGGCAAACCCTGCACCAGCTTAACCAGCAGGATGTCTATAAAGCGGTGGACTGGCTCATGGAGGCCGATCAGGTATTGATCGTCGGCTACCGTGCCTCGTATGCGGCGGCCCACTGGTTCAGCTTCATGCTGAGCATGGTGCGGAAAAATGTCCTGGTCGTTCCGTTCAGCGGCGAAACCGAAGAGCGCATCGTCAGCCTGACAGACAAGTCGGTGGTGCTGGTCATCTCGTTTCCCCGCTATACAAAAGAAACGATACGGGTAGCCGAGACCTGCAAGCGGGTGGGAGCCCGGATCATTTCGGCGACGGACAGGCTTCTCTCGCCTGTCAGCCGCATCTCGGACATTACCTTTACGGCTGAGATCAATATCGAATCGGGGCACTACTCGATCGCTTCGGTCATCAGCCTGCTGTACCTGCTGCTCGCAGGCATCGAAGAGAGGCATAATCCGGATACCCAAACGAGAATGCAACAACTGGAACAGCTTTATTCCCAGTGGAACATTTTCGAAGAATAAGACCAAGGGAAAGAAAGGACGGTGATACGCCGTTATATTTCCGATGTAAATAGACTGTCTATTCAAAAGAGTGAGAAAAGAAAAGAGGGGTTTAACGTGAAGAAAAAATGGTTGCTCAGTCTTTTTGCCGTTCTGCTGGCGGTCTCAGCCGGCCTGACGGGTTGTTCCCAGTCCTCTTCTTCCGCGGGAGGAAATAGCGAACTGGTCGTGGCGTTTGACGCCGATGTGCCGACGATGGACCCGCATATGCACAATGAGCCCAATGCCATTACGACCAACTGGCATATCTTTGATTCGCTGCTCTTCCTCTCCCGCGATCTGAAAATTGAGCCGGGACTGGCAGAGAGCTACGAGCGCAAGGACGATCTGACCTGGATCTTCAAGCTGCGCCAGGGCGTCACGTTCCACAATGGCGAGGAGTTCAATGCCGAAGCCGTCAAGTTCTCGCTGGAGCGGGTGCTGGACGAGAAGCAGAAGAGCTCGCAGCGCGGCAATATCAGCGCGATTTCGGAAGTGAACATCATCGATCCCTACACGGTAGAAATCAAGACGAAAGAGCCGTACAATCTGCTGCCGCACCGCCTGTTCTACCTGAGCATCGTCCCGCCGAAATACGTGAAGGAGGTAGGCGACCAGACCTTCGCGGAAAAACCGGTCGGAACCGGGCCTTACAAGCTGTCGGAATGGGTAAAAGGGGACAAGATCGTCCTGGAAGCCAATGAGCAGTATTTCAAAGGCGCTCCCAAGATCGGAAAAGTAACCTTCCGGATCATCCCGGAGGTCGCTACGCAAATCGCCGAGCTGCAAAGCGGCGGCGTGGACATCATTCGCATGGTGCCGCCGGACATGCTGACGCAGCTGGAGGGCAATCCGCAAATTTCGATCACTTCGACACCGCTTTTACGGGTTTACTATATCGCGTTTGACACCACGAAAAAGCCGTTTGATGACGTCCGTGTCAGACAGGCGATGAACCACGCCGTCAACATCGAGATGATCATGGACAAGATTCTTGGAGGAAAGGCCGTTCGCACCCCTGCGGGCGTCAACCCGAACCACTTTGGATTTGATGCAAGCGTGCAGCCGTACACGTATGATCCGGAGAAGGCGAAAGCCCTGCTGGCGGAAGCCGGTTACGCAGACGGATTTGAGACCGAGCTTCATTATTTTACGCCGGGGATTGGCCAGCAGATTACGGATGCAGTCATCTCCGACCTGAGCAAGGTGGGCATCAAGGCAAAAGCCAAGTTCTATCCGGAATCCAGCTCTTTCGTGGAAAAACAGCGCGCCGGCGATCTGCCGTTCCGCCTTGGCCACTGGGGCAGCTACTCCGTCTACGATGCGGATGCCATTTTGCAGCCGATGTTTGACAGCAAGGGCGTCTACGGAAAATACTTCAACACGCCGGAGCTGGACGGGCTGATCAACGAAGCGCGCTCGTCTGTCGATCAAGAGAAGCGCAAAGGCTTGTACAGCCAGGCGCAGCAGCTGATTCACAAAGAAGCGCCGTGGATTTTCCTCTTCTCGCCGATGGATAACCAGGTCTACAACAACAGGTTGAAATTTGAGGCGAGAGCGGACGAACGCATTTACGCCTATGAAATTGAGCTGAATCAATAGAGACGTGGGAAAAGCAGCGTGACGGCTGCTGCCGGGATGCCGGACCGGGCGGGAATCAGACTCCCCCCGATCCGGCGCATCCCATCAGCCATGCGGGAACAGCCAGCTTTTTCAATAGAAAGGAGGGAATGAAGTGGGAGCACTGCTCACCCAAGTATTCCGAATCATCCTCGTGCTATTCGGGATTTCAACCATCGCCTTTTTTCTCATCCATTTATCCGGAGATCCTGTTCTCCTGATGCTGCCGCCGGAAGCCACGCAGGAAGAAATCGAAGCGTTCCGCCATCAGATGGGGTTTGACCGGCCGCTTTCCGAGCAGTATTTTCACTTTTTGACACAGGCCGTACAAGGCGATTTTGGCCACTCCCTCAAATTTAACCAGCCCTCGCTGGATGTCGTTCTGGAACGAATACCGGCTACATTGGAGCTTACCTTTTACGCGACGCTCTTGAGCGTACTCATCGCCATTCCGCTGGGCATCTACTCGGCGGTGAACCGCAACTCCCTGTCGGAAAACCTCGTCACGGTCACGGTCTTCCTGGGGCAGTCGATGCCGATCTTCTGGACCGGGATCATGCTGATGCTCCTGTTTGGGGTGAAGCTGCACTGGCTCCCCGTATCCGGCAGAGGCACCTGGGCCCATCTGATCATGCCTGCCTTTACGCTTGCGGTCTGGGTCGCCCCGACGACGCTCCGCATCGTCCGCTCCAGCATGCTGGAGGTCTTGCAGCAGGATTACATCCGCACCGCCCGTTCCAAAGGGCTGGCGGAAAAAGTGGTTATCTACAAGCACGCCTTGAAGAACGCGGCGATTCCGATTATTACGGTCATCGGCTTTCAAATCGGCAAGCTGCTCGGCGGAGCCGTCGTGACGGAAACCGTCTTCGCCTGGCCGGGCGTCGGCCAGCTAGTCGTCAAGGCGATCTACACGGCCGATTATCCGCTGGTCCAGGCATGTGTCATCGTCCTGGCGCTGATTGTCGCTACCATGAACTTTAGTGTGGATTCGTTGTATCGCTACCTCAATCCGAAAATCAAATCTGGCTAAGCGAGGTGATTCCGATGAGTAATACAGGGCTGCAAACCGCTGCCGCACCGGCCGTGGACACTCCGAAGCCGGTCGTTCCCGAATGGAAGCGGAAGTACCGGAAATTTGTCAAAAACCCGATCGGCATCATCGGCCTGGTCATGGTTCTGATGATCACATTGATCTCGATCGCCGCCCCATTGTTGACCAGCCACGATCCCATCGAAGTGAACCTGGAGAAGAAGCTGCTGCCGCCTGTCTGGCAGGAAAAGGGCACCTGGGAGCATTGGCTGGGGACGGATGAGGTGGGACGGGATGTATGGGCTCGCCTCGTCTACGGTTCGCGCGTCTCCCTATCGGTCGGATTCTTCGCGGTCGTGATCTCCCTTACCCTGGGGACGGCAGTCGGCATCCTGGCCGGCTATTTCCGCGGCAAGACGGACTTTGCGATCTCGACTGTGATCGACATCATGATGGCGTTTCCCTTTATCCTGCTGGCGCTGGCTACCATCGCCGTCATGGGCCCCAGTCTGCTTAACATGATTCTCGTGCTCGGCCTGACGGACTGGACGCAATACGCTCGCCTGGTGCGAGGAGAGGTGATCGGTCTGCGCGAGCAGGAGTTCGTCCAGGCGGGCTACGCACTGGGAAGCCGGCACTGGCGGATCATCTGGCGTCATCTTTTGCCCAACTGCCTCCCGTCTGTGATCGTCCTCGCGACGCTGGCGATGGCCCGGGCGATTCTGATGGAATCGTCCCTCAGCTTTCTCGGCCTGGGCGTCAGCTCGCCCACGCCGAGCTGGGGATTTATGATGAGCACCGGCCGGCCCTACATTGCGACGGCCTGGTGGCTGGCTACCCTGCCGGGGATCGCCATCCTGATTACGGTATTGGGCATTAATCTGGCAGGCGACCGCATCCGTGACATGCTTGATCCGAAAGTTGACTAAAAAACTAGCGTGAAGGGAAAGGAAGGAAATACCCATGAAAGCAGAAAAAATCGTTCTCCGAAAAATGAGCATGACACTGAAATCGCCTTTTCAAACCAGCTTCGGAACGCAGACCGTGCGCGACTTTTTCCTCGTAGAAGTACATACCAAGGATTTCATCGGGTACGGCGAGGGCGTCGTCTCGGGAGAACCTCTGTACAGCGAGGAGACGGTAGGAACCGCCTGGCATATGCTGGAGGATTTCCTCATCCCGATGATCTTTGAAAAAGGGGAGATCAGCCATCCGGACGAGGTGGGCCAGCTGTTCGCGCCGATTCGCCGCAACAATATGGCCAAATCTTCGATCGAGGGAGCCTATTGGGACTTGTACGCCAAGCAGCAGGGAATTTCCCTCGCAAAAGCTCTGGGCGGCGAGAAAGAGAGAATCGAAGTCGGGATCAGCCTGGGGATCGAAGCGGACATCAACGACCTGTTCCGCAACGTGGAGAGATACCTGGAGCAGGGGTATCGCCGGATGAAGATCAAGATCGCGCCGGGCAAAGATGTGCAGGTCATCCGCGCGCTGCGTGAGCGCTTCGGCAACATCCCGATGATGGCCGACGCCAACTCCGCCTACACGCTGAAAGATGTGGAAATCCTGAAGGAGCTCGACGAGTTTAACCTGACGATGATCGAGCAGCCGCTGGCCCATGACGACATCATCGACCATGCGACCCTGCAGAAGCAGCTGAAGA
This sequence comes from Brevibacillus composti, assembly GCF_016406105.1. Lineage (NCBI taxonomy): Bacteria > Bacillati > Bacillota > Bacilli > Caryophanales > Paenibacillaceae > Brevibacillus > Brevibacillus composti. The sequence continues at coordinate 1,198,192 of NZ_CP066308.1, forward strand.
CGCCGATCTGTCTGGATGAAAGCATACACTCCTACGAGGATGCCCGCAAAGCGATCGAGCTGGGCAGCACGGGCGTCATCAACATCAAGGTGGGACGCGTCGGCGGCCTGTCGGAAGCGAAGCGCATCCACGATCTGTGCCAGAAAAAAGGAATCCCGGTATGGTGCGGGGGAATGCTGGAGTCCGGCATCGGCCGTGCGCATAATGTGGCGATCACCACTTTGCCCAACTTTACGCTGCCGGGGGATACCGCAGGCTCTTCTCGCTACTGGGACGAGGATATCATCACCCCCGAAGTGGTGGTGGCTCCGGACGGCACGATTGAAGTGCCAACCGCGCCGGGCATTGGCTACGAGCCGGTACCGGCACTGATCGAAAAATATACGACAGCCGTGAAGGTTGTGACGAGAGGGTAGGGCACATGAGTGTACAAGCGATTTGTGACTATCTGAAAAAAAGCCAGGATGACATCATCCGCACGTACGAAGAACTCCACCTGCTGGCCGAACCGAGCTGGCAGGAGGAGAAAACGTCGCAGTACCTGGCCGATCGACTGAGGGCGGCGGGACTTGCGGTGCGCACGTATCCCGGCCATTTCGGATTGACAGTAGATATCGAGGGAGAAGAGAGTGGATTCGTCGGCCTGCGTGCGGACATGGACGCGCTGGTGCAGGAAGTGAACGGCGTGGTCAAACCGAATCACTCTTGCGGCCATGACGGACATAGCACGATGGTGCTCTACGCAGCGCTGGCCTTTGCGGCGGCGGGCATTCGCCCGAAAAAGAGCGTCCGCTTTCTGTTTCAGCCCGCGGAGGAAAAGGTGGGCGGCGCGCTGCAGATGATCAAGGACGGGGCCCTGGAGGGTGTCGAGATGCTGTTCGGCGTCCATGTGCGTCCCCTGATGGAGCTGGCCAACGGTACGGCCGCACCCGCGATCATTCACGGCGCGAGCGCGACTGTGCACGGTACGATTTCCGGCCTGCAGGCGCATGCGTCCCGGCCCGAGCGAGGAAAAAACGTCATCGAAACGGCAGCAGTCCTGATCCACTCCCTGCAAAACATCCGCTTGCAGGCAGGCTGCCCGTTCTCCGTAAAAATGACGCAGCTGTCGGCTGGCGGGGAGACCTCTAATGTGATTCCCGACAAAGCGACCTTCAAGCTGGATGTTCGCGCCCAGTCCAACGAGGGGATGCGCGAGCTGCAAGAGAAGATCAGGCATGTTACGGACCACGTCGCGCAGTTGATGGGCACTCCGATCGAATGGAGCATCCCCGGCGAAGTGCCGGCAGCCATCCTGAACGAGCAGGCGGCCGGCATCATGCGCGAAGCGATCGCCCATGTGCTGGGAGCGGAAAACGCAAAGCCCCCCTGCGTCTCTCCCGGAGGCGAAGACTTCCATTTTTACACCTACGAAAAACCGGAGCTGGCCGGGACGATGCTGGGGCTGGGCTGCGGACTTTCCCCGGGCTTGCATCATCCCGAGATGTCATTTGACACCAAGGCGCTGGTCTCTGGGGCGCAGATTCTGGCGACGGCCTTGTACAACGCCGCATCAGGAAAGGAAGTGTAAGCCATGGAACCGATCCTTCAGGTAAAGGATTTGCATATCTCCTTTCGCGGAGAAGACGGGGACATACACCCGGTCAGAGGCATCGATTTCCGCGTCCATCCCGGAGAGACATTGGGGATTGTCGGCGAGTCCGGCTGCGGAAAAAGCGTGACCTCCTTGTCGATCATGGGGCTTTTGCCCAAAGGGATCGGTCGGGTCAGCAAAGGGCAGATCCTGTTTCAAGACCAGAACATTACGGAAATGACCCCATTGCAGCTGCAAAAGATTCGCGGCAACGAAATCGCGATGATTTTTCAGGAGCCGATGACGTCGCTCAATCCCGTCTATACCGTAGGCGAGCAGTTGGGCGAGCAAATCCGGCTGCATCTGGGACTGGGAAAACGGGAGGCGCGAGAGAAGGCCATCGAGATGCTCAAGACAGTGGGCATCCCTCGCGCGGAAGAGATTGTCAAGGAATACCCACACCAGCTGTCGGGGGGAATGCGGCAGCGTGTGATGATCGCGATGGCGATGTCTTGCGATCCCAAAGTGCTGATCGCGGATGAGCCGACGACCGCTCTGGATGTGACGATCCAGGCGCAAATTCTGGATTTGATGCGAAACCTGAAGGAAAAGAAGGGGACGTCGATCATTTTCATCACGCATGACCTGGGGGTCGTGGCAGAAATGTGCGATCGGGTCGTCGTGATGTACGCGGGCCAGGTCATCGAAGAAGCGCCGGTGCGGGAGCTGTTCCAGAACCCGCAGCATCCCTACACCAAGGGATTGATGGCGTCGATTCCGTCCCTGGATCAGCAGCAGCGCCGTCTGTACTCGATTCGCGGGACCGTGCCGCATCCGTCCGCGATGCCGACGGGCTGCCGATTCGCTCCGCGCTGCGATTTTGCCCAGGACGCGTGCAGAGAGAATCCGCCGCTGACGAACGTGGGCGAAGGACATCAGGTTCGCTGCTGGCTGGCGGAGAAGGGAGGGGCCGAAGATGGCGGAAGCATTGCTTGAAGTGCGCGATTTGAAAAAGTATTTTCCCATCAAGGGAAAAATGTTTAAGCCGACGACGTATGTCAAGGCGGTGGACGGCGTCTCCTTTACGATTCAGAAGGGGGAGACGGTCGGATTGGTCGGAGAAAGCGGCTGCGGCAAGTCGACGACAGGCAGGGCGCTCCTGCATCTGCTCCCGCCGACCGGAGGAGAGGTTATTTATAAAGGAAAGGATTTGACCTCCCTCTCCGCGGGCGAGCTTCGCCTGCTCCGCCGCGAGCTGCAGATCGTCTTTCAGGACCCGTACGCCTCTCTCGATCCGCGGATGAAGATTCGCGACGTCCTGCTGGAGCCTTTGGAGATCCACCGGATCGGGAGCAAGCAGGAACGGCTTCAAATGGTGGAGGAAATCCTCGATATCGTCGGACTGGGCGGCCATTACGCCAATCGCTATCCGCATGAATTCAGCGGCGGGCAGAGACAGCGGATCGGCATCGCCCGCTCGCTGATCCTGCGCCCGTCTCTGATCGTCGCGGACGAGCCGGTGTCGGCCCTGGATGTGTCGATTCAGTCCCAGATTTTGAACCTGCTGCAAGATTTGCAGGAGCAGTTTGACCTCACCTATCTGTTTATTTCCCACGACCTGAGCGTGGTAAAGCATATCAGTGACCGCGTCGGGGTGATGTATCTGGGCAGGCTGGTGGAGTTCGCGCCCAAGGAAAAGCTGTATGCTTCGCCAGCCCACCCGTATACGCAGGCGCTGCTCTCCGCCGCGCCCGTCGCCAATCCGGATGCCAAGCCGCAGCGGATCATCCTCACCGGCGACGTTCCCAGCCCGGCCAATCCGCCGAGCGGCTGCGCCTTCCATACACGCTGTCCGTACGTCATGGACAAGTGCAAGACGGACCGGCCGGAGCTGGCGCCGTTGGATGGAGAGGGACATCTGGTCGCCTGCCACTTGCACCAGTCGTAATGCGCTGTCCACACAACGTGAAAAAGGAGGCTCGGATATACCGGGCTTCTTTTTTTATGTCCAAATCGCGCACTTTTGCCGAAGGGGTGTAAGGCTGCCGCCTCTTTTCCTATGGTTCGGAAGCCGGACTTCGGGCTGCCAGCCGCGGGATCGTCCGGGACGAGTAGCGAACGCTCCTCAAAAAAAAACAGGCTGGGCGCCGTTTGGCGGTCCAGCCTGCTGTGGTTATTCTGAGGTTTCTTAGATTTTCAAAATGGCGCCGTTGCTCGCATTGGTCACCATTTTGGAGTAGCGGGCCAGATAGCCGGATTTCACCTTTGGCTCGAACTCCGTCCAGTTGGCCTTGCGGCGCTCCATTTCTTCCGGAGAGATCTTCAGCTCGATCGTGCGCTCTTCCAGATCGATGCTGATGATGTCGCCGTCCTGTACGAATGCGATCGGGCCGCCCTCGGCTGCTTCGGGAGAGATATGGCCGATGCTGATGCCGCGAGATGCGCCGGAGAAGCGGCCGTCTGTGACGAGCGCCACTTCCTTGCCCAGTCCCATGCCGACGATCTGCGAGGTCGGGGCCAGCATTTCCGGCATGCCCGGGCCGCCTTTAGGCCCTTCATATCGGATGACGACGACGTGGCCGGATTTGATCTTGCCGGCCGCGATGCCCGCCAGCGCTTCCTCCTGTGAGTCGAAGCAGATGGCCGGTCCTTCATGCCGCTTGATGGACGGATCGACGCCGCCTGTCTTGATGATGGAGCCTTGCGGTGCCAGATTGCCGAACAGCACGGCGAGGCCGCCTGTCTCGCTGTACGGATTGTCCAGCGTGCGAATCACCTGCGTATCCGTAATTTCCGCATCGGCGATGTTTTCCGCCAGTGTCTTGCCGGTTACGGTGATCCGGTCCGGATGCAGCGTTCCCGGTTTTTTGGTCAGTTCGCGCAGGATCGCGGAGACGCCCCCGGCATTGTGGCAATCCTCGATGTGGTAATCGGAGGCCGGTGCCAGCTTGCACAGGTAAGGCACGCGCTTGGCCACTTCGTTGATGCGCTCCAGCGGGTATTCGAAGCCCGCTTCCTGGGCAATCGCCAGGGTGTGCAGCACGGTATTGGTGGAGCCGCCCATCGCCATGTCGAGCGCGAAGGCGTCGTCGATGGCTTCCAGCGTAACGATGTCGCGCGGCTTGATGTCGCGGGCGATCAAATCTTTCAATTTCTCGGCGGATGCCTTCACCAGCTCTTTGCGCTCAGGCGAGACGGCGAGGATGGTGCCGTTGCCCGGAAGCGCCAGTCCGAGGGCTTCCGCCAGACAGTTCATCGAGTTGGCGGTAAACATCCCGGAACAGGAGCCGCATGTCGGACAGCCGAACTGCTCCAGCTCGTCCAGTTGTTTGTCGTCGATCAGGCCCGCCTGGTAAGCGCCGACCCCTTCGAATACGGAGGAGAGGGAGATGGAGCGTCCATCGCTGGTTTTCCCCGCCTTCATCGGGCCGCCTGTGACGAATACCGTCGGAATGTTGACGCGCAGCGCCCCCATGATCATGCCAGGGGTGATTTTGTCGCAGTTCGGAATACAGATCATGCCGTCGAACCAGTGAGCGGCGACGACCGTCTCCAGGCTGTCGGCGATCAGCTCGCGGCTGGGCAGGGAGTAGCGCATCCCGATGTGGCCCATGGCGATCCCGTCGTCCACCCCGATCGTATTAAATTCAAAAGGAACCATGCCGGCAGCGCGCACGGCTTCTTTCACGAGCTTGCCAAATTCCTGCAAATGCACATGGCCGGGAATGATGTCGATATATGAATTGCAGATGGCGATAAACGGTTTATCGAAATCCTCGTCTTTTACGCCGGCAGCGCGCAGCAAACTGCGGTGCGGGGCGCGGTCAAAGCCTTTTTTGATCATGTCGCTTCTTTGTCTGGCCACTTTCAAAACTCCTCTCCTGGTACACAAAAGACCTGTCCTCTATTTTTGACTATCTTATCACTATTTGATGAAAGGAAACAACCGTAAAAGTCTGAACATTTGCTCAGAAAAAGGCAATCGGTGCAAGCGAAAAGTGCACAAAAATATCAGGTTGCCGTGAAAAAGGAGCCGCTTTGCTCTACAATAGATTAGGTGAAATAATGGAGAGCTGGAGTGAACAAGAAGTGTGGGAAGAGATCCAATCGATATGGCAGCAGGGGAGCGATGAGGAGCGGAAAATACTGGAGCTGGCTGTTCAAGCGATCCGGCAGCGGCGGGAGCGGAACAGCGCGTACTTGTCCGGCTTCCTCGGCTTGAAGGGAGAATTCGTGGGCGACGACCGCTACCGCTTCGAGCTGCCGCTGACTCCTTTCATGCATAATTCCCTCGGCGCTGTGCATGGCGGCATCCTGGCAACATTGATCGATTCCGTGATGGGCTCGCTGGTGAACCGGACACTGCCGCCCGATCAATACGCAGTCACCACGGAATTGAAGACCAACTACCTGCGGCCCGGCAGGGGAGAAAGGCTGCGGGCGGAAGCGGGCGTACTCCATCGCGGCCGGACGCTGGTCGTCCTGGAGGGCAGCGTGTACGATGACCGGGACAGGCTGATTGCCCACGGCACCGGAACCTTTATCATCCAGCAGCGCAGGGGCTGAATGGAAAAAAAGCCTCTATTCGCCCGGCCAATAGAGGCTCTGCGAATAGAGGCATGTGTTTATCCGATCGCCATCAGTCCGCTGTACTGCGCGATGTAGGCCAGCATCTTGGAAGAGAGCGGCACGATAAATTGCATGTTTTCCCGCTCCGTAATCCCGGAACGGCTCACAACTCTCCCCCATTTGACGGAGATGCTGTAATAGTCGGTGCCGAATTCGGACCGAATCAACTCACCCTGGTGGCGAAAGGTAATCGGTGTATTTTCCAGCTTGATCGGAACCATGCTGACAATATCATGCAGGAACAGATGGTAGGTCAGATGAGGCTTGAAAAAAACCAGTTCTTTCGAGGTGACGGTGCATCCCAAATTTTTGTTCATTTGGGTCAGCTTCAGTTCGCCTTCCAACTGCTTCAGACGAATAAAATCGCTGTTCATTCGTTTTCCCTCCTTTGGCAGAGGCCTCCCCGGTACATACAGGCGAGTGGGCGGCGGGGAAACGTCGCATCTGTCGTTTGCATGGATCGCGGCAGTGGACAGGCCCCTCAAAATGGGTGTCTCTCTATCATAGTGACAATACTGGCCTGATTGCAAGGAAAACGGATGAAAGGTCAAAGGAAAAAGGAGCTGTTCATCATGATTGAAATCGCAAAAGAAGCAGCACGACAAGCAGGCGCATTTTTACAGGAGCGTTTTTTGGAAACGCTCATCCCCGACGAGGAGCTGCACAATGACGTAAAATTGGCGGAGGACAAGGAGAGCGAGCGGCGCATTATCGAGGTGCTGCACGGCCACTTCCCCGATCATACGATCTTTTCCGAGGAAATCGGCTATGTGGAGCGCGGCGACGAATACCTCTGGATTATCGACCCGCTTGACGGGACCAACAACTACTTTGTCGGCTATCCCTACTTCTCCGTCTCCATCGCCCTCCAGTACAAGGGAGAAGTCGTGCTCGGCGTGGTATACAATCCCGTGGCCGCTCAAATGTTTTGGGCGGAAAAAGGGAAGGGCGCTTATCTGAATGGAAAGCGGATGAAAGTAAACGGCCGGACCGACCTGTCCAAAGCGGTCGGGACCTACGTGCGCGGCCGCCATTCCGTGACCAAGGAAGAGGAGCTGGCATTTACCCGGCCGTTCATGCTTCAAACCAAGCGACTGATGCGCAATGTCGGTCCTGCCCTGGATTGGTGCTTGCTGGCCAACGGCTGGCTGGACTATATCGTCATGCAAAAATCGGGCATCATGGATGTGGCGGCGGGGATCCTGATCGCCCAGGAGGCAGGGGCCGCCGTGACAGACTGGAGCGGTGCCGCTTACAGCCACGAAGCATTTGAAACCGATCGCTTGGCGTCGCTGGTCGCCAGCAACGGTCCTTTGCATGAGCAGATTCGCAGCATGATCGAAGCATCATCTTAGATGCAGGCACTCGGCAGCGAGGGAAACCTTCTTTGGAGAGGCAGGCTGCTCGCAAAAATGAAAAAGCGGGGGAGAATATGCCCCGCTTTTTCTATTTTCGGAAGGATCGCGCCCGGCAGTTGGCGGGGTGAGGTGGGTTGCGGGAGGTCTCCGTCTGGTGTCCGCAGAAGGCTCCTGGCACCTAAGAGCTGAGTAGAACCTCAGGTTTGCCCGTACGTACAGAAAAAAACAAACGCCCGCATTTTACGGGCGTTTGCTGGCGTCGGAGAGTCCGACGTCTTTCTTTTTACTCTACGGTTTCGTCAAATTCAAAGTCTTCCCATTCTGGTTCACTGATCAGCGACTCGACGAACTTGCGGAAGAATCCGTTTTTGTCAAAAGCTTCGATCGCTTTTTCGTCCGCTTTCAGGGCTTCGACGGTGAGTGCAGCGTCTTTGGCCGGTACGTCGTATTTGGTTGCTTTGTCAAAGTTGTAGGACAGGGCATCCGCTTCCAGACCCAGTGTCAGCGGCTTCTCGTCTTTCTTTTCAGGGTTCGGCGAGAATGTGACGTTCAGGGTGCTCGTTTGGCGAACGGGCATTTTCGCATCGTTGATGTAGAAGTCCAGTGTCCAGTTTACACTGTGGAAACCGCTCTCTTTGCCCATCTCGATGATTTTTTCAGGCGTGTAGTTCTTGCCTTCCGTATCGAGCCATGCTTTGGCTGCTGCCATGCCAGCAGCAACGGCGATCTCAGCCTGGCTGCGTTTCTGCGCATCGGTTGTCTTTTCAATTTCCGGATCGATGGCTTCTTCCAACTGTTTAGTCAGGACGACGAGTTCTACTGCAAAGTTTTTCACATCTTGGTTGGCTACTGCATCATTGGCCGTGTAGAAGGCCATTTGCAGCAATTCTTTTGTATCCAGATTGATCGTGATATGCGTGGTTTTTACTTTTTCGCCGTTTGGCAGCTCAACTGTTACTTCCCCTGCATTTTTCACGTTGGACAGCTTGTAGCCGTATTTCGCGATGTATTTCTTCAGGAAATCCATCGATAATTTGTTCATCTTGTCTTGATATTCTTTCAACTTGGCGGGATCGATGTCGGCAGCGCCGCCAAATGCGAGACCGCTCGGGTTGTTGGAGTCGACTTTCAGGTATTTTTGATCCAGCGGCGATTTTGCAAACACGTCATTGCCGCTGACGATGAATTCTACCCCTGCTTTTTTGTCGCCGGTCCAAAGACCTTGGTCGCGCAGCAGTTTGTCGTCGTTTACCTCTACTGTCATTTTGGCGTTTTGCAGATCAAGCTGGGAACCTTTTACCGATACCCCTGCTTTCAATGCATTCAATAGTGCGATGCCTTCCGCGTCTGCTGGTTCACCCAGCGCTTCCGGCAGTTGGTCCACATCGCCTACCAGTTTCAGAGATCCCTGGAAATCATAATTGGGTTTTTCCAATGATGCGACCACGGAATCCCGTACCAGCGCCGCATTGCCTGAACATCCCGTCAATACGAGCGTCAGCGCGAGCAGCAGGGCGCTTCCCTTTTTCCACATGAACATGTTCCTCCCCTTCGGTCTAGTCTATTGCCACATCTTGTATTACGCGCAAGATGGCAAAAGGTTTCTCTATATCCAAAAAAAACAGAACAGGGCAAAAACATCGGCGGTTTTCGTGGTAAGATTGTAGAAGAGAGAAGGTTATGCCGGAAAGGACGTTGCAACATGTGGTCGTGGCTTCACAAGCTGATGCAGTTTATTCGCGGGGAAGAACCTTATGAGCAGGGAGGGGGACAGCCGGAGCAGTTTGTCCGCCCTTCTTCGGGTTTGTCTGGCGGCAAGATTCAGGCAAAAACGAAAAGCTTGTATCCGAAGGAACGGGACGGCGGCGCCTCCCTGGAGAAGGTGGACAGGCAAAGGCCGCGTTCCTTCAAATTCCCTGTCATCCCTGATGAAAAGAAACCGGAAAGGCGGACGGAGTCGCAGCCGGCGGGTGAGAAGATCGCGCCGCGCGACCGCGACAAAACTCCCTTGGAATACAAGAGAAGTGCAGAGCGGACTTCGCCCCGTACGGGCGGAGAAGAGCAGACAGAGTCGTTTCAAGTGAAAGAGTCTCTGCGCCTGAAGGAAGAGAGGGAGGGAGTGCCGAGGCTGGAGAAAAGCCGCATGACAGGGGAGCGCAAAGAAGCAGAGCGGCCGCTGGATGGAGGCGTGCGAGGCGGACAGCTCCGGGAGAGCGCCCGCCACAAGGACCGGCTCCCCCAAACCGCGAGACCTGTTCCGGCCAAGCGCAGCTATGTCCCAAGCGAGGTGATTTCTCCGGTATTTGGCAAAGTAAAGCCAGAGACCGAGGCGGATCACCGGATTCATACCACAGCAGGGGTCTATTCGTCGCTGGAGCTGTTGAATGAACAGAAGCGGCTGAGACAGGAGGAGGCCAGAAAACAGCCCGCTGGGCAGGCAGCTTGGCCGGCTGAGGCTGAGGCAGCCACGGTCGAGCCGGCAGCCACGGTCGAGCCGGCAGCCACGGTCGAACCGGCAGCCACGGTCGAACCGGCAGCCACGGTCGAACCGGCAGCCACGGTCGAACCGGCAGCTTTGGAGGCGATCGATCCTGTCGTCGAGGAGCAGGTGAACACAGAGGCAGACGGCGGCGAAGCGTCTGTGACGGGATCGGCGCCGGAAGCGACACAGCCAGCAGAGATGATCGGGTTTGCCGATCAGGCTGACGAAGAGTGGACAAGCCCCGCCGATGAGGGTCATGCTCTTACATATGACCACCCAGCAGCGCAGGAGGGGGAAGCGGAGGAGCAGGCGCACGGCATGAACCGCCCAGGAGATGGCGAGCGGACGGATCTGGAGGCGTCTCCTCGATCTGAGGTGCCTTTTGAGTACGCTCCTGGCTTCCGCACGGTGAACCTGGTCGGTGATGAGAGTCCGGCGATGGCGGTTTACGGCGATTCGGAAGAGGAAGAGCAAGGCTTGGACGCATCAAAAGAGGCAGGTTTTGAGGCAGCTGAGGAGGGCTTCGAGGCAGCCCAAGGGGAAGGTGTCGGGGCTATTGAGCGAGAAAGTCGCGACGCTTCCGATCCTGCCTGGATGTCGACGGCCGCGAGGGAAGCCGCTGCGGCCTTGGCGGCACACGCAGCTCGGCAAACGGATTTGCCTGCGGCAGAGCAGGTGCGTTCGTACGCACCAGAGCCGCCGCTTTCACTGGCTGCAGACCCTGCCGCCGCACAAGCACCCGCGTACGCGGCTGATCAAGCGGCGGTGAGCGAGCAGCCTCATATCTTGACTTCGCCGCTGGCTGCAGCCCGGATTGAACCGATGGCCCCGCCATCGCCGTATCCTGGCGAAACGGAGGCTGCGGCGGGACTGTCGGCGGCAAGTCTTGCTGGCCCAGAGCCACAACTGGGGCGAGAGCCGCACCCAGAGCCGGAGAGACAGCCAGAGCTACAGCCAGAGCCACAGCCAGAGCCGGAGCTGCTGCCCTCGTACAATCTCCCGTCACTTGAGCTGCTGGCTCCGTCTCCGGCCCAAAGCGCGGACGATGATGAGCATACCCAGCTGCAAAAGCTCTTGCTGGAAGAGACGCTGGCCAATTTTAATGTCAATGCGCAGGTCGTCGGGATCGTCAAAGGTCCCTCGGTGACGCGCTTCGAAATCCAGCCTGCTCCCGGCGTCAAAGTAAACAAGATTACAGGATTGACCGATGACATCAAGCTGAGCCTGGCAGCCAAGGACATTCGGATCGAAGCGCCGATCCCGGGCAGAAATGCCGTCGGGATCGAGGTGCCCAATCTGACCAGCCAGCCGGTTTTGATCAGCCGGATCATCACGTCGGACAAATTCCAGCAGCATTCTTCGCCGCTGGCAGTCGCGCTGGGGATGGACATCGGCGGCGAACCGATCGTGGCGGACATCAAAAAAATGCCGCACGGCTTGATTGCCGGATCGACCGGGTCAGGAAAGAGCGTCTGCATCAATTCGATCATCGTCAGCCTGCTCTACAAGGCGACGCCGGAACAGGTCCGGCTGCTTTTGATCGACCCCAAAATGGTAGAGCTGGCTCCTTATAATCATCTGCCTCACCTGGTCACGCCTGTGGTGACCGATGCGAAGCAGGCGACCGCCGCACTGAAATGGGCGGTAGAGGAGATGGAGAAGCGCTACGCGCTGTTTGTCGACGCCGGCGTGCGGGATATCGACCGCTACAACCAGACGACCGATGAACCGCTTCCTTATATTGTAATCGTCATCGACGAGCTGGCCGATCTGATGATGGTCTCTCCGCAGGATGTGGAGGACTGCATCATCCGGATCGCCCAAAAGGCGCGCGCCTGCGGCATTCACCTGCTGCTGGCGACGCAGCGTCCATCCGTGGATGTGATCACCGGAAACATCAAAGCCAATGTGCCGACACGCCTCGCCTTTGCTGTCTTCTCCCAGGTGGACTCCCGCACGATTCTCGACCAGTCGGGGGCGGAGCGTCTGCTGGGACGCGGGGACATGCTCTTTTTGGAAAGCGGTACGACACCCGTACGCTTGCAAGGGAACTATGTCTCCGATGAGGAAATCGAGGCAGTCACGCAAGCGATTAAAAAGCAGCGAAAGCCGGCTTATCTGTTTAGCAAAGAGGACTTGGAGCAGCAGGTGCAATCTTTTGACCTCGGTGATGACCCGCTTTACCACGAGGCGCTTCTCTACGTGGCGGAGCAGGGCCAGGCATCTGCATCGGCACTCCAGCGACGCTTCCGGGTCGGCTACAACCGTGCAGCCCGCCTGATCGAGATGATGGAGGCGGACGGATACGTAGCGGGGCAGAGCGGAGGCAAGCCCCGTGCCGTTCTGATCACGTACGAGGACGCGCAGGCGCTGGCCGAAGGTACGTCGCTATTATAGGGTTCGCTTCGGCAGGGACCGAGTGGACGGGCTTTAGGCGTTGAATGAAAATGAGAAAACTCGTCTTATCCCCCTCATGGCTGAGGGGGTTTTTTTATGCCCTCCGCTATTAATGGGGGGCACTTTATTAGAAAAGAAATTTGTTAAAATAAAAGTAAATAAAGTTCACTTTTAATGGAATTTCAAGTTAATATAGTAAAGTTATCCCATGTCTATTGGTTTAGGGGCCTCCTCAAAAAATGGCACCGCTTCGGATCCTGGGAAAGACGGAGGGATGGCGGGTGCCGATGTGCTTGTAAAAGACTTCGGCGCCAAGGGAGATGGCAAAAAGGATGACAGCAGAGCGATTCAAAAGGCGATTGATCATGTCAGGGAGAATGGCGGCAGAGTGTATCTGCCATCTGGAAATTACCTTCTGAAAGAACCGCTTGTCCTCCCCCAGGGCGTTCAATTGGTGGGGAGCGGATCGTCCAATCGATACGAATTTAATAGGGGCAGCAATCTTGTCCAAGGAAGTCCTGACATGAAACATGTCATTCGGATAACAGGGAAGGATGTTCTGATTTCCGGAATTGGGATCAAGGGGGATCAACGCTCGGCGACAGATGGAATCTTGATCGACAGCGCTGATTACGTGACGATTTCCCATTCACTCGTAGCCCATATGGGGAGACATGGGATTGTCAGCAATACGGGCGTCGTTCATCGGATTCTGTCCAATGTCATTTACCAGTGTCAAGGGAATGCGCTGGAAGGGACTTTTTGGGACAGCATCATCAGCGGGAATGATGTCGGGTATGGAAAGCTGGGCATTCTCGTAAAAGGAGGGCCCACGCGCATCATCGGCAATAAATTCTGGCTGCAAAACGAACATGCCATCTGGCTGGCAGGGCAAAAATCAATCGTCCTCGGGAATGACATTCAATATGCGGGCGGCATCGGTATCTATATGAATGCGAAAGACAATATCGTCGATGCCAATATGATTCATTGTCCTGGCCAGAATGATGCCATGCCGGATTATTTCAGAACAGCAATCTACGTCAATTCCAGTCAAAATACGATTACCTCCAACCGGTTGGTCAATGAAAACAACGCGGAGCCTTCGTATAAAACGAAAACGGCCGCTTACGGCATTTATGTGGTCGAAGGCGGGCATACTCGCATCAACATTGCAAATAACGATAAAAGTGAAGCGAACCTCAAGCCTATATTTGTAGCAGAAAGTGCTGACAATGTGGTGATTTCAGGAAATTTTGAATGATTGATGGATCTGCTCTCTGATGGAGCGATTCAATTGGAGCACCCGGTAAAAGAAATAGAGGAACTTTTACATCGGTGTAACGTGTAACAAATATCCGGCTTTCCTTGCTGGGCGTCTTGCGGGCAAGGAAAGCCGCTATTTTTCTGTCAGTCAGGATCCCGGCATTTCAAGTGTTTGTCCTGAAACGGGCCTCTTTTACGGTCCGAGGCCAAGAGATCCCCAGGGGCGGTTGCCGAAACTGGCTGATCATAGTATTCTGAAAAGTATGAAGACGGAAAGGTGGGAGCTGAATGGATCTGGTGCAAAAGAAATACCAACGGATCGATGAGCGTACGGTGCTGTTTAACGAGGAATATTACCTGCGCGTCTTGCGCGTTCGCATTGATACTTGGGATGCCGCGGCAAAGGAAGAGCTGTTCACGCATCTGTACGCGTTTGAGAGTGCCGACATTGAGATGGAGATCGATATTTCCGAAGAAGAGAAAGGCCACTGGTATTTGCAGCTTCTGGTCCCGCACGTCCTCACGCTGCCGGAAACCGCGGCCAAGCGCCTGACCCGTGGAGAGACGCAACTGGAGGAGCATCTGGCCGGTCAGCTCGCCGCCGAGCTCGTCACCCCGCTGACGGAAGCAGAACTGTATCCCTATATCAAACGTTACAATCCGCATCTGGATGTGACGGCATAGCACGATTTGCGAGCGCCCGCATCTTTGCTTCGGGCGCTTCTCATTTCATGCCTGACAGGGGAGGAGTACGGCAAAAGAGGAGAAATGTCCTCCCTAAATAGACACTTGTCTTTGTGGGGCAAATCATTTAACCTATACACATGAGTTTTTGATGGTAGAGACAGATGGAGGAGTCGGAGATGAAAGTAGCAAAATTTGGCGGGACCTCACTGGCCAGCGCCGCACAGATAAAAAAGGTATGCGAGATCGTCAAAACAGATGAGTCCCGCAAGGTCATTGTCGTCTCCGCGCCGGGGAAGCGATATAAAGAGGACACCAAAGTAACAGACCTGCTGATTCAGTATGCGGAAGCACGCCTGTCCGGACAGTCCGGCGAGGAGACCTACGCCCGGATTGCCGAGCGCTACACGGAGATTTGCGGCGAACTGCGCTTGCCCAAAGAGACGGCCGAGGAGATCGCGCTGCACCTGAGCCAGTCGCTCCTGTACGTGCCGGGCGAAAACGCAGGCCGTTTTATGGACAGGGTGAAAGCCGCCGGAGAGGACACCTGCGCCAAGCTGGTCGCCCACTATTTGCAAAGCCAGGGCAAGGAGGCTGTCTACGTAAATCCCAAAGAAGCCGGTCTTCTCGTCACGGGAGAACCAGGGAATGCCCATGTGCTGCCCGAGGCCTATGAAAAGCTGAGCTTGCTGGCTGAGCAGCCGGGGATCGTGGTGTTCCCGGGATTTTTCGGATACACCCCGGAAGGCGAACTGGTCACCTTTTCGCGCGGCGGGTCCGATGTCACGGGATCGATCCTGGCTGCGGCCATCAAAGCGGAGCTGTATGAAAACTTTACCGATGTCGACTCGGTGTACGTAGTCAATCCGCACCTGGTCCATGAGCCCAAGGATATTCGCGAGATTACCTACCGGGAGATGCGGGAACTCTCTTATTCGGGATTTTCCGTCTTTCACGAGGAGGCCCTGTATCCGGCCTATCGGGCAGGCATCCCGGTCTGCATCAAAAATACCAATAACCCGCAAGCGCCGGGCACGATGATCGTCTCGGAACGCACCGTCCACGACAACCAGGTGGCGGGGATCGCTTCGGACAACGGCTTTTGCAGCATTTATGTGGGCAAGTACCTGCTCAACAAGGAGATCGGCTTTGGGCGCAGACTGCTGCAGATCCTGGAAGAAGAGGGGCTTTCCTACGAACACACGCCGTCGGGCATCGATAATATTTCTGTCATCCTGCGCGAAAAGGACCTGACGCCGGAGATCGAACAGAGAGTGGTCGAACGGCTGAAACGGGAACTGCATGCGGAGGAGATCCTCGTCGAGCGGGGCCTTGCCCTCGTCATGATCGTCGGTGAAGGGATGCGCCGCTCTGTCGGCACGTCCGCGCGGGCGACGGCAGCTCTGGCCAAAGCCCGGGTGAATCTGGAGATGATCAACCAGGGGTCGTCCGAGGTAAGCATGATGTTTGGCGTAAAAGAAGTGGACGCCGATCGAGCGGTCATCGCGCTCTACGAGGAGTTTTTCCCAAAGGCAGCCGCACCCATAGCAGACATCGCTGTCAGCGTGAATGCGTAACGGAAGCCGATCAACCACATATACCTGAGATTTGAGCCATCCTAATCCCCCTTATGCAGTAGCGAAAAGCATGCTGCGAAGGGGGTTTTTGTTTTGCGCCAAAAGAAATGGGCCCCCTGCCAAAAGAAATGGGCAAGTTTTCCGCTTGCATCAGCTCCCGCTGTACAAATATTTGGGTCTATCCTTGCCAGCAGCCGAAGCGTGCGCCAGGGAGGTATTGTCGCTGCCGTTATGGCCGCATATTCCGGCGCGGCTGCAGGCTGAGATCGCAAGTGCCCTGCTCCCGCTGCTCTCATCCCGTTCACCGACGTAGTGACGTCATCCATGAACAGCGAGGAAACAAACGATGAAAGCACGCTGGCTGCCGTTTGATCTGGATGGAAAAACGTTCGTGTTGGCCGCTTTCCTCCTGGCCGGCCATTTCAAAGCCGATCCCCGCCTCGCCTGGCTGCCGGTGGATCTCACCTTGCTATTTGCCTGTCTCACCTTGTTCCACCTGACGATGTCGATTTATCGTCAACAGTATCGAATCCCGCTCTCGCTCTTCTGGTTTTGGGGGCTTGCTTTTCTGTTTCTCCCGCCGCTCTTTTGGATGGACGGGTCGCCGTATGGGACGGAAAAGGTGCTGAAGCTGTTCAGCCTGACGATGCTGGCCGCGGTTGCCCCGCTTTTTTTGGTAAAAGAGGCATCGGACATCCGCCGTGTGCTTCAGGCCATGACCTGTCTGGCCCTGCTGATGGGGGCCGACAGTTTGGTGAACGGCGATCGGCTTGCTGGCCGTCTTCCTCTTGCTGCTGGTCGGTTCGGGCTCGCGCGGGCCGCTGCTCTCTCTGCTGGCCGTGGCGGTGTTGGCCGGCCCGCTTTTTTACATGAAAAAAGCAAAGCAGATGATGAGCTTCTATCTGGGACTGCTGGTGCTCGGCACCGTGATGGCGTTTTCTCTCTCGTGGCTCCCGCCGGAAGCGACGGCGCGCATCCACAGCTTTCTGGAAGGAGACCTGGGGGAATCGGAGCTGTCCAGACTCAAGGCTTATCAACGCTCATGGGAGACGATCGGCGCCCATCCGCTGGGGATTGGCTGGGGCGGCTTCGCCCGCGAGATTAATCTGTGGCCGGGCGAGGCCAGACAGTACCCGCATAACATCTGGCTGGAAATTGCGCTGGAGGGCGGATGGCTGGCGGCGATCGGCTTTTTCGCGCTGGTCGCAGCCTGTTTCGTCAGGCTTTGGCGCCGTCTGCACAGTTTTGAGGCGAGGGCGCTGTTCGCGCTGTTTTTGTACGTGAATCTCAATGCGATGGTGAGTGGCGACATCAATGACAACAAGCTGCTGTTTGCGCTGGGAGGGATGGCATTGGCCGCCGCACCGGACCGGAAACAAACTGCCCCGCAGGAAGGGCAGAATGACGTCACGAACGAGACCGATCGTGACAAGGGAGGTCAAAAGTTGTGACTCGCAGGTTCCTATGGCGTCTCTATTCCGATTTTCTGATGCCCTCCAGGCTGCGACTCTATGAAAAGCTGCTGGAAGAAGCTGGCGACCGGGGGTATGAGCTGCATTCCGTCGCCTCCTTTTGGGAGGTGATCAAAGAGGGCGGCCCGCATACGCATGCCCGCTATCTGATATTGCGCCATGATGTGGATACGGATGTGAGAACAGCCAGAGCGATGTTCGCGATCGAACAAAAGCGGGGAGCCAGGGCTTCCTACTACTTTCGCCTGTCGACGCTGGATGTGCCGTTTATGAAGAGCATACACCAGGCGGGGTCGGAGGCCAGCTATCACTACGAGGAGATCGCCGCCTTCGGCAAGCGGCGCGGCTGCTCCGGCAGAGAGGAAGCAGGATTGACGATGCCAGGCGGAGTGGATGAGCTGCTGCTCCAGAAAGGGCTGCCGCTGCTGCTGATGATCGGTTAGGAGGGAGAGCATGAGCAGGAAGGTCGTCCATCTCACGTCCGTTCACGGCGCGTATGACACGCGCATTTTTCACAAGCAGTGCAGAACGCTGGCCCATCGCGGGTATCGGGTGGTGCTGATCGTCCCCCATCCGCAGCATGAGCAAAGGGAAAACGTACAGATCCGGGCGGTTCCTCTCCGCTTTAGCCGATGGGCGCGCATGACGAAAACCGTGCGCGATGTCTACCGGGCGGCATGCGAGGAAGACGGCGAATTGTACCACTTTCACGACCCGGAGCTGATTTTTGTGGGACTGCTGCTCAAGCTGCGGGGGAAGAAGGTCATCTACGACGTGCATGAGGATGTGCCCCGGCAAATCCTGAGCAAGCACTGGATCAAGCCTTGGGTCCGGCTATTGGTGGCCAAGGCGGCGGAAGCGGTGGAGGCGGCCGGGGCACGCTGGTTTGACGCGATCGTCACCGTGACGGACAAAATAGCCGGGCGGTTTCCCCGCGAAAAGACCTGGCTCGTGCAAAATTTTCCGATGCTGGAGGAGTTCGTCCAGCAAGGTGGGTACCACTCGGGGGAAAAAGAAGAGGCGATCGCCTTTATCGGCGATATCAGCATGATTCGGGGCGTGAAGGAGACGGTTGAGGCATTGGCCTTGCTGCCCCAGGGCTCGCCTGTCCGGCTGAAGCTGGCCGGCCGTTTTGTGCCGCCCGAGCTGGAACAGAAATTCGCCGCGATGCCGGGCTGGGAGCGGGTAGATTACCTCGGCTGGCTCTCGCGGGATCAGGTCAGGCAGATGCTGACCCGCGTGCGCTGCGGAATCGTTCCCTACCAGGCGGTGCCTAATTACACAGATGCACAGCCTAACAAGCTGTTTGAATACATGGCGGCAGGACTCCCGGTGATCGCCTCCGACTTTCCCCGCTGGCGGGAATTCGTCGCCGGTGCCAACTGCGGCGTCCTGATCCCGCCCGAAAATGGCGCGGCGATCGCCGAAGCGATTCAGTCGCTGTGGGATGAGCCGGAAGCGGCCCGGGCGATGGGAGAGCGGGGCCGGAGAGTGGTGGAGGAGCGATGCCACTGGGAAGCGGAAGCAAACGTCCTGATCGCGCTGTATCAGCAATTGTTGCCGATTGTACGGGAGGAAAGGAGGGAGGGGGCAGATGAATCCGCATAGAATCTTGATTTTGGCTCCCCATACGGATGATGCGGAGCTGGGATGCGGCGGAAATATCGCCCGTCTGACGGAGCAGGGGGCAGAGGTTTATGTGGCGGCGTTCTCCACAGCGGAGGCATCTGTGCCAAAGCATGCCCCGCCGGATACGTTGGAACAGGAGTTTTACGCATCGATGTCGATTCTCGGGGTGCCGCGGGATCGGCTTTTTGTTTTTCATTACCCGGTGCGCTGGTTTTCCAGCCTCCGCCAAGAAATTCTCGAAGAGCTCGTCTCGCTACGCAATATCGTAAGGCCGGAGATGCTGTTTTTGCCCTCCAGCCAGGATATGCATCTGGATCACCAGGTCATCCACCAGGAAGGCTTGCGCGCTTTCAAGGAAACGACTGTCTTCGGCTACGAGTTGCCGTGGAACCAGCTCGCTTTGTCCGCTCAGGCCTTTATTTCCTTGGAACCGCGCTTTGTCCAGCGAAAATGGGAGGCGCTTTCCGCCTATCACTCCCAGATCGAGCTGCGGCGCTCCTACTTTACCCGGGAGTTCATCGAGGGGCTGGCCCGGATGCGCGGCACGCAGATCAAACGTGAGTGGGCAGAAGCGTACGAAGTGCTGAGGCTGATCTTATGATTGTCGCGATCCATCAGCCCAATCTGTTTCCCTGGCTGGGCTTCTTCGACAAAATGGCGCGGGCAGATCTGTTCATCCTCCTGGACCATGTCCAATTCACCCGACGCGGCTATCAGAACCGGGTGCAGCTGAAAGGGCCGCAGGGCTTGCAATGGCTGACCGTGCCCGTGAAGTCCAAAGGGCTGTATCAGCAGCTAACCTGCGACGTGGAGATCAACGGGGAGGCGGGCGATTGGCGTCAGGCACATCTCAAAACTCTCGAACGGCTCTACCGGGGAGCGCCTGGCTACGCGGAGCTGATCCCGGCTGTGGCGGATTTGTATCATTCCCCGCAGACGAGATTAGTCGACCTGACCATCCCGGCCATCGAATGGATCAAAAGCAGGCTGGAAATCGATACCCCTATCCGCCTGGCTTCGGACCTGCCAGTAGCGGGCACTCGCTCGGCTTTTGACCGGCTTGAATGATTGGCCGCAGATGACTGTGGAGCAGCTTCGCTATTCTGCCCGTACGGCCACCTTTGGTCCGCAATCGCTCAGCTATGTGATCATCGAGAAGCAAGAGCAGCAGAGGGTAACCGAGCAGTTGCACAAAGCTCTGCGCGCCCCCTGAAAGGGTGTGGCCCCCAGCCTCGAGGAACCCGGCCGATTTCTATTGCTGCGCGGGGAGAAGTCGTATATATTGGCAGAAATGGAAATCACCAGGCTTGGCAGACGTGGGAGGGGGAATTGATGGTGGCACAAAGAGAGGAAATGCAATTCGTTTGGGGAGCGGCAGGGCGAAAGAGCGGAGGGGAAGAGTCGCATCATGCGGGGGATTTGGGACATCTGGACGAAAAGGCGGCGGCTGATGCGCTCCGTTTCCACCGCAGCTTTGCCGCCTACGAGCCTACGCCGCTGCGCGCGCTGGACCATCTGGCACAGGAGTGGGGCGTTGGCGGGATATTTGTCAAAGATGAATCCTACCGCTTCGGACTCAACGCATTCAAGGTGCTGGGGGCTGCCTACGCGATCGGCTGCTGCCTGAGCCAGCGGCTGGGAATCCCAATAGATGAGGCCAGCTTCGAGCTGCTCCGCTCGGCGGAAGCCAAGCAAAAGCTGGGAACGATTACGTTCGTGACCGCGACAGACGGCAATCATGGCCGGGCGGTTGCGTGGGCTGCCCAGCAGTTGGGACAAAAAGCGGTCATCTACATGCCGAAAGGGGCGGCGCAGGAGCGGGTCGAGGCGATTCAGCAGACAGGAGCCGAGGTGATCGTCACCGACGGCAATTACGACGAAGCGGTGCGTCTGTCCAGCCGGATGGCCGAGCAGCATGGCTGGCAAGTGGTACAGGACACAGCCTGGGAAGGGTATACCGAGATTCCCCGGTGGATCATGCAAGGATACACGGTCATGGCAGCGGAAGCGATCGCGCAGCTGCAGGAGAAGACCGGTCGGACGAGACCCACGCATGTCTTCCTGCAGGCGGGTGTCGGTTCGATGGCAGCGGCTGTTCTCGGCTATTTGGTCAACCGCTTCGCTGACGATCCGCCGCTCGCGGTCATCGTCGAACCGGCCGCGGCGGACTGCATGTACCGCTCTGCGCTGAGCCCGGACGGCTCCCCGTATGCGGTAAGCGGCGACTTGCACACGATTATGGCCGGACTGTCATGCGGCGAGCCTAACCCATTTGCCTGGGAGATATTGCGCGAGCATGCCGCTGCGTTCGTCCGCTGTCCGGATTACGTCGCGGCACAGGGGATGCGCCTGCTCGCAGCGCCGCTCGGCGGCGATCCGCGGGTGGTGAGCGGAGAGAGCGGAGCGGTGGGCATCGGTGTGTTGGCCGAGCTGATCAGAGACGGGCGGCAGGCGGAGCTTCGCGAGCGGCTTCAATTGGGAGCGGACTCGGTCATTCTCTGTTTCAGCACCGAAGGGGATACGGATGCCGGGCAGTATCGGGAGATCGTCTGGGACGGGAAGCATGCGAGGCCCTCTCAAGATCGCTAAAACGGGAAGGACCGCTTCGGCGGGGCGCCTTTCGTTTTAAGAATTTTGGATCAGCGGCCGTTTTATGCTATGATAACGTTCTAGAAGATTTCGCAAACGAAAGGCGGAATGGCCGATGAAGCTAAAAGAACTCTGGGAATGGGTCCGTTCATTGGCATTTGCTCTGGTGCTTGCGCTCGTGCTCGGCATCTTTGTGTTCCAGCCGTTTAAGGTAGACGGTCATTCGATGGACCCCACTTTGCAGGACCAGCAGCGAATCTATGTCTGGAAGCTCTCCCATACGTTTTCGGTGATGCCGGACTACGGCGACATCGTCGTGATCGACAGCCGCGTGGACCGCAAGCGCAGTTTGCAGGACGACCTCGTCGGGCATCCTTTGATCCAGCTTTTCCTCGGGACGGAGGAGCAGAACTTCCGCTTCGTGAAACGCGTGATCGGCAAACCGGGAGATATCGTGGAAGTGAAGGATCATCAGCTCTACCGCAATGGCGTTCTCCTGGAAGAGCCGTATATCAAGGAAAAAATGATCGATAAAGACCGCAGATGGGAAGTGCCGCCCAATCACGTCTTTGTGATGGGGGACAACCGCAATAACAGCCTGGACAGCCGCGAAATCGGCTTCATCCCGCTGGATCACGTCCTGGGAAGCAAAATCGAGTGGAACCTCAATCAGTAAAGGGTTGCCTGAAAGGGCAGCCCTTGCTTTGTTTATGGGTACTGTGTTCAAATTGGTAAGAGGAACGGCACCGTAGAGAGAAGAAGCAGGTTTCCCTGCGGAGCGGACAGTCCGAGCTTCCATGCAGGGCGGAGAACGGAGCCGAGCAGGGAAATATGCTTCTTCTCGCTACAGCCGCGCTACGAGCGCGATTCACTAGACTTTTCGGGAGGTACCTCCATGACCACACTCTTGATCGCCGACCGGGATCCCAACGAGCGGACCGGCATCAGCTGGCTTGTGTCCACCTGCGCAATTCCCTACGACCGGGTGCTTACCGCAGGGACCGTCACCGAGCTGCTGCGTGCGCTGGAGGCAGAGCGGCCGGATGTTATCTGCATCGAACTGGATATGGTGCCCAAAGAGGACTGGGAAAGGCTGAAGCTGCTTACCTCGCTCTACAAGCCGACGGTCGTGGTCACCACGCTGGAGGCGACGTTTGAGCGGGCTTTGCAGGGGATTGAGCTCCATGCCGTCGATCTCTGGCTCAAGCCGCAATCGCCGGAGCATATTCGGCGCACCCTGACGCGCTGTTGCCAGGAGCGGATGGCGAGGGGGACAGCACGGGTGGAGCAGGCCGATTCGCTCGGGTCCGCCTTATCGTACCGCAGTCTGTTTCTGCCGCTGGAATCGCCAGGGAAGGGCCTTCGGCTGATGCTGCTGCAGTTGGAGGACACGGACAAGCATGGGGAGCTGCTGAACTTTCTGGAGACGTATCCGTTTCGGGAGAAGCCGGTGTTGCTGCCGCTCAGCGATGTGATCGTCTGCATCTTTTCAGAGGAAAAGGATACGCCCTTGTCGGCCGGGCAGGAGATCGGCAAACGGCTGCTGATGGATTGGGAGGAGCAGCATGCGGAGCCGCTCTCTCTGGTATTGTACGATTCCACCGATGAGATGCTGAGTCTGAACCAGAAGTACCGGTATGCGGTGGAAGCCCTGGATATCCGTTTTTTTAAAGGGTATCGGCAGATCTCAACCGTCCAGAACAAAGTCAACTGGGCCGTGATCGACCCTTTTTTAACCCCGGCAGAACAGCGGGCCTGGGTGGACATGCTGCACGACGGCGACCGCGAACAGCTCAAGCAGTGGATGTACCGGCAGTTTCTGCACAAAGCGGAGCCTTACCCGGAGCCGGGCCTGTTGCGCATTCGGCTGACCAGCATTCTCGCACAGGTGAGAAGATTCATGAAATCCCAGGGACTGGATGAGGGAGCGCTGGAGGAAAAGTATCTCCGGGTGTTTGACACCATCTTGTACACGCCGGTGCTCTACCGCATTGTTCAGGATTTGCTGCTGTTCATCTACGAGCTGCTCGATTCCGTGACGATCCACCGGGATGAGGCCCGCCTCGATATCGTGGAGCAGGCGATCCGCTACCTGGAGGAAAATTACGCGCGGGCCGATCTGCGGCTGGAAGAGGTCGCGCGGCATGTGGATCGCAGTCCCGCCTACTTCAGTTCGCTCTTGACCCAGCGGCACGGCGTTTCCTTTCGCCAGCTCCTGACGACCATCCGCTTGCGGGAAGCCGAGCGACTGTTGCTTTCGACACGCTTGTCGGTCCAGGAGGTTGCGGAGCGGACAGGCTTTGTGAATGCCAATTACTTTAGCAAAATTTTTAAGGAAAAGAGCGGGACAACCCCACGTTCATTTCGAAATCAAAAGAAAAGAGAGAAATCGTAAATTTCTCTCCTTTTCTATGGAAACGCTTACGAATTCTCTTTTCTGATCCGTAAAAACCGGCAGGAAATCGAAAGCCGCATGCCTGTTTTTCCCCGATTCGCCTCTTCTATACTAAATACAGAAAGATGATTTGGGAGAAAGCAGGTGGGATTATGACAAACACACAGAAAATTCAAGATCTGATCAAGCAATTTTCCGGCACCACGCTTCACACGAAAGGCTGGGTCCAAGAGGCGGCCCTGCGGATGCTGCTCAACAACTTGAACGAAGATGTGGCCGAACGTCCCGAAGACCTGGTCGTCTACGGCGGGATCGGGAAAGCGGCGCGCAACTGGGATTGTTTCGAGGCCATTGTCAAAACATTGCAAAACTTGGAGAGCGACGAAACGCTGCTGGTTCAATCCGGGAAGCCGGTTGCTGTGTTTAAAACGCATACCGATGCGCCTCGCGTGCTTTTGGCCAACTCCAATCTGGTGCCAAACTGGGCGACCTGGGAGCATTTCCACGAACTGGACAAAAAGGGCCTGATGATGTACGGGCAAATGACCGCCGGCAGCTGGATCTACATCGGCAGCCAGGGCATTGTGCAGGGGACGTATGAGACATTCGCCGAGTGCGCCCGCCAGCATTTTGGCGGCACGCTGGCCGGTACGATCACGGTCACTGCCGGTCTGGGCGGCATGGGTGGCGCACAGCCGCTCGCAGTTTCCCTCAACGGCGGCGTCAGCATCAATATCGAGATCGACCGCACCCGGATTCAGCGCCGTCTGGATACCCGCTATCTCGACGTGATGACGGAGAGTCTGGATGAAGCGCTGAAACTGGCAGAAGAGGCAAAAGCGGCGAAGAAAGACCTCTCCATCGGTCTTCTGGGCAATGCGGTCGATGTATTGAACGAGATGCTGGAGCGAGGCTTTACCCCGGATGTACTGACGGACCAGACCTCGTCCCACGATCCGCTGAACGGCTATATCCCGGTAGGCATGACGCTGGAAGAAGCCGCCGCGCTTCGCAAGGCAGACCCGGAAGCCTATGTGGCCCAATCGAAAGCCAGCATCGCTGATCACGTCCGCGCCATGCTGAAGCTGCAGGAGCGGGGAGCCATCACGTTTGACTACGGCAACAACATCCGCCAGGTGGCGAAAAACGAAGGCGTGGAAGATGCGTTCCGCTTCCCGGGATTCGTTCCGGCCTATATCCGTCCGCAATTCTGCGAGGGAAAAGGTCCTTTCCGCTGGGCAGCGCTGTCGGGCGATCCGGAGGACATCTACAAGACAGACGAAGTGATCCTGCGTGAATTCGCCTACAATACGCATCTCTGCAACTGGATTCGCATGGCGAGAGAGCGCGTCTCCTTCCAAGGGCTGCCGGCGCGCATCTGCTGGCTGGGGTACGGCGAGCGGGCTCGCTTTGGCAAGATCATCAACGACATGGTGGCTCGCGGCGAACTGAGCGCGCCGATCGTCATCGGACGCGATCACCTCGACTCCGGCTCTGTGGCTTCGCCAAACCGCGAGACCGAAGCGATGAAAGACGGCAGCGACGCGGTAGCGGACTGGCCGATCCTGAACGCTTTGATCAATGCCGTTGGCGGTGCCAGCTGGGTATCTGTCCACCACGGCGGCGGCGTCGGTATGGGCTACTCCCTGCACGCGGGCATGGTCATCGTCGCTGACGGCACTCCGGAAGCGGAAAAACGCTTGGAACGCGTCCTCACCACAGACCCGGGCATGGGCATCGTCCGCCATGTAGATGCCGGCTATGAGCTGGCTGTGAAGACGGCCAAGGAAAAAGGCGTTCATATCCCAATGCTGTAAGGAGGAGAATGCGGCATGACGAACAAACCCGTATGGATTCGCCGGGCCAGTCAGCTCGTGACGCTGGCGGGCGGATCCGCGGCGCCGGTAACCGGCAAGCGCATGAACGAACTGGGGATTATCGAAAACGGCAGCCTCTGGCTGGAAAACGGCCGCATCGAAATGGTCGGCACGGATGAGGAGCTGGCGGCGGCCGTCGGCGGGCGAGCGGAGGAGGCGGAGATCATCGACGCCTCCGGCAAGCTGGTCACGCCGGGCCTGGTCGATCCCCACACTCATCTGGTCCATGCCGGAACCCGCCAGAACGAATTCAATATGCGATTGAATGGCGCGACGTACATGGAGATCATGAATAACGGGGGCGGCATCCACGCGACGACCGCAGCCACCCGTGCGGCTGATCACCAGACGCTGTACGAAGAGAGCAAAAAACGACTCGATCTCTTCCTGCTCCATGGCGTGACCACGGTCGAAGCGAAAAGCGGCTACGGATTGACGCTGGAAGATGAGATCAAGCAGCTGGAGGTGGCGAGGCAGCTCCATGAGCAGCATGCTGTGGACATCGTCAGCACGTTTATGGGCGCCCACGCGGTCCCGCGCGAGTACAAGCATGATCCGGAGGCTTTTATCGAGCTGGTGATCCGCGAGATGCTGCCGGAAGTAGCCCGGCGCGGCCTCGCCGAATACAACGACGTGTTTTGCGAGCGTGGCGTCTTTACGCCGGAGCAGTCCCGCCGCATCCTCGAAGCAGGCGTGGCGCTTGGCCTCAAAGCCAAGATTCACGCAGACGAGATCGAACCGTATGAGGGGGCAGAGCTGGCCGCGGCGATCGGTGCGGTATCGGCTGATCACCTCCTGCGCGCCTCAGACAAGGGCATCCAGATGATGGCCGAGGCGGGCGTGATCGGCGTCCTGCTTCCGGGAACCGCCTTTTTCCTGATGGCCGAGTCGGCCAATGGACGCAAGATGATTGATGCGGGGATGGCGGTCGCGATCTCGACAGACTGCAATCCCGGTTCTTCCCCGACGGTTTCCATGCCGCTGATCATGAACCTGGGCTGCCTGAAGATGGGCATGACCCCTGCCGAGGTATTGACTGCGGCGACGATCAACGCCGCACACGCCATCGGGCGAGGCGGCCAGATCGGCAGCCTGGAGCAGGGCAAACAGGCAGACGTGACGATCTTCGACGTGCCGGATTACATGACGCTGCAGTATCGCTACGGTGTCAACCATGTGCATACCGTGCTGAAAAAGGGGCAAGTCGTAGTAAAGCACGGCCAACTTCAATAAATACGGGAGAGAGCGTGACAGATGCGCTCTCTTTCGCCCCTCACGGGGATTAGAGAGAATAGTCGGATAGGCAGTGGAGAAGTCAGAATAGTTGGTCACCATTATGTCGATAGGAGGAGTCTTATGGAACAGCAACCCCAAAAAGAACTTGCGCTCGAATCTCGGCCGCCAACGTTCCCCACATCATCCGTCCATGCCTGGAAGTTCATTGTCTTTAGTCTGATCGGCATTTTTATGTTTTTCATTCCCTTGTCGGTAGACGGGAAATCCTCAATACCGCTCGACCACATCGTGACCTGGCTGCGCGGAACCGTTCCCGCTGCCGTCCCGTTCTACGCCTTTCTGGTGATCCTGCTCGGGGCGATCTATCCCTTCGCAGCCCGCACCTGGAACAAAGACCGCGTCAGCATCGTCTTCTCCCTGTTAAAAGTGCTGGGGGCCGTCGTAGCTGCCTTGATCCTGTTTCAGGCAGGGCCAGCCTGGCTGATGGACAAGGATATGGGACCGTACCTGTTTGAAAAGCTGGTCATCCCGGTCGGTTTGGTCGTGCCGATCGGCTCCATTTTCCTCGCGCTTCTGGTCGGCTACGGGCTGCTGGAGTTCATCGGCGTGATGGTGCAGCCGATCATGCGTCCTGTCTGGAAGACGCCAGGCCGCTCCGCGGTCGATGCGGTCGCCTCCTTTGTCGGCAGCTATTCCATCGGACTGTTGATCACCAACCGCGTGTTCAAGGAAGGCAAATACACGGTGAAGGAAGCGGCCATTATCGCCACCGGCTTTTCTACCGTTTCGGCCACCTTTATGATCGTTGTGGCCAAAACGCTCGATCTGATGGCGTACTGGAATCTGTACTTCTGGGTCACCCTGGTCGTTACCTTTTTGGTCACGGCGGTGACTGTGCGCATCTGGCCGCTCAGCAAGATGAGCGACGAGTACTACGACGGCAAAGGAGACCCGGAAAAGGTGATTACGGGCCGCCGCCTGCAGCACGCCTGGGCGGACGCGATGAAGGCTTCGGCCACCTCCCTGTCCATCGGCAGGAACATCTGGGAAAACCTGCGGGACGGCTTTATCATGACCATGAGTATCCTGCCTTCGATCATGTCCGTCGGCTTGATCGGAATGGTCCTGGCTGAGTACACGCCTGTCTTTGACTGGCTGGCCTATCTGTTCTACCCGTTTACCTGGCTGCTGCAAATTCCGGAACCGTTTTTGGCTGCAAAGGCGTCGGCCATCGAGATTGCGGAGATGTTTTTGCCCGCGCTGATCGTCACGGGAGCCCCGCTGGTCACCAAGTTTGTCATCGCCGTGGTGTCGGTTTCGTCCATCCTGTTCTTCTCGGCGACGATTCCCTGCATCCTGTCCACTGAGATTCCGATCAGCATCCCGCAATTGATTGTCATCTGGCTGGAACGGACCATCCTCACGCTGATTTTTGTCACACCGATTGCTTATCTTCTTCTGCCATGAGAAGCGAATAATAGCTGATGACAGGCTGGCTGCCCACCAAAGGGGAGTCAGCCTCGTTTTTGTTTCCGGACAATGGCCCCGCGGTAGGAGGGTAAGCCGTTCCATCTACTCGGCTCGCGGACGGGAGGAGAGAATGGTATCCTGTAAAAAGCGAATCCATACACAAAAGGAGGGCGTCATGGGCAAGCGGAGAAAAATAGGGAAGAAAAGGCTGTTTTCCTTGCTTTTTTTGCTTCTGATCACGTTTATCTATGTGAATAACAGCCATCTTTTTATAAAAGGGGAGGCGAAAGCTCCCTGGCTGCTGGCGCATCGGGGCTTGGCGCAAACCTACGGCATGGAAGGAATTACGGGCGAGACGTGCACAGCCGAGCGGATTTACGAACCGGAGCACCCCTACCTCGAAAACACGATACCTTCGATGCTGGCTGCATTTGAGGCCGGAGCCGATGTCGTGGAGTTTGACATACAACCGACGAAAGACGGCAAATTTGCAGTGTTTCACGATTGGACGCTCGATTGCCGGACAGATGGAAAGGGCGTAACCAGAGAGCATACCTGGGAAGAGTTGAAGCGATTGGATGTCGGGTATGGCTATACAGCCGATCAAGGGAAAAGCTACCCGTTCCGGGGAAAAGGCAAGGGGATGATGCCGTCGCTCGATGAGGTGCTCAGCCGCTTTCCCGACAAGGACTTCTTGATTCACATCAAAAGCAACGATCCGCGCGAGGGAGAAGAATTGGCCGCGTTTTTGTCGGCGATTCCGGCGAATCAGATCTCACGGCTGACTGTATATGGCGGCGATGAGCCGATCCGGACGCTGCAGGAGCGGATGCCCGCACTCCGGGTGATGTCGAAAGCCAGCATGAAGAGCTGCTTGCTTCCTTACATCGCTGTCGGGTGGACAGGCTATGTTCCCTCCGCATGCGCGCATACACAGCTGCATATACCGGAAAAGATAGGGCCGTGGCTCTGGGGCTGGCCCCATCACTTCGTACAACGAATGGAGCAGGCGGATACACGAGTGATCGTCGTAGGGGGAGACGGGAGCGACTTCTCCAGCGGCTTTGATGCACCCGAGGATCTGGATAGACTGCCTGCTTCGTATTCGGGCGGCATCTGGACCAACCGTATAGATCGAATCGCTCCCCTGGTGCCTCGCTCTATTTCACACTCTCATTGATCTTTTGCATCGCTGCCTGTTTGATCAGACCCAGTCTCCACAAGGCATAGCCCTTAAGGTTATAGCGCTTGGCCAGGCCGAGCTTCTGGGTTACGGACTGTTCGTTTTCGCTGCCCATGGAGATCCCGAGGATCAGTTTTTCCTTGGGAACATGGGCCAAAGCCAGGCGGATGGCTTCGTCGACTCTGTTCATCGGCTCTGGATTTTTCTCATCCTCATAAGCGTAGGCCATGATGACGATGTCGTCTGCCAGATTGCCGAGTGTGGCATAATCATAGCCTTTGTAGGCTCCGTTAAGCGGGTGAAGAATCAGCGTGAGCGGAATCCCCCGCTGTTTGGTTTCACCCGCGAGCTGCTGAACGAATTGATTGAATTTTTCTTTGACACCGGTGACGTCGCCGTTCAGGCCCAAGCCCTCAAAATCGAGCGCGATGCCGGTCAGGCCCTTTTCCTGAACGATGCTGAGCATTTGTGCAATCGCCTTTTCTTGCAAGCCTTCGTTTTCAAGCAGCAGGGTCAGCTCGCCGTTTGCATCCCCGGCAAACACCATCAGGTAAGGAGCGGAGCCGTTCAGCTTGACATCGCTGATGATCGATTCGGGCGTGACCTCGCCGGCAGGCTTCGGCCAGTAAAAATCCTTGCCCGTCAGTGTGAGATTGCCCCCCTGGTCAATGCGGCTCCAGCCAAATGCGACCGAATCAAAGGCTGGCATCAACTCTCGTTGGGAAAAAGAAGAGATGGCGTAAAAGGCCATGCCGTACATGTCGCGTACCGGCGATGCGATGGAGACGGTTCTGGTATCCTGATTCCAGTCTACTTGCGCCCCGAACTGCTCACTGAAGAAACGCAGCGGGATGAGCGTGCTTCCATTTGTCTCATACGGCGCTACCGGGAGCGTTACGGTTTGTCCATCTACTGTGACCAGCGGATTGTTCAGCTGCATCAGGACTGTTTTTTCCCCTTGGTCTGTGGACTGGATTGCGGTAATGGATTGTGTTTGTGCTTCCCATTGCACGCGGATGCCCATTGCTTCGGATATAGCGCGGAAGGGAACCATCGTCGTGCCGTTGATCGTCGTCGGCGGTGTCGGGAAGGGGAGCGGATAGCCGTCGAGAAGAATGGTGGTTTGCGTAGTTGCGGCAGCGGCGGATTGCTGCCCTCCGCTCAACGAAACAAGACAGATGGCAAGAGACAGCGTCAGCTTTCGAAGGTTCATATTGGTAAACAATTCCTCTCTAAACTGTAATCATTTTACACGAATAGGTATAACAGTTCTGCAAAGAGGATGCAATGAAATTTTTTCAAGGTATTGACTTTCCATAATTTTCTTATCTAAATAAAGGAGGGAACTTTCCATTCGTATGAGGTGATGCAGGTTGGAAGACAGCGTCTATCTTTTGATCCAAAAAGGAGACCCTGAACAGTTTCAAAGACGAATATTCCTCACCCAAAATACGTATACGATCGGACGAAGGGGCAATCGGTACGAGCCTGACATCGCGTTTTCCAACCCGTACGTTTCGCGCAAGCATGCAGAGATTTGGAAACAGGACAAGCATTTTGTCATTTCCGACCTGCACAGCAAGCACGGTACGGAGGTAAACGACGAGGCGGTAAGTGATGATCCGCGAATCCTGCGCAACGGAGATCGCATTCGATTAGCTAAGGGAGTGGCAGAACTGGTTTTCTTTTCGCAAGCGGATGAATTGGAAGCGACAAAGGAGTTCACGATTCCACTGGCAGCTTGTGCAGATCAGCAAACGGATACGGATTTGGTTATTCATCTGGAACGCAGAGAGATTCGTCTAGATAATGCCCGCTTCCATCTGTCCGGAAAAGATATGGATTTGCTCATCCTTCTCTATTCGCGAGCCAATCAGGCTGTTAGTTACGAGGAAATTATGGTGTCAGTTTGGAAGGAGAGGTCATCTGTAACGGATCGTAACATCCCTGATGTGGGACGGGCGGAGATCAATGCCCTGGTATATCGGTTGCGTAAAAAATTGGGCCGCCATGGGAAGAGAGTGACAACTATTCCACGATATGGCTATATGTGGGAAAAGTAGAAAAGGGGCTGAAGAACAGCCTCTTTTTATTATGGTTCCATAGACAGAAAATTCCCCCACTTATGATCGTTTTATCATCGTTATTTCATTTATATGTGATTGTCTATCCATTTCTCTTCGCTGCCGGCTGTACTATCCTTTGCGGGGGGAGGGAAATTTTTATCATGAATAAGATCAGGGTGTTTTACTGGGTTTTGTTGTTCTTGCTCCTCTCCGGCTCTGGTGCTGTCTTGGGAATGTATTGGCTGAACGGGCCGCTGTCGGAGGAAGAGCAGGCGAAAGCAGTCTTTTCAGAGTATGTGAGGAAGTGGGAGGAGAAACAATTTGGCGAGATGTACGAACAGCTCTCACTGGAAAACAAAACCACATTGACGAAAGAACATTTTATCAAGCGCTATCAAACAATTTACGAGGGTATAGAGGCTAAGGAGCTCAAGGTTGAGGCCATCTTTCCGGAAAACATCAAGCAAGAGGCAGATGGAGTGATTTCCTTTCACTATCGGATCAGCATGAATACCTTTGTCAGGGAGATCACCTACACAGGCAGAGCAACCTTGCTGAAAGAGAAGCAGGGGAACCGCAAAGACTGGTTTATCGTCTGGGACCCCAGTTTTTTGTTCCAGGGCATGCAGGAAGGTGACAAGGTATTGGCGAGCACAATCCCTCCCGAGCGAGGGGAAATTATTGACCGTGCAGGCAGGGTGCTTGCAACCAGCGGAAAGGTGATTGACGTCGGCATCAATCCTGACGAGTGGGCGCAACTCACGCAACAGGAGAAAAATCAGGTAAGCCTTCTTTTGCAAGTGCCTCTTCCCCAGCTGACGACACTTATCCAGAGTCAATCGGCACGCCCCGCCACCAATATCCGGATAACCACCGTACAGGAAGATGATCGCCGTTTAGAGCAATTGAAACATATACAGGGCATTGTGCTGAGGCCGAAAAAGGTCAGATATTATCCGTATGGAGAGGCAACTGCCCATCTGATCGGCTATTTGGGTGTTATACAGAAAGAAGAGTTGGAGAAGCGCAAATTGCAGGGGTATCGGTCTTCCGACATGATCGGCAGGACTGGCTTGGAACAGCTCTATGAGGAAAAATTACGGGGAGTACCTGGAGGACGAATCTCCATAACGGACGCAGAGGGAAAGGTAAAAAAAGTCCTGGCTGAAAAAAATGCAGAAGATGGTGAAGACTTGATCCTTGCCATCGATGCCGAGCTACAGCGTGTCATCTACGAAGAATACAAGCAGGACGCGGGCACTGCCGCCGCCATTCAACCCCGGACGGGAGAGATTTTGGCCCTGGTCAGCGCTCCGGCGTATGATCCGAATGACTTCGTGACCGGGATGTCAGCTGCGGAATGGCAACGGATCAACGAGCACCCGCAAAAGCCCTTGCTCAACCGTTTTACCCGAGGCTATGCGCCGGGATCTACATTGAAGCCGATTACGGCAGCCATCGGTTTAAAGCAGGGTGTCATTTCCCCGCTGGACGAAATGAACGTGAGAGGCTTGCACTGGCAAAAGGATGGATCCTGGGGAAATTACTACGTCACACGCGTCAGTGACCATCAGGCACCCGTCAATCTTCAAAAGGCTCTCGTCTACTCTGATAACATCTATTTTGCGCAAGCGGCACTGGCCATCGGGGAAGACCTTTTTGTACAGGAAGCGGAAGAGTTCGGCTTTGGCGAAGCCCTGCCCATCCCTTATCCGCTGGAACCTTCCAGGCTGTTTACGGACGGGATGACAAACGAGATTCAGCTGGCGGACTCAGGTTACGGGCAAGGAGAAGTGACCATGACACCGCTGCATCTTTCACTCGCATACAGCGCGTTTGTCAATGAAGGAAGCATGATCTATCCCCGCTTGTTTCGAGACGAGTCGACCCCGGCTTACTGGAAGGAGGACGTGATGCCGAGTGAAGTGGCGTCGCGGCTTCGCCAAGACCTGCTGCGTGTCGTGGAAGACCCGCTGGGAACCGGCAGGGGAGCCCGTACCAATGGCATGCGGATCGCCGGCAAGACAGGAACGGCGGAGTTGAAACAAAAAAAGGGAGAGCTGGGAAAGGAAAACGGCTGGTTCGTCGCATTTGATGCCGATCATGCGGACTTTCTAATCGCGATGATAGTGGAGGATGTCAGAGGACGCGGTGGGAGTCATATCCTCGACGCGCGGATCAAAAAGATCTTTTCATATGTGCTGAATCAAGCGGGGAAAAAACATGAGTGAGACTATACTGGATCGAGATCGAAAAAAGCGCGTAGCCCGGTTGCAGATCATCTTTGTCGTCGTTTTTCTCCTGTTTGCAGCCATCATCCTGCGGTTAGCCCAATTGCAAATCAAACAAGGGAAAGAATACGCAGTGGATCTGGTTACGCGCTCCACAAAAAAAGATGCTGTTCCCGCCATGCGGGGGAATATTTACGATCGCAACCGGAATCTCATCGCGGAAAGCATTCCTTCTTTTCACGTCGTCTTTCGGGAAGAGGAAGCGATGGAAAAAGGGGATTACCTTTGGATTGCAAACAGGCTGGAGGCGATTCTCTCCCATACCGACAAAGCGACGATATTGAAGAGAATGGATGTTGGATACGACTACGTGAATGGCTCGTTGATTCGCGTGGAGCGCAAGCTGCCGAAATACCTCGAAAAAGATCTGAAATCGGATCTGGGTCCCTTGGAAATCGCTGCATTGGCCGAACATCGTGAAGAGCTGAAAGGAATCGAAGTAGTAACAAAGCCCATCAGAAAATACAATGCCAAACAGATCGCCGTGCAGGCAGTCGGATATGTCCGTCCTTTTCATATCGCGGAAAATTTGGGAATGGAAGGATACAAACAAGAACAGGATCGCTATCTACCCACGCAATTTGTCGGCTTTGATGGAATTGAGCTTTTTTATGAAACAGAGCTTCGCGGCGAAAATGGATACCGGCTGTACGAAGTGGCTGCCGATCAAACGATAATCCGGGAGCTGGAAGGAATGGCCCCTGTCAGGGGAAATGATCTGATCCTGACTTTAGATGAGCGTGTCCAACTGGAGGTTCGGGAGTATATACGGCAGTTTCTTCCAGAGCTGCGTGCGAAAATACCAGAGGCCGCTCATGCAAAGGGTGCATACGTCGTCGCAATGGAAATCGATACGGGGAAAATCGTGGCGATGGTCAGCTACCCGGAGTACGATCCGAATATATGGATGGAAGGGCCTGATCAGCAAACCTATGAACAAATTCAGTTGTCTGTTACCAATGGAACGATTCGGGAAGCACCGTATGATACAAGGCCATTAACGGGGGAGGAAGCCGTACAGGAAGGCCATAAACATCCGAGATCGATTGTCCCATCCGGATCTGTGCTCAAGCCCATCACGATACTGCTCGGCTTGCAAGAAGGAATTATCACCCCGCATGATCGATGGAATGACCCGGGCGTCTATCGATATGGAAAGGGAACCGATCGAGTAAAAAACGACAATGGACAAATTCATGGCATTCTGACACCGGAGAAGTCTTTGCAAAAATCCTCAAACACCTATATGGCCAAAATCGGTGAGCAATTGGCCCGTACAAAAGGAAGAGAATCGGTATCCCTTTTGCAGAAGTATTATCACGCATTTGGCATCGGTATCAAAACGGAAGTGGATTTGCCTTACGAAAACAAGGGAAAAGAAGATTTTATGGTCATGAGTGAGCAATACGGTCCCCTCGCGGCAATGGTACAAGCCTCCTTCGGGCAGCAGGCAAGGGCGACGGCCATGCAATTGGCTCAGTTTGCAGCGACCATCGCAAATAAAGGGGTGCGCCTCAAGCCACAGATGGTGGAAGCCATCATCAGCCCAGATGGAAAGACGCTCCGTTCCTTTGCGCCGAGTGTCATCAGCACATTTCCGCACCCGGACGAATACTGGGACATCCTTACCGCCGGCATGGTGATGGTGACGAAGCCAGGAGGGACGGCAGTTCGTGCCTTTGAAGGACTTCCGTATCAGGTAGCTGCCAAAACCGGAACCTCCGAACAGGATATCTACGTTCCTTATAAGCAAGTAGTGGATGAAACGGGCAAGGCCAAAACAAAATGGAAATTTCACCGAAGAATTACGAATGGCGTCAGCATCGCCTATGCACCTGCAGATAAGCCGAAATTAGCCGTGGCCGTGATCGTACCAGAGGGCGGGTACGGCGGACGTTCAGCGGCTGTCATCACGCGTGCCGTATTTGAAGCCTATGACAAGCATATAGGGCTTACCCCGTTTTGACCCGGGGCTGCGGTGAGAAGAAACCCATGTCTCCCTGCGCAGCGACAGTGGAGCGGACTGTCCCAGCATCCCTGCAGGCGGAGCCCGGAGGTAGCAGGGAGACATGCTTCTTCTCACTATGGCCGCGATTTCAAGCCTCACTAGACTTTAAAACGGACGAGCTGGTTGCATACAAGCATTGGATACCGAAGAGATGCACATGTGACAGGAGCGAAGAAAAAGTTCCTGGTGACGATTCGCGCTTTTCAACCCGAGCGGGGATTCTTCCCGGGGTCTCGCAGTTTATGAACAGGCACGCAGGAAAATAAAAAATGGCGTAGATTGATTCTCCCATGATGCTGATCGCGGCCAATCTGTGCTAGGATAGAGAAAATAGATGAAAAATTCAGTAAAGCGGGGAGAGCAGATGACACAGGAGAAGCAGAATGTATTTCGAGAGGTCGTGTCCACCGAAGCAGAGCTGCGCGAATGGATGGGAGAATCCAGCGAGGTCGTCAAGAGAAAGGTGATTACGCATCTGGACGAGCACTGTATGCAATACATCGCCAAAGCCCCTTTTTTGATCGTGGCGACAGCGGACAGGGATGGCTACTGTGACGCGTCGCCCCGCGGAGATGCGCCGGGGTTTGTCCACGTGATCGACGAGCATCATCTGGTGATCCCGGAGCGTCCGGGCAACCGCCGCATGGATTCGATGCGCAATATCCTGACCAACCCGCAGATCGGGCTGATCTTCATCATTCCCGGCCTGGAGGAAACCCTGCGGATTAACGGACGGGCTTTTGTCATCCGGGATGCGGATATCCTGGAGAAGATGGCGGTTCAGGGCAAAGTGCCGGCGATCGGGATCGGCGTCCGCGTGCAGGAGTGTTTTGTTCACTGCGCCAAGGCGTTCAAACGCTCGGGCTTGTGGACGCCGGAGAAGTGGTTGGCAAAGGAAGAACTGCCGTCCATGGCCAAAGCGCTGGCTGACCATGTGAAAATGCCCGGCATGACCGAGGAAGAGATGGCCCGCTCGCTGGAGGAAGCCTATACGAAACGCCTCTACTAGCTTGCTCAAGACTACAGCCTGATGCGGATCTCCGTCCGCCGCAAGCCGGGGACATTCCCCGGCTTGCGGCGTTTTTTTGCCTTTCGGTGCGGGGAGAGAGTTGTTCCCTTTTTTTGGGGGGGCAGTTATGCTACACTACCATCGTGTGAACAGAAACCACTCGGACGGGAGGAAGTCATATGACAGCAAATCTGGCAGATACAACTGTGCTTAACAATGGCGTCAAGATGCCGTGGCTGGGGCTGGGCGTCTGGAAGGTAAAAGAAGGCGATGAAGTGCAGCGCGCGATCCTGTCGGCTATCGAGACGGGCTACCGGGCGATCGATACAGCCGCGGTATACGGAAATGAGGAAGGGGTCGGCCAGGCGATTCGGGACAGCGGTGTCGCCCGCGATCAGCTGTTCATCACGACCAAGGTATGGAATACGGATCAAGGCTATGAGACGACGCTGAAGGCGTTTGACGAGAGCGTGAAAAAGCTCCGTTTGGACTATCTCGATCTCTACCTCGTGCACTGGCCGGTAAAAGGGAAGTACGTGGATACCTGGAAGGCGCTGGAGAAGCTCTATCGCGACGGGTATGTGCGTGCGATCGGGGTCAGCAACTTCAAGGTGCATCATCTCGAGGACCTGAAACAGCACAGCGAGATCGTCCCTGCCGTCGATCAGGTCGAGTACCACCCGCTGTTGACGCAGAAGGAACTGCTCGCCTATTGCAAGGAAAACGGCATCCAGATGGAAGCGTGGAGCCCGCTGATGCAAGGAAATCTGGATCAGCCGGTGCTGGCTGAAATCGGCCAGAAATACGGCAAGTCGCCCGCTCAGGTCGTCCTGCGCTGGGATTTGCAGAACGGGGTCGTCACCATTCCCAAGTCGGTGACCCCGGAGCGCATCCGCCAAAATGCAGATATCTTCGATTTTACGCTGACGAGCGAAGAGATGGAGCGAATCGAAGCGCTGAACCAGGATAAGCGTTTTGGTCCGGACCCGGATCATATTGATTTTTAAGCGAAAAGAGACCCGTAAGGAAAAATGCCTCGACGCGATCATCGGTCGGGGCATTTTTGTCCAAATGGGCCATTGGGCAGAACGGACGGGAGATCAGCGGGGATAGGAGCGGATGCGTCGATACTGGCTTTTGTCACTCAGCTTGAGGAAAAGGCTGATATCCGGTCGCAGGTTCGCTTCGATGATCCAGACCCGGCCGGACGAATCCAGCGCCATGTCCAGACCGTACACCTTTTGATTGGCATAGTAGGTGGTGAGTTGTTTGGCGGAGGCGATGGCAATCTCTTTCAAGCGGGCGATCAAGTGGTCGGCAGAGGCGGAGCGAATGCCAGAGCGCAGGATGGCCGTCCGCAGAGGCAGCACCCTCCCGCCGCTCCGCTTGATGTTGGTGATAATGTAGCCCGGTCCCGCCACTTTGGCCAGCATGCCCGTCACGACCCACGCGGAGCCGCTGCGCCGCTGCACCATGACGCGGATGTCAAACGGTCTGCCGCTGACGCGGGCGAGCGAGATGCCCCGCTGCACCAAATATTGCGATTTGATCCGCTTGCGGATGTAGCGATAGGTGCCTGCTTTGCCGTGGACGACCCGTGTGCGATAGCCCCGGTGCACCCGGTATCGATTCCCGCCCAGATTCGAGATCAGGATGACGCCGGCCCCGCCGCTGCCTGCTGCGGGTTTGGCGATCACTTTGCGGTAGCTTTTCATAAACTGGCGCAGCGCCTCTTTGGAAAAACGGCGGGTGTGCGGAAGCGCGCGGGCCAAGCGGGCATGTCTGCGCAGCACGGCGTACTTTTTCAGCTTGGATTCATTGTATCCAGTCACGACTGGCCATCCCTCCATCCCTTGTTCATTCTCTGTTACTCTATGTGTCTGGGAAGCGAGCGGGATGGGGAGATGTCCTCGCGGGGGAAAATTAGGTGCATGCTCTTTACGCGGACCCGCTTTTTTTCGTATACTTTAAAATAGAACTCAATTTCGTCTGGTGAAACATAAGAGTGACATTACAGTGAGCAGGTGGAGAGATGGAAGAACAGAAAGCGAATGTGCGAGCCGTAGAGCGAGCATTGGATATCCTGCTTTGCTTTACGGATTCGGCTGATTTGAGTCTGAGCGAAATTGCCGGGAGGCTGTCTTTGCACAAGAGCACCGTGCACCGCTTACTCGCCACTTTGGAGAACAAGGGCTTTTTGATCCGAAATGCGCAAACCGAGAAATATCGGCTCGGTTTTCGCTTGTGGGAGCTCTCCGCCAATATGAGCCACTCCGATGACCCGGCGACGATTTGGCTCCCGGAGATGGAACGTCTCAAGGATGCGGTCGGAGAGACGATCAGCCTGTATGTGCGGGACGGATTGGAGCGGATCCGGATTCAGGCTGTTCAGAGCAACCAGGCGATCCGCAGAGTGGCCCCCATCGGAGCGCGAATGCCGCTGGCTGTCGGGGCCTCGAGCAAGGTGCTGGTGGCCTATGCCGACCCCGGAGTAAAGGAAGAAGTGCTGAACGATCCGTCATGGCCGGCTTCGATCGACCGGGCTGCCTACATCGAACAGCTCGAGCAGATTCGCGAGCAGGGCTATGCCACCAGTGTCGAGGAGCGGGAGCTGGGGGCAGCCGCCGTGTCGGCCCCGATCTTCAACCGAAACGGGAAGCTGGTGGCGGCTCTCGCGGTCTCCGGCCCGTCCAATCGCCTGACAGTGGAGAGAATGGTGGAGATCTCCGGGCCGATCAAGGAAGCTGCGTACCGCATGGGCAAAATGCTGAAGTGAACTTTGTGCAACGCCGAAGCGATCAGCTACCGCGCAACAGGGCGGCGATCAAGCAAAAAAGCAAAGCTGGCTACGACAGCTTTGCTTTTTTCTTTGCCCGCGTGCCCAGCAAGCCGTTAATTGCTAGTTGGTGAAAGTCCAACCGAGGTAAGAGCCAAGTCGCCTCGTAGCTGACAGGCAACTGGTGGAGTGATCCTAAGGTTGAAGCCCTGTGACAAAGTAACCCGAAAGGGTGCAAGCAAATCAGCAGACCGTAACATAAAGTGAATCCTGCCGCCTCGTTAAGAAAGACCATTGTAAGATGGACAAGGAGGAGCCGAGCCTGGGGGAAGTGGGCGAAGGCCACGGAAGGTGTGTAGAACTTGGATCGCAGCACTCAAGAACCTCTCGGGGTAAGGGGAACGGTATGCTGAGAAAGTAAGGAACGGAACTGGGGA
The DNA here is from genome assembly GCF_016406105.1 of Brevibacillus composti. NCBI lineage: Bacteria > Bacillati > Bacillota > Bacilli > Caryophanales > Paenibacillaceae > Brevibacillus > Brevibacillus composti. Next base: position 1,238,596 of record NZ_CP066308.1, read on the forward strand.
GACCCTACTTTGCACACTCCGTCGGAGTGTAAAGCGGAAACCTATAACCGTAAGGGAAGTGGTGGACGGCAGAGAGGGAGTCGGAGGGGCTCATAGTACCAGAGAAGTGGAGACAACAAAACTCCATGGAGGAAAGGAGCCCTGCTTTGTTCACGGGTTGAAAGGAGGTAAGAGTGAGTGAATGCAAGTAAACTTGCTAACTACACCGATGCAAAAGCTCGACAACTTTGGACAACCCTATATCTTTGTGCCAAGGAAAATCCAAAACGGCGATTTCATGCTCTGTATGACAAGGTGTATCGTCCTGACATCCTCGCCGAAGCATGGCGCAGAGTGCGTGCCAACAAAGGAAGCGGCGGAGTGGACGGACAGACAATCGAAAGAATTGTACATGAATACGGAGAGAGTAAATTCCTCAATGAAATCTACCTCGACCTAAAGAGAAAACGGTACCATCCGGCACCAGTTCGACGCACGTACATTCCAAAAGCGGATGGGAAGCAAAGACCGCTTGGCATCCCGACGATACGAGATCGAGTTGTCCAAATGGCAACCAAAATGGTCATTGAGCCAATTTTCGAGGCGGACTTTAAAGATTGCTCATATGGATTCCGACCGAAACGAAATGCCCACCAGGCGATTGCACAAATCAGAAAAGCGAGCAAACAGGCATATTGGGTAGTTGATGTAGACATCAAGGGGTACTTTGACAACATCAATCAGGAGAAGCTGATGAAACTGGTTGAGCAAAGGATTTCGGACCGCAGAGTACTAAAACTGATTCGAAAATGGCTGCAAGCAGGTGTCATGGAAGGTGTACAGTTCCATGAAACGGATTGGGGAACTCCGCAAGGAGGAGTAATTTCGCCGCTGCTTGCGAACATTTACCTCAACTCAATAGCGTTGCATAAACATTGCTTTTCTATCGTTTATAGAATTTTCTGAAAACGGACCTGCCGCCGTATAGGCTAAAAAGTTAAGGGGGCTATGCATGCAAGGCAGTCATTGTCCATTTGGTAATATATAGGATTTCAAGGTGCTGATTACCTTTTCTTGCTTTGCGTTGCCTTAGCTCTTTACGACCTTCTGCCGACCTTTCGAAGTGCGTGCTGGTTTTCGAAATACAGCCGCTTTAAAAACTTCCCACGACTTGGTGAGATTCGATTTTAGTAGTCGGCTTAGATCAAGCAGCGACTTAGTTGTCGAGAGCTCCAGTTTCATCAGGAGCAGAAGGCAGTAACTAATCAGGCAAATCAGGATCTGGTTCCATACGGCGTTTTCATCTTCACCGTAGAATCGCGTCAACTTCAGATGCTGCTTCAACCATCGGAAGAAGGTTTCAATCTTCCAGCGATTGCGGTACAAGTCGCCGATTTCTTCAGCGGTCAGATCGAATCGGTTCGTTATGATTCGGATGGGATTTCCTTTTAAATCGACGGTTTCGATGAGGCGAAGAACATGCTTCATCTGTTTGGCCCCTTTGCCGATCTTCACCATGCGATCCCGAGTCATGACCGAGCCTTCCGCTGTTGGAAATTCATCCATCACTTCGACAATAGCATTGTCTTTCAACCGAGTAACGAAGAAGACTCCATCCCAGCAGTACTGGTCGTATTTCTCGTAGTCCACGTAGCCGCGGTCAAATACATAAGTAGCGCCGGTTTCATCGATGAGCGCATCCATTTGGGTGCGATCTGACGGCTTGGCCGGAGTGAGCACGGCCTTCTCCGGATAGACCGTATCCGGATCACAGAAGGTCACGCGTAAGTGGAGTTTCACGCCGGCTTTCGTTTTCCGGTACGTTGCCCACTTGTACTTGCTAAGACACAGACTCATGGTCGTGGAATCCAGCAGTTTAACCGTACCGACTCGCCCAGCGGCAGGCGTGCGAATGCGAGTGACCTGAGCGACCAGATCGACAAATAGCTGCTGTAAAAGTTCCGGCGACAGCTTGTTGTTCTTCCTGGAAAGCTGCGAAATACTGATGGAGGTGATGCCGAGTTCTTTCTGGAAGGCTTCGTTATTCTCAATTTCGGTGACAATGTCCCGCAAAGCCTTGCGCTGATTCAGCTGAGCGTCCATGAAGATGAGAAGGTACGCTAGAGTGGTAAGCTTCTTCACATACTTGTCTTCGCCGGTTTCTGTGGTCCAGTCGGAAATTATTTTTGCATTTAAGGGTGCAACCCATTTACCAAATGACGAAAGTAGTGTATCCTTGTCCATGCGTGATCTCCTATGATTAGGGATTTGGACAGGACTACCTGCTACCCTAATTATGGAGATTTTTTCTTGCAATGGACGTCTTTAATTTAACATTTTTAGCACAATTTAGAATAACAGAGAAGGGTTCGAATTTAATGCAACGCTATTGACCTCAACTACATGGATACAATCTGGGAGAAACAATTTTCTCATCTTGGCAAATTAGTTCGATACGCCGATGATTTCGTGGTCATGTGCAAGACGAAAAAGGATGCCTTGGAAAGCATTCAGGTTATAAAGGCCATTATGAGCAAACTTGACCTGACTCTTAGCAAGGAAAAGTCTCGATTGATCAATATCTGGGACAACACCGCAGGCTTTGACTTCCTCGGTTTTCATCATCGAAAATTTCCCGTTCTCATTAAAGGTGGAAAAAGGATATATGTCATGTCACATATTCCAAGCAAGAAAGCAATGAAAGAAATGAGACGGAAAATTAAGATGTACACCGAACCGCGCAGCAAGTTGTACTGGCCGCTGCATGAGGTGGTACAAGGGCTTAATCGAAAGCTTAAGGGATTCAAGAACTACTATTCAATTTCAACTATAGCAGCAAGATGGTTAAACAGAATTGATTGGTATGTAATAGAAAGGCTGACGCTATTCGTTAACAAGAAAGGGAATGTGCGAAACAAGCATTCCAGGGTCGGGGAGGTAATGAAAGCCACACGGGGATCATTGGTGAAACTTGCCGGAGAGGACTACCGAATGCCAAAGAAAGAAGAGCATCGGAAAGCCGTATGAGGGAAAACCTCACGTACGGTTTGATGAGGGGGAGCTGAAATGAGTAAGGCGACCATATGGTCGCCCAAAAGTTTCAGTTCTCTACTCTACTTTTCTGTTCGTTCATCGCTTGCCACTCGCTCAGCAGCAGGTTCCAAAACGGCTTCACCGCATTCTCGGCCAGATAGTGTTTCCCGCGGCTGCTGACGTAGCGGCACATCTCCTGGTAATAGGCCGGGTCGGAGAGTTTCCGGTAGCATTCCAGGATGTCGTGCTCGTCGCGAACGAACAGCGGGTAATTCTCTCCCAGCAGGTGGACATTGCCGACGGTTTTCGTCGTGATCACGGGCACGCCCAGCCCCATGTACTCCAGTACGCGGGAAAGATAAGAATGCGAAGGATTTTTATCCGGCGTGCTGTCGTAGATCAGCGCCAGCCCGATCCCGCTTTTTAGGATCATCCGTTTGGTTTGCCACATCGACTTTTGTCCGTGATCCACGACCCCTGGCGAGCGAAGCAACTCTTGCGCCCGTCTGCGGTAACGGCCGACGATGGAGGGATACAGCACATGGAGCTTGGCTTGGGGCGTTTCTTTGCGGATCAGGCGAATGGCGCGCACGGCTTTATTAAGCCCGTAGCGGGGCCGAATCACTCCGGCGACGATCAGATCGAGCGGCGAATTCGGCTGGATGGAGGAGTGCTCATCGCTGGAGAAGTTCTCCACGAACTGGGGCAGAACATGGATTTTGCGATCCAGCTCGTGCGCAGAGTAGCTCGTCTTTCGCTCCAGATAATCGCGATAGCGTCTGGCGTTGGGCACGGTTTGGAAAAAAATCATGCGGCAGTTCTTGAACAGATGATCGACCTTGTGCATGATGATCGGGTCCTTCAGATTGTAGTGAATCGAGAGGAACAGCAGCTTTTTCCCCAGCGAGGGCTTTTTCTTCACAAACTCCCGGGCCTGTGTCCTACCGCGAATAAAGATGAAATCATAGTTATAGCTCCGGTCCAGTCGGATGATTTTCCGATTCAGCTCGTCGGATTGGTAAAAACGGACATGCCGAAAGTGAAAGCCGCCCATGCCATTGACGTATCGGAAAGGGAGCACGCAGTGCAGGACAAAATCCTCTTGCTGCCGGGGAGACAGGCGCTCCACTTCACGGTCAATCGCCTGCAGCATGATAAAAAATTGCAATACATTTCCTTTGGGCTTAAACGACTCCAGCGGACAGGAAAAACAGATTTTCACGCGATTCTCTCCTTCGGATCTCTTCCCAGCCATCATATGCGAATGCCCGGAGAGCGGAGATAGAAAGTTATCGCTTGGTAAATGGGGATTGACAGAAATGTTTACCCGAGTTAATTTATTAATACGAGTACATATTAGAAAAAAAAGGAGCTTTTTGACGGTGCAGAAGATTCCCTTGCGTGAGTGGAAAAAGGCAAAGACCAAGCAGGCTTTGCTCCAGGCCTGCCTGGAATTGATTGGCGAAAGGTCGTTTCGGCATGTGTACGTGGAAGACATTTGTCGCCGGGCAGAAGTCTCCAAGGTGACGTTTTTTAAGTTTTTTCCGCAAAAGGAGGACCTGCTCCTCTACTTCATGTGCCTCTGGCTGACGGATCGGTTGATGGAGCTGGCGGAGTCGCCCAAGCGAGGCACCCAGGCGCTGCGGCACCTCTTTCAAAAGGTGGATGAGAGCGCCAGAGAAGTGCCGGGGATTATGCTCAGCCTGATTGGATTTCTATCCGAGGTGAAGATGCATCCGTGCATGCCGGAGCTGTCCGATGCAGAGATTCATCTGTATTATCCCGGAAAAGAGGAGCAGGCACGGGCGATCGTCCCGGATCTGCAGCATCTGTTTCAGCGCTGCGTGGAGGAGGCCATTGCGGACGGGGAGATTGCCGAAGGACGCGGGGTGGAGGAGATGGTGATCGGGTTGTTTACGATCTTCTACGGAGCGTACCTGACCGCCCATCTCTACCAATCCCAAGATTTCTTCCGGTTTTACGAGTTGCATCTCAAACTTTTGCTTTAGGTAGGTGGTAACGATGGGAAAATTCGTGGCAGGTCGGCATACAGCAGAGATGGAAGGGCCGTTCGTGGTGTTCGTCATCGGCCTTCACATCAACAACTGGCTCGCAGTCCATCAGTGGCTGCCCATCATCCAGGCGATGAACAGGATGCTGCGGGAGCTGTATCAAAACAGGGAGCTCGGCTTCCTGGACGCAGCCTTTTTCTGGGGTGGCCGCGGGCCGGTCATGATTCAGTATTGGCGCTCGTATGACCAGCTGGAGCAGTACGCGCGAGGCAGTGCCGCGCATCTGAACGCATGGCGCGATTTTAACAAAAAGGCAGCCCGTATGGGAAAGGTGGGCTTTTTCCATGAGACCTACCTGGTCGAAGATGGCAGGTATGAATGCATGTACGTCAATATGCCGGTCTACGGCCTGGCCAAAGCGGGCAAGCACGTTCCGGCAGTGGGCGCCAGAGAGACGGCCAGGCGGAGACTGGGCGGGCAGAATGAGCCGGCTGTGCCCACGCCGGATGCTTTTTGAGGAACGGAATAAACGCACAAAACGACCGCCCCGCTTGACGCAATGGGGCGGTCGTTTATTCGGGCACGGCCGAAATCTGTGACGGTCGTTTTCACGACCCGAGCATCAATATCTCGCGAATCTCCTGCTCCGACAGAGAGGAGACCGCCTCCTGACCGGGCTGGATCACTTCCTCCAGCAGATGCTTCTTTTTCTGCTGCAGCTCATGCATTTTCTCCTCGACTGTCCCCTCTGTCACCAGGCGGATGACGTGCACCACGTTTTTCTGGCCGATCCGGTGAGCACGGTCTGTCGCCTGCTCCTCCACAGCGGGATTCCACCAGAGATCGTAGAGGATCACGGTATCCGCTCCGGTCAGATTGAGCCCCGTTCCTCCCGCTTTCAAAGAGAGGAGAAACACGTCCCGCTCTCCCTCGTTAAACCGGCTGCATAGCTCGACGCGCTCGGCAGCCGGCGTCTGTCCGTCCAGGTAGAAGAACGGCACTCCCTGATAGCCCAGCTCTTTGGCGATTAGACGCAGCATCTCGGTGAACTGGGAAAAGATCAGCGGGCGTTTGCCGGCGCGGCGGCACTCCGCCACGAGCTCCAGCAGCTGCTCCAGTTTGGCCGAGCCGCCGCGGTAGCCTTCGACGAACAGGGCCGGATGGCAGCAAAGCTGGCGAAGCCGGGTGAGACCGGCCAGAATTTTGATCCGGTTTTTTTCGAAGCTGTCCTCGCGCAGATGCTTGAGCGTCTCCTGCTGCAGTCTGGCCAGGTAGGCCAGGTACAGCTTCTTCTGCTCGGGCAGCAGCTGAGAGGCCTGCAGCATCTCGATTTTCTCCGGCAGTTCCCCGAGCACGTCCGCTTTTTGGCGGCGCAGCAGAAACGGGCGGATCCGTCTGGCCACTTGCTCACGGGGGAGTTCGTGAAAGGATTTCCTGCCCGCAAACAAGGCGGGAAAGACAGCGTCAAAGATCGACCACAATTCCTCCAGATTGTTCTCGACAGGGGTCCCGGTCAGCGCAAATCGATGCTCGGCCCCCAGCGACTTGACCGCCTGTGCCGTCTGCGTCGCATGGTTTTTAAAGGCTTGCGCTTCATCGAGGATCAGCGTATGAAAGCTGCGCTCGGCGTACCACTCGTGATCTCTGCGCAGCAGCGGGTAGGAGGTGATGATCACATCGGCTTCGGAGGCGCGGTCCAGGGCATCGCGCCGTTCGGCCTTGCTGCCGTCGGCGATGACCGTCCGGATCGCGGGCGCAAATTTGCGCAGTTCATTTCGCCAGTTGTACATGAGCGAGGCGGGGGAGACGACGAGCGCGGGCCGTCCTTGCGCGCGGATCTCGTCTGTTACGGAGGCGAGATATGCAATGCTCTGCAAGGTTTTGCCCAGCCCCATCTCATCCGCCAAGATACCGCCGAAGCGGTAGTGAGCCAGCGTTTTCATCCATTGATAGCCGTACGCCTGATAATCGCGAATCACAGGTGCAAGCTGCGCGGGAACGGGAAAATCGAGATTGTCGGGATTCCGCAGGTCTTCCAGCAAGCGCCGCAGGCTTCTGCCCAGCTTGAGTACATGTCCCTGCCGCCCGCCATCCAGAACCGGGAGCGCCCGCATGAGGGGCAGACGGAAGGCAGCTCCTTCGCCTTCGCCAATCTGCAGCACGATCCCGTTCATGATCTGGCGGAGCTCTTCATAATCGGGCGTCTCCAGCGGCAGGAGAGCGCCGTTTGGCAGTCGATGATACCTGCGTTTTTCCTGGAGGGACTGGAGTAGCTGGCGGATCTCCCGCTCGGGGATGCCGTCGATCTCAAAGCGAAACGCCAGCCAATCGGTCCGCTCCTCCCTGTCCACATGCACCTTCGGCGGGGCGGAAGGGCGATGCAGCCTCGTTTTGACAGCGGAGGTGGCGAAGATGTTCACCAGGCCTTCCAGCTGAGGGACGAGATAGTAGAGAAACGCGTATTCGGCCTCCTCGTCAACGAGGAAAAAGCCGCCTTCCGTCCGGGTGAAGGAGGCGCGCTCCATCAGCTCCAGGATGCGCCGCTCCCGCTCCCCGTCTCGCATCAGGATGCGGTCGCTGCCGCGGCCAGGTCCGTCTCCTTCGAGCGGATTGATGACGATATCGCCATACTGAAACTCCAGACCGGCCAACAGCCGATCACGGACTCGGTCGAGATAGAGACGGGCCACAAGAGGCGTGCGCACTATGCGCGCCGATACGGCTTCGGCCATCTCTACGCGGCCGAGCTTCATCAGATGGGGAATGACCTGCGTGAAAAAGGGCTGCATTTGTGCAGGGGTCATCCGAATTTGCGGCGTGTGGGAAGCGGCGAGAGCCTGCTTCAGCGCGGACAGACGGCTGCCGTGCTCGGCTTCGACAGCATGCAGCACTCCCTCGTGCAGCACCACGCCGTAGGCTTCCAGGACGATCAGCTCATCCAGGCCGTCGACTTCCATCCGGTAGAGGCCGCCCGCTGCTTCGTCGAAGGAGAAGCGGAGCGGCAGCGGTCCGTCCGTCAGCCGAAGGCCGTCATACGCCTGGTCGCCCTGGATGAGTTGGACCGAGGGAGCGGCCGATAGCAGCGGACACAAGGCCTGCCAGGAATCAGGGGGGATCAGCAGCATGCGCTCGCCGCAAATGCTTTTGGCTGCAGGGGCATAGGGGCTGGCCGTTTCCCGGTAGAGGTTTTCATTTCGGCAGATCTGGAGGAGCTGCGTGAGGACGGCATCATCCTCTGGGCGAAAGCGGTGCAGAGCGGGATCATAGGCAAATGATTTGGAAAAGAGATGCGCTTCCCGCAGCTCAAGCCTGCCCAGAAACTCCCGGATTTTTTGCACAATGTAGAGCCGTTTTGGCCCGATTTTCAGCTCGATCCCCAGCATGTGCTTGCGGTACCCATAGGAAAAAGGCTTGAGGATGAACTGTACCTCCAGGACTTCTCTGGCATCGAACAAGGGGCGGAGGCTGTTTTCAGAGCGGCGTCCCTGGTCGGCAAAGAGAGCCAGCAGGCGATTGGTCAACTGAACATCTCTCTCGCTGATCCCGGCCGCTTCGTCCGGGGAAGCAGAGGGGGAAGCCGGGGAGGGAAGGGGTGTCCTGTTATCCAGCTGTCCGTCCTGTTGAAGCTCGTATAGAGAGAACAGCATGGCTGCAATATGTTGGCAGCGCTGCTCGTATGAATCCAGCGAGGGGCAGGTGCAGGATGCATCCACAACTCCCGTCTGGGCAAAATGAATGGCTGTCTGGAAGCTGCCTGCGCTGCCTTTTACCGTGCCTTTGAATGCAAAAGAGGCGGGATCGATGACGGTAAGCGTCACTTTCCCCGCCTGATAATAGGCTTTTCCTTTTTCATATGAAATGCGGCCGCACAGCGACTTGATCATCTCCAGGGTGAGTGGTAACCTCATGGCTTTGATCCTTTCTAAGCAGAGAATTCGTCCACTCTATGATAACAGAAAGGAGAGAGAGCCGACTAAAACGAAGGCAGATTGTCCAGGTTATTTTCCTTGATACCGTCAGGCTCGCTGCGTAGTATATCGCGCCCGTATTTGTGAAAAACATCGACGTGCGCGAGACGGCCTGCCTTTGCCTCCTCGAGCGCTGTTACGTAGTCCAGCTCCCGCCCCGAATTCGTCTTGAAGGCGATCAAATCGCCATCTTCGTTTTTCCGCACGGCGACGATCTGCTCTTTGCCGCCGCCAGTTGGCACAGTGCCGGGGCTGGACAGGTGAGTGGCGCCAAATGAGGGCTGGGGTGCTGCGCCGAGACCGGCAGGTGGCGTTTCGCCGAGACTGGCAGATGGGGCGGTGCCGAGGCCGGCGGGTGAAGGCGCACCGTGGCCTGCAGACGGAGCAGCGCCGAGACTGGCGGATGGAGCCCCGCCCAGCATGGTGGTGACAGGGGAGGTACTCATCTGGTCGACAGCTGCCTGCTGCCCTTGTCCCGTGGCTCCTTGAGGGGCACTCCCTTCCTGCGCGGCCTGCCGGGCCTCTTGCTCGCCCCTCGCTTTGTACGCCTCGTAAATCTCCTCAAAGTTCTTTTGATCCATGGTGTCATTCCTCCTTCCCGTATAGCATGCCTCCTTTCTACCGGAACATACATTCGGCCCCTGGCGTCGACAACTCCCAGCCACATAAACAAACAGGCAGCGCACCGTCCGGAGACGATGGCTGCCTGTTTTGGGTGGGTGGGTGCTGTAAAACGTTCGGGATATTTCTGCTGCTTACTTGCAAGGTAACTCTTTTTCAGGCAAGGACGGCTGCTTACGCCGTAACCGGTTTGCCTTCGTCCAGCAGCTGGCGCAGCACGGTTTGCAGAATGCCGCCGTTGCGGTAGTAGTCCACGTCTACCAAGCTGTCCAGACGGACGATCGCATCGAATTCAAAGCTGCTGCCGTCTTGGCGAGTCGCTTTTACCTTGACGCGCTGACCCGGCTGTACTTCGTCAGACAGACCGAGAATGTCGAAGGTTTCCGTACCGTCGATGCCGAGCGACTTCCAGCCTTGGTCGTCAGCAAATTGCAGCGGCAATACGCCCATGCCGACCAGGTTGGAGCGGTGGATACGCTCAAAGCTTTCTGCGATAACGGCTTTGATGCCGAGCAGGAAGGTACCTTTGGCTGCCCAGTCACGGGAAGAACCGGTACCGTACTCTTTACCGGCCAGAACCACCAGCGGCGTGCCATCTGCTTGATACTTCATGCAAGCATCGTAGATGGACATGATTTCGCCGGTCGGCAGGTATTTGGTTACGCCGCCCTCTGTGCCAGGAGCCACTTGGTTGCGGATGCGGATGTTGGCAAAAGTACCGCGCATCATGACATCGTGGCTTCCGCGGCGAGCGCCGTAGGAGTTGAAGTCTTTTCGTTCTACGCCGTTTTCCTGCAGGTATTTGCCTGCCGGGCTCGTCGGCGAGATGTTCCCTGCCGGGGAGATGTGGTCCGTCGTGACGGAATCGCCGAACAGCGCGATGGTGCGGGCTTTCAGGATTTCGTCGATATGGCCGACATCGCCGGTCAGGTTTTGGAAGAATGGAGGCTCTTGGATGTAGGTGGATTTTTCATCCCACTCGTACAGATCGCCGGTTGGCGCATCGATCTTGTTCCACTCTTCGTTTTGGGTGAAGACTTTTGCGTATTGTGCACGGAACAGCTCTGGATTCATCGCTTTGTCCATGGCTTCGTTCAGTTCTTGCGGTGTTGGCCAGATATCTTTCAGGTAAACAGGCTGACCGTCGTTGCCGATGCCGAGCGGCTCGGTCGTCAGGTCGATGTTTACATTTCCAGCCAGCGCATAGGCGATCACGAGCGGAGGTGAAGCGAGGTAGTTCGCTTTCACCAGCGCGTGGATGCGGCCTTCGAAGTTGCGGTTTCCGGAGAGAACCGCTGCTACGGTCAGGTCGTTGTCGGCGATGGCCTTGCTGGTTTCTTCCGGCAGCGGACCGGAGTTACCGATACAAGTGGTGCAGCCGTAGCCGACGACGTTGAAGCCGAGGGTGTTCAGAGAGTCGAGCAGACCTGCATCGATCAGGTATTGGGTCACGACACGGGATCCCGGAGCCAGGGAGCTCTTCACGAATGGAGGCTTCTTCAGGCCTTTTTCGACCGCTTTCTTCGCCAGGATACCTGCGCCCAGCATGACGCTCGGGTTGGAGGTATTGGTGCAGGAAGTGATCGCCGCGATCACGACAGAGCCTGTTTTCAGGGTAGCCGTTTCACCGGTCGGGTAGTTGACTTGCACTTCTTTTGCAATCTTGTCTTCCGACAGACCGAAGCCGCCTTTTTCGATCGGAGCGCGCAGGCTTTCATTGAAGGATTCCTTCATGGAAGTCAGCTCGACGCGGTCTTGCGGACGCTTCGGACCAGCCAGGCTCGGCACCACGGTGGACAGATCCAGCTCCAGTGTTTCGGAGAAGACAGGGTCTGGCGTCTCGTCGGTGCGGAACAGGCCGTTTGCTTTGGTATAGGTTTCGACCAGCTCGATCAGGGAATCCTCGCGGCCGGTTTGACGCAGGTAGTTGAGCGTTTCCGCGTCTACCGGGAAGAAGCCCATGGTCGCGCCGTATTCAGGAGCCATGTTGGCTACAGTCGCGCGGTCTGCCAGCGAGATGTTGGACAGGCCAGGACCGTAGAACTCCACGAATTTGCCGACAACGCCTTTTTTACGCAGCATTTGCGTAACCGTCAGAGCCAGGTCGGTAGCAGTCGCGCCTTCTTTCAGCGTGCCGGTCAGTTTGAAGCCGACCACCTCTGGCGTGACGAAGTAAAGCGGTTGGCCGAGCATGCCTGCCTCTGCCTCGATACCGCCGACACCCCAGCCGAGTACGCCCAGACCGTTGATCATGGTGGTGTGGGAGTCCGTACCGACGAGAGAGTCAGGGAAAGCGACCAGTTCGCCGTCTACTTCGCGCGTAGCGATCACGGATGCGAGGTACTCCAGGTTTACCTGGTGAACGATACCGGTCGCAGGAGGAACGACGCGGAAGTTGTCAAAAGCGGTTTGCGCCCAGCGCAGGAAGCGGTAGCGCTCCTGGTTGCGTTCGAATTCCAGCTTCATGTTGTGGTCGAGGGCTTGATCGTTTCCGAAATCGTCAACCATGACGGAGTGGTCGATAACCAGATCGACCGGTACCAGCGGATTGATGCGCTTCGGATCGCCGCCAGCGCGCTTCATCGCGATACGCATGGCAGCCAGGTCTACGACAGCGGGCACGCCGGTAAAGTCTTGCAGGACGATACGGGCAGGAGCGAGCGGTACTTCTTTGTTGCTGTCGCGTCCTTTTGTCCAGTTTGCCAGTTGCTGTACATGTTCTTTGGTAATGGCACGGCCGTCAAATTGACGAACAGCCGCTTCCAGCAGCACTTTGATGGAGAACGGCAGCTTGGAGATCTCGCCGATTCCTTGTTCTTCCAGGCCTTGCAGGCGGTAGTACGCGTACGATTTGCCGCCTACTTGCAGGGAAGACTTGACGTTGTAAGCATCGTTTTTAGCCAATGTGCACAACCTCCCTATTCTTCGGAGTTTCATCAGATGAAACTTAGTTTCGTTTCTTCGTTACGACCCTATTATACTCGATTTGTCTCCTGGCTTCTACCCTAATTTCATCAATCGATATACAAATTATTGCAGGTTGCGTCTCTGTCTCGTGTTCTGCTGGCAGAGGCAGGAAGAATCAACAGACTTCCCGTATTATCCCGATTCTGTTCGGTTTGCATGCACGCGGGCCGGTCACTTTCGCGGATTCATCGAGGCAAACCAATGGGAAAGGCACGCATGGAGAGCTGTTTGCGAGCCATGCCATGTACCGCGAATTCGCCACCCAGCAATTGCGTATGGGAGGGGGAGAGAAACCGGGAACGGTGCCAGCGGCCTCGCCCTTGCCATAATAATGAAAAAGAAGTCCTCTTTCGCCGGGAAAGGGGACTTCTTTGTGTGCAAAGGGGAAAGCGTCTAGGCGCCGATATACTTGGCATGCAGCGTGCGGGCCAGACTCACGTCGTCTGTCCCCTGCACGAGCACGCGGCCGTCGGGAAATACCACCAGCGTATGCGGATCGGCATGGAACCGCAGGAGAAACTTGTTGCGCTCCACCTGCCCGAGCGGGGAGAGCCTCTCCGCCAGCTTTTCCAGATCGAGCGAGGTGTCCGCGGCGGGGGAGATTTGCACCGTGTCCCGTCCGCAGAGGGAGACCGCCTGTCCATCCTGCGAATCCGGCTGCAAAAAGGAAAACTGCCGTTGTCCGCATGTCGGGCAATCGGCGCGTCTGCTGCCGCTCACCTTGATTTGCTGATGCTGGTTGTTCCAGAGATCGAAATGCTCCAGATAGGGATTGAGCGCAGCCTCGTCTCCCACGAGCAGCTTGAAGGACTCCGTCGCCTGATAAGAAGCAATGATGTGAATGATCGGACCGATTACGCCGGCAGTATCGCAAGTAGCCATTTCCCCGGGGTTGGGCGCTTCCGGAAAGAGACAGCGAAGACATGGCGTGATGCCGGGCCGAATCGCGGTAAATGTGCCGGTGGCGCTCACGGCGCCGCCGTACACCCAAGGGATGCCGTGCTTTACGCAAACGTCATTGACCAGATAGCGCACCTGAAAGTTGTCCGTCGCATCCAGCACCAGATCGACATCGGCCAGCAGGGACTCGGCATTGTAGGCGGTCAGGTCGGCCACGACAGGCTCAATCGTCACGTCGGAGTTGATCCGGGTCAGTTTGGCGTGGGCGGCGATCGCCTTGGGCAAATGCTGCCGGGCATCCTCCTCATCGTAGAGCATCTGCCGCTGCAGATTGCTCGGCTCGACAAAATCGCGGTCGATGATGCGGACAAAGCCTACGCCTGCGCGGACCATGTGATTGGCCGAGACGGTTCCCAGCGCGCCCATGCCGACGATGGCTACACGGCTCTTCGCCAGCCGCTCCTGTCCGGTGCGGCCGATGGGGGCAAACAGGATTTGACGGGAATAGCGGGTATGCAAAGAGGTTAGCTCCTTTCTCCGTCATCCGGGAGCGCGATCGGATTCCACGGCCCTTGCTGATGGCCTTTCCACTCGCTGCCGTCCTCCCAGATTTCCTTTTTCCATATCGGAACGATTTGTTTTAAGCGTTCGATCGCGTATTCGCCTGCTTCAAAGGCCGCCTTCCGGTGCGGAGTAGCCACGACGGCTACGACGGCGATCTCTTCGATGGCCATATCGCCGATTCGGTGATGCATGGCGACCTGGGCACCCGGCCAACGCTCCTCAATCTCACGCGCGATTTGTTTCATTTTTTCCACCGCCATCGGCTCATAGGCTTCATACGAGAGCGAGACGGTGCGCTGTCCATGGGTAAATTCGCGTACCGTCCCGACAAAGGAGAGGACGGCGCCCGCATGGGGATTCATGACCAGCTTCATCAGTTTTTCGACCTGCAAAGGCTCGGTGGTAATCGCGAACCGAGGCTCCTGTCCTCCGCTCACCGGAGGCAGGATGGCGATCTCGTCTCCGGCCTGGATCGTTTTGTCCGGCGTCGCGTATTCCTGATTGAGCGAGATGAAGCAGCTTCCCAACAGGGAAGAAAGTGCGGGATACTGGCTGGATACGGCCTGCAAGAGGTCTTGGACGGTGGCACCCTCCGGCAGCGCTAGAGAGATGCTGCGTGTACCTGCCCGCTCGGCCAAACCGGCAAACAATAGAACGGAAATTTGCATACGGCACTCCTCATTTCCCCAGATATTCATATAGGAAAAAGATCTTCTCTACCAGTGAAGATAACACAATTGCAGGGAACTGCCAAATCCCGGTGTGTCTTTTCGGAAGATTCCCGATTGATTTCTGGAAGGGGCGCAGGTAAGGTAAGAGTAACAGCCCCACCCGATAGCAGGGCGATACAGGAGGCCTCCGCAGAAGACGTTGCGGAGTGCCGCACAGGAAAGGATATCAGAGCGATGAGCGACCAATTGACCCATTTCAACGAACAGCAGCGCGCCCAAATGGTAGATGTATCCGACAAGGAGATTACCAAGCGGGAAGCGGTTGCTGTCAGCAAAATTACGATGAAGCCGGAAACGCTCCAGCGCATTCGCGAAGGACAGATCGCCAAGGGGGATGTGCTGGCGGTCGCCCAGGTGGCGGGCGTCATGGCGGCGAAAAAGACCTGGGACATCATCCCGATGTGTCATCCGCTCCCGCTGACCGGAATCGACATTCGCTTTTCATATGGGGACGATGTGACACTGGACATCGAGGCGACGGTCCGAACGACAGGCAAGACCGGCGTCGAGATGGAGGCGCTGACAGCCGCAGCCGCGGCAGCGCTCACGGTGTATGACATGTGCAAAGCGATGGATAAGGGCATGGTCATCGGCCCTACCTACCTGGAACGAAAAACGGGCGGCAAGAGCGGAGACTTCCACCGGAGCGAGGCATAACCCACACATGAGCCGATTATGGAATTCCTATCCGCGCAGCATACGGCTTCTGGCCATCGCTGCGGTGATTCATTCTACCGGGATGGCCTGTATCTGGCCCCTGGTCACGATCTACATTCACGATTTTCTCGGAAAGTCTCTGGCGGTAGCCGGGGGTGTACTGATGCTGAATCAGGGCGCTTACCTGGTGGGCAGCGTGATCGGCGGGATGCTTTTTGACCGCTGGGGAAAAATGCTCACCTTGTCGGCAGCCACGGCAGGGGCGGTGGTAGTCGCCATCGGCCTGGGATTTACCACCGATTTTACGGTCTACACGATCCTTCTGCCGCTGAACGGTTTTTTCTCCGGAATCATGTTTCCGGTGCTCAATGCCTTGATTGGCCTTTTGTGGCCGGAGGGCGGCCGCAAAGGGCTGAATATGGTCTACGTGGCGCTCAATGTCGGCGGCGCCATCGGTTCGGGAGCCGCCGGCATTCTGGCGAGCATCTCGTTCGCGTGGACCTTCTATGGCAATGGCGGGCTGCAAGTGCTGGTGCTCGTGGTGTTCCTCGTCTTGAACCGCTCATATGATCTGGAAAAAGGACGCCCTAGGGACAATGCCCGAGCGGCAGAAGCCGCGGGTGGGGAGGGGGCTGCAGAGGCAGTCCGACAGATGCCCGCAGCAGCAGCCGGGCAGACGTCTACAGCCGCAATCGGGCAGACGCCCGCAGCCACAGTTGGGCAGACGCCCGCAGCTGCGGGCAAAAAGGAGCCTGCCGCAGCACCTACGGCGAGCACCGCTGCCCATCCCGATGTCGCGGCCGCAAAATCTGTGGCATGGGTGGCGCTGGCCATCTTGTCGGCCGGCCTGCTGGTTTGCTGGGTGATCTACGTGCAGTGGACGACCGTTTTGTCCGCCTACATGCAGACGCTCGGCATCACGCTGAAGCAGTACAGCCTGCTGTGGACGCTGAACGGCGCCTTGATCCTGCTCGGACAGCCGCTGATCTCATGGGTGATCCGGCATTTTGCCCGCAGCTTGCGGGCACAGATGCTGCTGGGCGGCTATCTCTTTTCCCTGTCCATGCTCATTCTCTCCCAGACTACGGTCTACGCAGGGTTTTTCGCAGCCATGTTCATCATCACCTTGGGAGAGATGCTGGTATGGCCGGCAGTCCCGACGATTGCAGCCGAACTGGCCCCGGCCGGGCGAGAAGGCTTGATTCAGGGATTGATCGGCGGAGTGGGATCGGCCGGACGGATGATCGGACCCTTGCTCGGCGCTGTGACCTTTGAAGCCTTAGCGGCAAAAGGGATGTTCTACGCGATGGCTGCGCTTGCGCTCCTCGCCGTGCTCTTCTTTGCGGTGTACGCGTCATTTATCAAGCGGCCGGAGTTGAAGCCGACGATTTCGGCACAGAGGCACTAGCCGGAGACGGGCTACACGCTTGACACTCCCCACGCGCTCAAGTAGTATGAAATCAATTCAAAAGTGAATAGATTCTGTTTACTTATCCAGAGAGGTGGAGGGACTGGCCCGATGAAGCCCGGCAGCGGATCCGCGAAGCAATTTACGCGGGTGCTGTGCCAATTCCAGCAGGAGCTCTCCTGACAGATAAGAACGCGGCTACATGATCTCCGCCCCTTTTTCTGTTCGGGAAAAGGGGCTTTTTGCATGATTATGAGGAAGGGAAAGAAAATCATATGCGCATCCAACCATCCGCCATGGTTGACCGGCTGCCGACGCAATTTTTTGCCACGCTGGTCGCCAAAGTAAACAAGGCCATAGCGGCCGGACATGACATCATCAATCTGGGGCAGGGCAATCCCGATCTGCCGACCCCGCCGCATATCGTGGAGGAGCTCTCGCTGCAAGCCGCTCGCCCGGTTCATCACAAATACCCGCCCTTTAGCGGCCGACTGGAACTGAAGCAGGCTGTCGCCCACTGGTACAAAGAGGAGTTCGACGTCGACCTGGACCCGGAGGAGGAGGTGGCGATCCTGTTCGGCAGCAAGACCGGCCTGGTGGAGATATGCCAGGTGCTGATGAATCCGGGAGATGTCGCATTGGTACCGGACCCGGGCTATCCGGATTACTGGTCCGGAGTAGCCGTGGTAGACGGCCGCATGGTGATGATGCCGCTGCGGGCGGAGAACGCCTTTTTGCCTGATTACGGCCAGCTCAAGGCAGAAGATCTGGAAAAGGCGAAGCTGATGTTCCTGAACTACCCCAACAATCCGACAGCGGTCAATGCACCGGTGGAGTTTTATGAAGAGACGATTCGCTTCGCGAAGCGGCACGAAATCGTGGTCTGCCATGATTTTGCCTACGGCGCGATCAGCTTTGACGGCAAAAAGCCGGTCAGCTTCCTGCAGGTCCCCGGGGCCAAAGAGGTGGGGGTGGAGTTTTACACCCTGTCCAAAACCTACAACATGGCTGGCTGGCGGGTAGGGGCGATGGTCGGGAACAAAGAGCTGGTGAGGCTGATTAACCTGATCCAGGACCATTACTTTGTCAGTCTGTTCGGCGCTGTGCAGATGGCAGCGGCCAAAGCGATGACCGGCTCCCAGCAGTGTGTGCGCGACCTGGTACAGGTCTACCAGAGCCGCCGGGATGTGCTGTTTACAGAGATGCATCGCATCGGCTGGCAGGCCAACCCTTCGGAGGGGTCGTTCTTTGCCTGGCTGCCCGTACCCCAGGGCTATTCGTCGGTAGAATTTTCCGATTTGCTGCTGGAAAAAGCGCATGTCGTCGTCGCTCCGGGCGTCGGGTTTGGACCGACCGGGGAAGGGTATGTGCGCGCCGCGCTGTTATCCACGGAAGAGCGGCTCGCGGAGGCTGTCCGGCGGATTGAGAAGCTGGGCTTGTTTGCCGGGGAAAAATAAGCGCATAGTAACCTTCCGCTAACATGGTTGTTGCTCATCTTGAGTAGGTTTTTCTTGAAATGATTTATGAAACGGTGCTGTAGTGAGAAGAAGCATGTTTCCCTGCTCAGCTCCGGGTTCCGCCCCAGGGGGAGCATAGACTGTCCGCTCCGGGACGATTCACGGGGGAGGCGCAAAAGGAGCAGTTGCTTCGAGGTCATCCCACGTTGCGCTCCTTAATCCCGCGAATCGTCCCTCCACTGGGTAAGGGCTCCACAGTCGCATCACAGGGAAACATGCTTCTTCATGTGTCCGTTCACAAAAGACATGTGGGTGTAAAGCTACGTAGTAAATAGGGATGCGCTGAAAAAGGAGGTATTTGAAGAAGCATGTTCCCATGCGTAGCGACTTTGCGGAGCCCATCTGAGCGCAGCAGCGGCCCTCGGGAAAAAGGGTCGCAACGTGGGATGACCTCGTTAGCGTTGCTCCTTTTGCGCACCCCCCGGGGGACGCTGTGGAGTGGACAGTGAATCATCCCAGCAGGGCGGAGAACGGAGCCTAGCATGGGAACAGGCTTCTTCTCATAATAGCCACGTGACTTGTTAATGCAAGACATAAGCAACTTGACGTTCCTATTGTTCCCGCACTTTTCCCGAGCAGTGGCAATTACACCACTGGAGCTTCTTCGACCGAACCCTCGCTCGACATAGTCAAAACCTATTCCGTCGATAGCTTTGTGAGATTGGACTTATCCACGGGGCAGTGATAAAACAGGAATAAGCAAAATCAAGGGGGAACATGACATGGAGTATTCCTTTTCACAATCAACCAATGCGCTCACCTCTTCGGCGGTGCGTGAAATCTTGAAATTAACCCAGGGCAACCAGGTGCTGTCGCTCGCGGGAGGCCTCCCTGCAGAAGACTCTTTTCCGATCGAAGAGATGCGCGAGGCATTCAACCGGGCGCTTGATCTGGGACCAAAATCACTTCAATACGGTTTGACGGATGGATATATCCCGCTCCGGGAATGGGTCGCGTCGCGGATGAAGCAAAAGCATATGAATGTTGGCGTAGAAAACATGCTGATCACTACCGGCTCCCAGCAGGCCGTCGACTTGCTCTGTCGCGTCTACCTGGACGAAGGCGACGTCGTGCTGGTAGAAAATCCAACTTATCTTGCTGCTGTGCAACTCTTCCAGTTCCGCGGCATACGCGCTATTCCGGTGGATGGAGACGCAGAGGGCATGGACATGGATGACCTTGCCAGAAAAATCGCACAATTTCGCCCGAAAATGGTCTACGTCATCCCGACATTTGCCAACCCGACCGGCAAGGTATGGAGCGCGGAGCGCCGCCTGGGCCTGCTCCGCCAATGCCGCGAGCACAATATTTTGATTCTGGAAGACGATCCCTATGGAGAAATCCAGTTCGACGGAGAGGCTCCGTATCGCAGCATCTTCTCCCTGGATGAACACCCGCAGGGTTCGGCTGTCGTTTACACCAGTACCTTTTCCAAGATCGTCGCCCCCGGTTTGCGGACGGGATGGGCGATTGGGGACAGCCGCGTCATCCAGATGATGGTCAAGGCAAAACAGGCGATCGACCTGCAGTCCAGCACGATCGACCAGATTGCCCTGCATCAATTGCTGGATCGCTTTGATCTGGAAGCCCATATCGGAAAAATCCGCTGTTCCTATCAGGAGCGGATGGAGTGGATGCATGAGCTCTTGACCCGCGAGGCATGGACCGGGATGAAATGGTCCAAACCGAGAGGCGGCATGTTCCTCTGGGTGGAACTCCCCGAGCATATTCATTCGGAGAAACTGCTCGCCCAGGCTGTCAAAGAAGGAGTAGCGTTTGTGCCGGGTGTGCCGTTTTACGCGGCTCAGGCGCAGACCAATACCATGCGGCTCAACTACACGCTGCTGGATCGGGAGAATACCGAGCTGGCCGTCAGCCGTTTGGGAAAAGCTTTTGCCGCCTACAGCCAGGTCGTGGCGGGATAGCGATCATCTATATACCGGGAAGCACAAAGGGTGCACCGCGCAATCATCACCGCGCGCTGCACCCTTCTTTTTTTATTAGGTGAAGAGTATTGTCAAACCCAATTGGGAATGATAATATTTATCAATAATAGTGATATTCATTATCAATTAAACAAAAACAAAGTCTTGCACATAAAAAAAGATCAGTTAGGAGGAGCATGTGATGTCATCCATTCTCGTGATTGGCGGAGACCGCCTCGGAAATATCGTGGACTTTTTGCAGGGGCAAGGTTTTACCGACATCCACCATGTCACAGGGCGGAAGAATTCCCAGACCGGCGTCAAGATTCCTACCGGCACCCACATGATTTTGGTGCTGACGGATTTCGTCAATCATAATTTGGCCAAGACGGTAAAGAGCCAGGCCAAGGACAGGGAACTGCCGATATTGTTCTGCAAGCGTTCCTGCTCTGCGATCGCCAAAGCGCTGGTGCAGGGGGCGTAAGGTAAATACATAGCCTTCGTCGTGGTTACACTACCACTGTAAGCACATCAAACGGAGGAATGACAGGTGAAATACAACCGTCTCGATGAACTGCCGATCGCCAATCTGACCGAGCAGCAGCTGCAGCAGCTGCAGGCGGCGGAAAAAGAATTGCTCAAGGAAGGCTCAGATGTTTATCTGATCGCATTTGAAAAGCCGGCCCCGTCCAAGTGACAGGGCCTTTTTGCTGTGCGGTGAGCGGCTAAAAAATAAACTGGTCCAGATGCTGCTTCAGCGCGTCGATCCCGATGGCAAACCCGAGGCATTGGCTGGATTGAATGATAAAGGCATTGAGCCCGACCACTTCTCCGTTCAGATTGATTAACGGGCCGCCGCTGTTGCCTGGGTTGATCGCGGCATCCGTTTGAAAAATCTCGTCGTAGACGCGTTTGGCCACCTGCAAGCGGCGGTTTTTGGCGCTGATAATCCCGGCTGTGACGGAGTTTTCCAACCCAAGCGGGGAACCGTCTGTTTCGATAGCGGCAAACAAAGGCGGGGTATCGACGGGGCGAGAGGCATCTCCTGCACCGGGCGGGCATTTGCACCGGCCAGGCACTGTACCATCGGGCACTGTGCCAGCCAGGGACGCACCAGCCTGACACTTTACCGTCCAGGCACTGTACCACCAGGCACTGTACCACCAGGCACTGTACCCAGGCACCGCTTAACCGGGCTCTTCTCAGCGGCTACCGGTACTCCACCAGGCGGAGCAGGGCAGGGCGGCCTTGGTGCGGTGCCGCGGGCGGACCTGCTTCGGCCTCCAGCCTCTGCAGTAAGAGCTGGATCAGCTGCTTGCGCTCCTCGCGCGTCGCCTGCTCCCAGATCCACGCCCAATCCAGCTTCCGTTTTTCCCCTTTTGCCTCCATCGCGATTTTCTCCATCAAGGCTGCGGGGCTGCATTCCTCGTCCGACCGCTCCATTTCCTCCCTGGCCAGCTCCCGCTGTCTGGCCTGCAATTCCTCCAGCGAAATCACCCCGGCTTCATAAGCCTGCATCCAGCGCCGTCGTTTTTGCGCGAGCTGCTCTGGCGATCCGGCAGCCCGATGCACGGGGGAAGCGGGCCGCTTTCTCTGCAGGGTGTGCCGCATGGCGGACCAGAGCTCTTCCTGGAAGGAGGAGAGTCGATCCAGCAGCTCCGCCTCCAGCCGGTCTTCCCGCAGCGCGGGCGCCTGGCACGCGCCTTCTTTCCGGTTTTTGCACAGATAGTAGACGTGGCGGTAGCGTTTGCCGCTGTTTTTGCGGATCACTGCTGTCTTTCCCCGCATCTCCCCTTGGCAGCGGGCACAGTAGAGCAGGCCGGAGAAGAGAAAAGGGGAGGCCAGTGCCCGCGGATGCTTTTGCTGTCGATGCAGCAGCCGCTCTTCGGCACGTCGAAACGTCTCCCGGTCGATGATGGCCGGGTGGGAGCCCTCGATTAGAATCCATTCATCCGGTTTGTTCTGACGCTGACCCGCTTCCGCATAGTTCCAGCGAAGCGTCCCGCAATAGACGGGGTTGCGCAGCAGGCGGCTTACGGCACTGCCGCTCCACTTGCCGCCGTGCTTTCCCCGATAGCCCTCCCGGTTGGCCCGCTCAGCGATCTGTCCGGGTGTGCTGCCGGCTACATATTGCTGATACATCCGCTGGACGACCGTCGCCTCCTCCGGATGGGGGACGAGCTGCCCTTGCTTGAGTGTGTAGCCGTAGGGGGGAGGGCCGCCCGGCCGCTTTCGCTCGCGGGCCATCTGCTCCATTCCCAGCTTGACGCGTTCGCCGAGATTTTCCCGCTCCCACTGGGCCAGTGCCGCTACCAGCGTGATGAACAACCGGCCGATGGCGGTCGTCGTATCGTATACCTCCGTGCAGCTCTTAAAGCGGACGTTCGATTCCTCGAATACCTGCAAGAGCTGATACAAATCGAGGACGGACCGGGTTAGCCGATCCAGCCTGTAGACCAGCACGATATCGATTTTTCCAGCCCTCACATCCGCGAGCAGGCGCCTGAGCTCCGCTCGATGGATATCCTTGGCGCTGACCCCCTCATCCGTGTAGACGCCGGCCAGCGCCCAGCCCTGAGACTGAATGTAGGCGAGCAGCCGCTCCTTTTGCGCGGCGATGGAGAAACCCTCGGCAGCCTGTTCCTCGGTGCTCACCCGCAAATAGATCGCTGTCCTCATCGCATCCCCTCCCGAAGCGCGGCATGCTAGAGTGTACAGACAAAGGGGCTCGCGTATGCCTGACCTACCTAAACTTTTTCCGCGAAAACACGGGGATCGCGGCCAGGCCCTGTCGGGATCGCACCGCAAGCGCCGGCGAGGGAAATCCCCTCGACAGGACAAAAAAAGCCTGCGGCGTCATAGAGTTCAGACGCAGCAGGCGAGACGGGCGAGGGCAGCAGCAGGATTTACATCCACTTTTGCCCCCAAGTATGAATGGACTCGATCACAGGACGCAGCTCTTCCCCTTTTTCGGTGAGCTGGTACTCGATGCGGACGGGAATCTCCGGGTATACCTTCCGTTCCAGAATCCCCTGTTCTTCCAGTTCCTTTAGTCGCTCCGAGAGCATTTTATCACTCATCTGTGGAACCATTTCCCGGATGTCCTTAAACCTTACAGCTCCACGCAGCAGCACGTTGATAATCAGGCCGGTCCATCTCTTGCCGAGAATGTTGATGGCCCCTTCGTATTTCGGACAGGTTTGCTCGTTTTCAAATGCTTGACCCACGATGGTGTCACCTCTGAGGTACTTCTACTATGTCTTTATTGTAGCATATCCACTTGAATAAGGTAAGTAACGCGCGTTTGCAGCGGTACCTATTGTTTTTTCCAACCCCGCGCAGATTATGCGTACACCTGGGGCATCCGCCCCGGCAGGTAGGCGCTTGCCCGATTCCCGCCTGTGCGTTTCCCCCGATTCTTTTCTGTCATAGACTATCCCAGATGAGAGACGGAGGAAGGGATTGCATGGCAACCAAACCGATACTGGGCATTCTTACCTGGCGGGAAGGAAAGCGTTTCGAAGAGCCGGGCTATTTGCGCCGCTTAGTGCTGGCCGGCAGGCAGATGGGTGCGGAGACTTTTCTCTTTTCCCACCAGGATGTTTTTTTGTCGCAGAAAAAGATAAGAGGGTTTGTGCCCGCCAAAGGCGGCGGCTGGGAAAGCCGAATGTTTCCCTGGCCCGAATTGGTGATTGACCGCTATCGAAAAAGGGTAAAGGAATATATGCGGCTCCGTCACAGCGGCCTGTTTTCTTTTGCGAACAGCCCGTTCAGCAAAAAGTGGCGCGTGACGGAGTTCTTGTCCAAGCACGATCGGGTAAAGCGGTGGGTACCGGAGACGCGGCTGTATGCCAGAGGGAGCGTCAAAGCGATGCTGAGCCGCTACCCTATCGTTTACGTAAAACCGGGCAACGGAACAGGAGGGCGGAGCATCGTCAAGATCGCCGCGCAGGGGAAGCAGTATCTCGTGCAGGGGCGGGATCGGCGGCTGCTTCAGAAAAAGGCGAGCTTCAGCAGCGCGGAGGCAGTCGAGCGCTGGATTCAGCGATGGGTGCGGGAACAGCGGATCCGGGACGGAAATTTTCTCGTCCAGCAGGGTCTCGATCTCGCTCTCGTCCCGAACCGCGTGGCCGATGTGCGCCTCCTGATTCAAAAAAACGGAGCGGGCGAATGGGACGTGACCGGCTGCGGCGTGCGCCTCGGCCCCGTCGGCAGTTCGATCTCCAATCTGCACGGAGGCGGCGAAGCGATCTCCTTCTCCCGTTTTGTCGCCAAGCGGTTCGGTGCGGAGCGAACCAGACAGATACAGCAGGAATGCAGCCAGATGGCCCATGAAGTTGCCGCCGTACTGGAGGAGAAGTTTGGCCGGATGATGGAATTCGGGCTGGATGTGGGAGTGGATGTCCAGGGCCGGGTATGGCTGATCGAAGTGAATCCCAAGCCGGGGCGGGAGATCTTCCGCCAGATGGGGGATCGGGAGACGTATGCGGAGGCGATCGCCCGGCCGGTCTCTTTTGCGCTCCACGTGATCTCCACGGAAGGGAGGCAGAGAGCCCGCCATACGGGTACCTAAAAACAGGACCGCCTCCATCACAAGGTCGCCTCCATCGCTGCTCGCTGCGAGCGAGGGCAGGCGGGATGGCGGGGGCGGATACGGTTTGCCGCTATAGCAACAGGCGGGGAACCAATGCTGATGACCCATTCGCCGACTTTCGTGTCCGAGGAGGTGCCCAGCGGCAATGGGTACAGCTTGCAATCTGCATCAATCTTGATCACCGCATAATCACGCACGCGATCTGCCAGTACCCGTTTCGCTTCGAAGACGCGCCCGTTGTATAATTTGACGAGGATGGTGCGCGATTTTCCGATGACGTGTTCACTGGTCAGGATATATCCTTTGGGATGAAAGAGAAAGCCGGAACCGTAACTTCGCTCGGATGCCAAAGACTGTTGATCGGAAACAAGGCTGCGGATCAGGTCTTCTACATTATGGGACGGATGGGTATCTTCCGTAACAATGGAAACAACGCCATCCCTGACACGCTCGATGATCGGGACGAAGAAGTTGAAGGGGTGCAGACTGCTGCTCACAGGGTATTTGACTCTGGCGTAGCTGTTCCATTTTTTACTTTTCACGTTTCTCTCCCCCTACAGCAGATAGGTATGTATCATCTTATGGCAAGGGCAGAGGGAAGGAACGCCCAAAATATAAGCCGTGGGATATATCAATATTTTTAATTGATATAATAAAGAAATAGCATTGGTATAATGATAATGAAAAGTTTATAATTACACTAGTAAAGAATATTTCGAACATATAAGCAGTTTCGCAAAATATGCATGTTGACGATACTGCGCCAAAAATAGGGGAATGCTTAGGTATTGGAGGATGTAGAGAGATGGATGTAAAAACAATCATACTTGGCTTTTTGAATTATGGAGAGATGAGCGGCTACGACATCAAGCAGGCGTTCACCAACTGTATCGGGTTTTTCTATGACGCCAGCTTCGGCGCGATCTACCCGGCCCTCCGCAAGCTGGAGGAAGAGGGCTTTGTCACCAAGCAGGAGATCATCCAGTCTGGCAAGCCGAACAAGATTTTGTACAGCATTACGGAAGCGGGGAAAGAATGCTTCCAATCGGAGATGCAGTCTCCGATCCTGCCGCCCGTGCTTCGCTCTGACATGCTGGTCAAGATCTTTTTCAGCGAAGGGCGCACGCAAAAAGAGAAGGAAGAGCTCTTCGAAAACTGTCTGGAGACGCAGCGCAGCATGCTCAAGCAGAGCCGCGAGTCGTTTGCAAAGCTGCAGGAAACCTTTGATGATTACCAAAAATTTTGCTGGGAATACACCATCCACCATCTGGAGTCGACCATCGACTTTCTGGAAAAGAGGATGCCTGCTCTCTTGACGAGCAAAAAGGAGCACGCCTTTTCGGTGTAGGATGAGCAATCCATAAAAGAACAAAAAGCGGAGGGCCCTGTGCAGCCCCCGCTTTTTGTTGTTCGCGGCGAAAACTCCGCCAAAAGACGGGCCAAAAGACGGGAGAAGCCCCGTTTTTCCCTTGCCGGCTTACTTCAGATTTTCCGGATTGAGGCTCTCCAGCTCGGGAACCACAAAGCGGCCGTCTTTGCGAATCAGGCGGTCATCGAACCAGATTTCGCCGCCGCCCCATTCCGGGCGCTGGATGTTGACCAGATCCCAGTGGACGGAGGACTTGTTGCCGTTGAACGCTTCGTCATAAGCCTGGCCGGGCGTGAAGTGGAAGCTGCCGTCAATTTTTTCGTCGAACAGGATATCCTTCATCGGATTCTGGATGTACGGGTTGACGCCGATGGCGAATTCGCCGATATAGCGGGCTCCTTCGTCGGTGTCAAAGATCTCGTTGATTTTCTTCGTATCGTTGGCTGTCGCTTCCACGATCTTGCCGTCTTTGAAGGTCAGCTTGATGTTGTCGTATGTAAAGCCTTGGTACGGGGACGGCGTATTGTACGTGATCACTCCATTGACCGAGTCGCGGACAGGGGCGGTAAACACTTCGCCGTCCGGGATGTTGTTCTGGCCCGAGCATTTGATCGCGGGAATGCCCTTGATGGAGAAAGTGAGATCTGTACCGGGACCGGTGATCCGCACTTTATCCGTCTTTTCCATCAGCTCGACGAGGTTGACCATCGCCTTGTCCATCTTGCTGTAGTCCAGCGTGCATACCTTGAAGTAGAAATCCTCGAAGGCCGCTGTGCTCATATTGGCCAATTGAGCCATGGAAGCATTGGGGTAGCGGAGGATGACCCATTTCGTCTCCGGCACGCGGACATCCAGCACGGGGCGGGTCAGCAGCTTGGAATACAGCTGCATCTTGTCGCCGGGGACGTCTGCGTATTCATTGATGTTGTCGCCGCCGCGGATGCCGATGTACGCGTCCATCTTCTTCATGAAGGAAACGTCCGCATCGCGCATGACCTCCAGCTGAGCTTCGTTGGTTCCGAGCAAAAGCTCGCGCTGAATCGTCGGATCGATCAGCTGCACATATGGATGGCCGCCCGCTTTGTACACTTCCCTGATGACGGCGCGGGTCAGTTCGGATACGTTCCCGATGGTGTAGATGAGAACGTTTTCACCTTTTTCGATGCGTGTCGAGTAGTTGACCAGCACGTCCGCCAGTTGTTCAATACGTGGATCTGTCATAGGTTGGTTTTCCCTTCCTTTCGCATGCGTCTCATTCGTTATTGTACACATAGCAAACAGAAAAAAGCTACCCACGCCCAGGGTAGCTTGCGTATGAAACGCGCTTATGCAGGATCCGGTCTTCATGTATATGCAATCATGCGCGCATTTTTGACCAAACTCGATGATTAATTGTCACAAGAGCAGCCGACAATTACCAACAGGATGAAGAGAATCAACACGAGTGTGAAATCGTCGAGGTTTCCGTTAAAGATGCTACTCATTACAACATCCTCCTTTGTTTGTTAAGCGTTAGTGCTTACATCCATAACATATGGGTTTTCGCACAAGGCCGTAACGGGCAAACGCCTATTTTTGCGAAGTATATTATTCTGAAAACATGGAAAAGCTAGAGGATACGAAAGCACTACGCGAAACGAAAGGATGGCATTTGTCATGCGCAAAGCCTTGTCCAGCATGGGCCACTATTACTTGGAACCCGTCATGATCAACGTAGGAGAAGACTTCAAGTCAATCGTCTGGAAAGCGCAATACGATATGGATTTCAGCACGGAATGTCTGTTTTGCTTCTCCGAACGAATTACCGGCTACCGGGTGGAGGACGAAGCAGGCCGCTCCGGGAAGGTGGCGGTTTGTCCGCATTGTGAAAAAGTAAACGCGATTTACGCCTGATTTCTGTCAGACACCTTTTTCCTCTCCCGGGGAAAAAGGGATGGACAAAAATCGACCGAGCCGGGGCCCGCTTTGCCGCTAGCTGACCGGAAAAAGGCTGCGGCAGCAGGGATTGGCCGCATGCAGGGGAGATCCTCGCGCACCGATGAGACGGAAACGATGTCCGGAAAAGGCATCGTTTTTTCTTGTGTCTGCCACTCTATCCACCAAGTACCACCGCGGTTTTAGCAGGATTGAACCCTGAAAAATCGAATAGGTAGGGGACATACATACGCAGGATAGAGGTGAAGGCATGCACAAGAAATGCAGCCGCTGCGGAAAGGATACAGAAATCGTGCTGCGCAATGTGGTTTACCGGAAAAGGGTGAAAATAACCAATGTTCCGGTCCAGGTGTGCCAGGATGACGGCTGTTCCCATTTGCAGGTGATTGATGTGGTTAAAGAGGATCTCAAAGACCTCATGGAGAATCTCGGCCACAACCCGCAGCGGCAGAGTATTGAATTTGAGCAAGTATCGGAGCTGTCACATATGCTCCTTTTGATCGCCAGGCAGGAGGAGGATGCCACGGTTCGGGAAGCCCTGGAAGAGAGGGTAAATGAACTGTTGGACCTGTTTCTCCTGGCCCAGTCGCTGGGGGATCAGGACTGGATGAAAGAGCTGCGGCAGAGACTGACCAAAATCATGATCTAAGCAGCGAAACCGGCGGAGTGCCCTGCACCCCAAACATGGACTTCCGCTTATCTTTTCCGTATACTAGTGCCACATCGTCGTATTTGGAGAGGAGCTGCAAAGCTGATGTCAGTGGATCAACTTCATTCCTTGGAGGAGCTGGACCGTTTCGTAGCGGAGCCGGGCAAACGCTTGCTGTTTAAGCACAGCACGATCTGCCCGATCAGTACCACCGCTCATGAGGAATTCTTGTCATTCTTGGGAGAGCAGGAGGTTCCGGCGGCGGTCATCCTGGTTCGCGAGGATCGCCCGGTGTCCAATGCCGTAGCCGAACGCTTCGAGATCAAGCACGAGTCCCCGCAGATTTTTCTGCTGGAGGATGGCCAGGTAAAATGGCATACGTCGCACTGGAAAATTACCAAGGCGGCCATTGCCGAAGCCGTCCAGGGGTAAGACAAAAGAAAAACGGGTTGGCATCGAGGCCAGCCCGTTTTTTTTTATGGATGTTATATTTCTGTGGCCGGTGCATTATTCCGAGTGCTGCGTTATTCCCAGTACAGTTCCAGCTTGTCCCCCGCATGCAGCTCGGTATGGAAGGAAGCGGGCTCGCCATTGACCAGCATGACCAACCGGGTGATGCCCTCTGTCTCCGGCCGCTCCAGCGAGACATCCACATAGCGGAACACATCGCTGAAGACGGGAGCCGTCGGAGGCGAGGCTTTTACGGTGATGACCGCCTCATTTTCCACCTGCTCATCCTGGTCGGCCGGGCGGCCATTCATGGTAATGCTCAGCGCAGAGAGGGTGATCGTCACCGGCTGACCGTTGAAGCGGACCGAGATCGATTCCTGCACCCACTCCTCGGGAGGAATCACGTCCCGGATCGCAGGGGCGTGGTAGGGCTCCTCACGGTACACCAGTCTGTCTCCCGGACGGATAAAATCGCTGAGCGCCGCGTCTTTGCCGCCTATCTGGATGATCTTCATCCGGGCTGGCAGGACGGTTTCGCGGCCGTTTACCACGAAGCGGAAGAACTCCTCGTCTCCCTCCGAAGCGCCGGCGTCGAGCATGCCTGCTTCCTGCAGGACTTCCTCGACGGTGCGCGGCAGCCGGATTACGACCTCGCTGCGGTCTTGCAGCGGCGCGTCCAGCGGATGGGGCATGCCGTTGACGAGCGCGATCGGTCCGAGCGAGACGGGCTCATCATTAACGGTCAGCTCCAGCGTATCCAGCTTGTCCATCAGGTCGATCACTTGGGCCTGTGCATCCTCGCCGTCTGCTCCGGCGAGAGCCACGATCCGGTCGCCTTCGCTGATCGGCGTATCCAGCCCGCACGCCTCTCCGTTTTTCTCGATGACCGGCGGGGTGCCGTGACCGCCGGGGATGATCCTCATGCGGCCGTTGACCGTCAGGGTGATCGCCATCCCCGGTCGTCCGTGCAGCCGGCGGATATCCAAGCCAGACGCGATCAGCGCATCGCCCACCGTCATCTTGCGCAGGTCGAAGATGCGGATCGCGGCATCATTTACGGTGACGGTGACGTATTTTACCGGATGGCGGCGGGCAGCCACGGCGATGCCCACCGGCGTGACGAAGGCCGGGCCGTCCAGCAGCGGATGCTCGCCGACGAATTGGCGGATGGCGTCCGCTCCTCTGACCGCTACCCGCGAGGCTGGCAGTCCCAGCGCTTCGGCGACGCGCTCGGTCAGCTTGGGCGTCAGGCTGCCGCCGCCGATCAGCATCACCGCTTGCGGCGGCTTGCCGTTCAGCTCCAGGATCTTCGCGGCGATCTTGCCGGCGAGATTGGTGATCTCCGGCAGGATCGCCTTGACGACTTCTTCACTGGAGAGGGTTTGCTCCAATCCCAGGATATCGGTGAAGGAGATCTTCTCGGCGTGGGTGAGCGCGCGCTTTACCTCTTCCGCCATCGGGAAGTCCAGCAAAAAGGCGTTCATCAAGGCATCGGTGATCTCGTCGCCCGCGACAGGGACCATGCCGTAAGCCGTGATCGCCCCCTCCTCGGTCAGCGCGACGTCAGACGTCCCCGCACCGATGTCGACGAGCGCGATATTCAGCCGGCGCATGGTGACTGGAATCAGCACGTTGATCGCGGCGATCGGCTCCAGCGTGAGGGCCTGCATATCCAGGCCGCAGCGATGGAGTGCGGCGAGCAGGGAGTCGACGACCATGCGCGGCAAAAAGGTAGCGATCACATCGACACTGGCGATCTCTCCGCGCTGGTCGATCAGATTGCCGATCAGCTCGCCGTCGAGGAAGTAATTGACCACGCTGTACCCTACGCAGTAGTAGCGGGTCACGTCTTGTTCATTCAGTTCCTGTGCCAGCTGCGCTTGGGCTTCCTGGACGGCGGAAAACTCCAGCGTCAGCACATCGTCTCGGGTCACGGCCGCGTGGCGGGAGAGCGGCAGGTCCATGCGCACGCGCTTTGTCCGAAGCGAACGTCCCGCGGCAGCGACGGCTACCTTTGTCAGCGGGCCGTGTTTTTCTTCCAGTTCTTCTTTTATCTTTCCAATGACTTTAGATACGGCCATCACATCGTGAATTTGACCGTCCAGCATCGAGCGCTCGCTGTGTTCGCGGATCGTGCAATCGATGACGCGAAACTGCTCTCCTGTGGGCTCGACGATCAAACCTACCACGCTGCGCGTCCCGATATCCAGAGCAAAAATCAGCTCTTCCGGGGCCGAATGTGGGTGCTCAGACAATGGGATGTCACTCCTCGTACCGGTGGTAATTCCGGGAAATCATGCTTCCTACTCATTCGACTCGAAGGCTGAAGAATCCTGTCGAAACAAGGAATCTTCTTCGCCCTCCAAGAAAATTTTGAAAATGTGAAAGAAACTTCACAATTTACTTTCGCGCTTTTTGGCGCTAAACTGCTGACAAGGGAGTTTCGATGAATTATAATAACCCTAATTTATTTGAATAGCCTACAAAAAAACAGAAGAGAAGAGGAGAGTGGAGACGAATGGCACATGATCCAGTCGAAACCATGCGTAAACAGATAGACGAGATCAATTTGGAGATTCTCGCCTTAATCAACAAGCGTGCTTCCCTTGTCCAGGAGCTGGGCAAAGAAAAGCTGAAACAGGGCATCAACCGATTTGATCCCGAGCGCGAGCGCGAAATGCTCAACCTGTTGGTCGAAAACAACAACGGTCCTTTCGAGGACAATACCATTCGTCATCTCTTCAAACAGATATTCCAAGCGTCGCTTGATCTGCAAAAGAGTGACAACAAAAAGGTACTCCTGGTCAGCCGGAAAAAGCAGCCGGAAGATACTGTACTTAGAGTGAAAGGCGTAGAATTTGGCGGAGGCGAACCGCTCCTGATCGCCGGCCCTTGCTCGGTGGAGAGCTACGAACAGGTTCGCGCGGTAGCGGAAAACCACGTCAAACGCGGACTTCGCGTCATTCGCGGCGGCGCCTACAAGCCGCGCACCTCGCCGTACGACTTCCAAGGTCTCGGAGAAGAAGGCCTGCAGATCCTGAAGCGCATCGGTGACGAATTCAACCTCGTGACCATCAGCGAGATCGTGACGCCTGCCGACCTGGAAAAAGCTACCCAATACATCGATGTGATCCAAATCGGTGCCCGCAACATGCAAAACTTCGAGCTGTTGAAAGCGGCTGGACGTCTGAACCACCCCATCCTGCTGAAGCGCGGTCTGTCCGCCACGATTGAAGAGTTCATCTACGCAGCCGAATACATTTTGTCCGAGGGCAATACACAGGTGATGCTGTGTGAGCGCGGAATCCGCACCTATGAAAAAGCGACGAGAAACACGCTGGACATCTCGGCAGTGCCGCTCTTGAAGCAGGAGACGCATCTCCCTGTATTCGTGGACGTGACCCACTCCACGGGACGCCGCGATCTGCTTCTGCCGACCGCGAAGGCCGGTCTGGCCGTCGGCGCAGACGGCATCATGCTCGAAGTGCATCCGGACCCGGATGTGGCGCTCTCCGATGCCAAACAGCAGGTAACCATCCCGCATTTCAACGAGATTGTGGATGAACTGCTCGCATCGGGTCTCTATAAGGAAGCAAAGGTTTTGGTGTAAGACGAAGATAACGAACACATAGAGCGGCTCTCCCCTACATCGGC
This sequence comes from Brevibacillus composti, assembly GCF_016406105.1. Lineage (NCBI taxonomy): Bacteria > Bacillati > Bacillota > Bacilli > Caryophanales > Paenibacillaceae > Brevibacillus > Brevibacillus composti. Next base: position 1,271,529 of record NZ_CP066308.1, read on the forward strand.
GGGGAGGGCCTCTTTTTTCTAACCTGACTGAACCGGGCGGCGGGGTATCAATACCGCTTGGACACATGGCCGCAGCGAGAAGAAACATGCTCTCCTGGTACGGAGACTCGTTACATACAAGGACTTGACCGATCGCCCCTTCATCGTTATGATCGTGACGAAGAATCCCTGCCATTTGACGAAAAACGGCCTAAACAGTAAGCTAACCATAATAGGAGCATTTTTCGGAGAGAGGAGCATTATCCATGAGTGAGCAGGACCATTGCTGTTCGACGGATCGGTCTACCCCACGCGCAGATAAGATCAAGGCGAATATGATTGCCCGTTTGAATCGGGTCGAGGGGCAGGTGCGCGGTATTCGCGGAATGGTGGAAAAGGACGTCTACTGTGATGACATCCTGAACCAGATCGCCGCTGTTCAATCCGCGCTGAATGCAGTCGGCAAAATGCTTCTCGAAGGACACATGAAAAGCTGTGTCATGGAGCGGATTCAACAAGGGGACAACGAGGTTATTGACGAGCTGCTGAAGACGATGAACAAACTGATGAAATGACAGGGGAGAGTGTCCGGAAAACGATTGCAACCGGACACGCCTTGTCGTATCATAGGTGCATACATTTATGAAAATGCTATGAAAACCATAAAATAGGGAAAGCGAGGGTGTGTGATGCCGGTAACAATCTATGATGTGGCGAGAGAAGCAGGAGTCTCGATGGCAACCGTTTCCCGGGTGGTAAATGGGAATCCGAACGTAAAGCCGCTGACCAGGAAAAAGGTACTGAGCGCGATTGAGCGTCTCGGGTATCGGCCCAATGCAGTCGCCCGCGGTCTAGCCAGCAAAAAGACAACGACGGTCGGTGTCATCATTCCGGATGTTTCCAGTCTGTTTTTTTCTGAATTGGCCCGCGGCATTGAAGACATCGCGACGATGTATAAATACAACATCATTCTCTGCAACTCGGACCAACGCCTGGAGAAAGAGCTGCAGCTGATCAACACGCTTTTGGAAAAACAGGTGGACGGGCTTTTGTTCATGGGCGCGGAGATCAAGGAAGACCATCTGCAAGCGCTGAAATCCGCCTCTGTTCCGACGGTACTGGCGGCCACGAGGGATGCCGACAATACGCTGCCTTCGGTGACGATCGACCATTTCCAGGCGGCTTATGATGCGACCCGGGAATTGATCGATCACGGGCATAAGCGGATCGCGATGATCACCGGGCCGATGAACGACCCGCTTGGCGGTTTGATCCGCTACGAAGGGTACAAGCGTGCCCTGCAGGACGCCGGTCTGCCGCTGGATGAGGCCTTGGTTGCGCACGGCAACTTTTTCTACGAGTCTGGCCTCAAGGCGACGGCCCAGTTTCTCACACTGACGGAACGGCCTACAGCGGTCTTCGCGGCCAACGATGAGATGGCCATCGGGGCGATCCACGCGGCGCAGGATGCCGGGCTGCAGGTTCCCCGCGATCTGGAGGTCATCGGCCATGACAACATTCGCCTGGTAGAGATGGTACGTCCGCGGCTCACCTCGGTGGTGCAGCCGATGTACGATATCGGGGCGGTGGCCATGCGCCTCTTGACCAAATATATGAACAACGAACAGGTGGATGAGCATGTCGTGCTGCTTCCGCATCGGATCGAGCATCGGGAGAGCACGCGTCCGCGCGAAACGGCTGACAGCTAAGATCAGCGCTGCGGCTGCAGCAGCAGGAGGAGAACAGCGATGAAAATCGGAATCATCGGGGCAATGGATGAAGAAATTGCCCTGTATCGGGAAAAGATCACCGATGCGGTCACGGTGGAAAAATCTGGAATTACCTACTACCAAGGAAAATGGGAAGGAAAAGAGATCGTGCTGTGCAAGTCGGGGGTAGGGAAAGTGAATGCCGCCGTGACGACACAGCTGTTGATCGATCAGTTTCAAGTAGATCGCGTCATTTTTACCGGAGTCGCCGGTGCGGTCCATCCCGAGCTGAACATCGGAGATATCGTCGTGTCCACGGACTGCATCCAGCACGATATCGATGTGACGCCGCTTGGGTTTGCGCCCGGACAAATCCCGTTTTCGGAAAAGTCCAGTTGGGCAGCGGATGCGGCCCTGATCGAGCTGGCCGTCAAGGCGGGCCGGGAGCTGGATGCAGGGATTCAGGTGACGACCGGACGCATCCTGTCCGGCGACCAGTTCGTCGCGGATAAGGAAAAAGTGCAAAAGCTGTACGAACTGTTCAAGGCGCATTGCATCGAAATGGAAGGGGCGGCAGTCGGGCAGGTGTGCGACATGAACCAGACTCCCTTTGTCGTGGTTCGCTCCATGTCGGACAAGGCCGACGGCTCCGCCCACGTCAATTTCGCCGAGTTTACCCAGCTGGCGTCCGAACGATCCTTCCATATCGTCCAACAGATGCTGAGAGACATGACACCCGCTGTCATCGTCTACTCGACAAAGAACTGCATCGACTGCGATATGGTGAAGCAATGGCTGACCGCCAAAGGGATCGCTTTTGAAGTCCGCGATGTGATGACCAGCCGGGCCTACCAGGAAGAAGTGGAGCGCTTTGGCTTCATGGGCGTCCCGGTCACCGTGGTCAAGGACAAGGCGGTCAAAGGCTTCCAGCCGGCAGAACTGGAACAGCTGATCGCCGGGCTGGCCTAGAAGCGCCCGCTGCCCGAACTGTTTCTGCCGATCGATCCTTCATGTAAAAAAACCGGTCATTTTCGACCGGTTTTTTGTTTTTTCACTGCCTGCAGCCCGCCCTTCTTGCCTAGATGCTACTCGGCGATCGGGGCGTGCATCAGCGCGCGCTCCAGCGTGATGCGGTTTTTTTCCGTAATTTCAGACCGCCGCGGAATGGGGGGAAACGGCGGATCGAACAAAGTCGACGGCAGCTTCTCCTGGCTCAGCGGCTGCCAGCGGGACAGCCATTTCTCCGGCAGAGGACCGTCGCTCAGCGGCTGATCCCGCATTTCGCTCCACAGCAGCGTCCACGCACGGGGAACGACCCGCCAAATGTCATAGCCGCCGCCCCCGACAGCGATCCATCTCCCCTCGCAATACTGATGGGCCAGCTCATGGGCAAGCCTCGGGATCGCCTGGTAGATTTTCATCGAACAGGCCAGATGCGTCAGCGGATCGTAGGTGTGGGCGTCACATCCGTTTTGCGTCAGGATGACGTCGGGCTTGAAGCCGCGAATCAGCTTGGGGATCAGCTCCTGGTAGACAGCCAGGAACGAATCGTCCTCGGTAAACGCATCCAGCGGAATATTGACGGAGTAGCCGTAACCGCTTCCATCTCCGCGTTCCGTCAAGTTGCCCGTGCCCGGAAACAGGTATTTTCCCGTTTCGTGCATGGAGACAGTCAAGACGTGGGGATCGTCGTAAAAGGCCCACTGGACGCCGTCCCCGTGGTGAGCGTCCGTGTCGATGTAGAGCACCCGTGCATTCCAATGCTTGCGCAAATAGGCGATGGCGACGGAGCAGTCGTTGTAGATGCAAAAGCCGGAGGCGCGGCCGCGGAAAGCGTGATGCAGCCCGCCTGCGGGATTGAAGGCGTGGTCTGCCTCGCCGTTCATGACCGCATCCACCGCTTGCAACGTACCGCCGACGATGAGCGCAGCCGATTCATGCATACGGGGAAAGCAGGGGACGTCCTCCGTTCCCAGTCCGTAGCTGGCGGCAGCGGGGAGCTCTATGTCGCTATGGCCCTGTTCCCGCACGAAATCGATATAGCGCTGGTCGTGAACCAGGGCCAGCTCTTCGTCTGTCGCCATCCGCGGCGGCAGGATGTCGCTGTCCTGCAGCAGCCCGTAAGCGCTCATCAGATCATGCGTCAACAGCAGGCGGCGTTGATTGAAAGGATGTTCATCGTGAAAGTAATACCGGGTGTATTCCGGGGAGTAGACCAGACGAGCGTTCCGGCTCAAGGGTGCATTCCCCCTTCACCGGGTGTGCCAACGGTGAAGCCTCGGTCACGGAGCAATTGAAAAACAGGGCGGGGATCAATCGTCTGGACGCGAAAGACGAGATGCTTTTTCCCCGGCTGCGATCCCGGGAAGACGACGATGCTGGTGATGTTGATCTGGGCTTCGCGAAAGATCTGGCTGACTTCTGCCAGCATGCCGACGCGATCGTCCACTTCCACATCGATATGGGAGCTTGGCTTGTTGACCCCAAACAGTTCAATCAGGCTGTTGAACAGGTCGGATTCCGTAATGATGCCGACCAGCCGATTCCCTTCTACGACAGGGAGGGAGCCGACTTGATGCTCATAGATCTGCATCGCCGCATCTTCGATGAAATCCAGCGGATGGGCAGTGAGCACCTGACTCTTCATGATGGCGGAGACGGGCTTGTTCAAGACCGTCTGGTCATCGTCGCGGGGGAGCAAGGCCGAGGGCAGCGCCTCCCGCAGATCGCGGTCAGAGACGATGCCGACCAGCCGCTCCTGTTCGATGACCGGCAGATGCCGGATTCGGTTGCCCCTGAGCAATTGCAGGGCTTCACCGATCGTCGTCAAGGGAGATACCGTGACGACTCGCTTGCGCATGATGTTTTCGACTCGCATATAGGAAACCTCCCGATTCGTCAGAGGCAATGTTGACGAATGTAATATGATCCGTTCGTGATCGTCGTCGGGCCGAGACAGGGAAGTCAGAAGAGATAACGATTATGAAAGCGCATGGCGTCAAAAGCGGCGATAGACTCCGGCGGCACGCGCTTGCCGATCCGAGCCATCAGGCAGTTTGCCGGGTGAGAACAGATCTCCGGATCGTCGGTAGCCATCCAGACCATTCCCACGCTGCCCATGACTTTTTCCATCACTTTGCGGTATTGCCAGACATCCAGCCCGGTGCCTTTCAAATCCCAATGCCAGTAGTACTCCGTCGTAATCACGATGTAATCTTCCATCGCATCATCGCTGAAGGAGACCTCCAGAAGAGCTTTGGCAACGCCGCCTGCCCGTATCCGCTGACTCACTTCGATGGCGCCCAGCTCCAGCAAATCGGGCAGCTTCGCCTCCGACCAGCGCTCCATCGGATCGGGATAGAGAAAGGTGACGTACCCCAATACCAGATCCGCCTCGCGAGCGAGAACGATTCGCCCCTCGGGCAGGCTGGCGATCTCGACCAGCGCTTTCTGCTGCTCCTCGGGAATCCGGAACGCCTTCAAGCCTTCATCAAATCGCATCGCCGCCAGACGCTCGGCAGGAACAGGACCCTCCAGCAGCAGCTCGGTGCCGTTTACCGTCAGACGCTTGGAGCTGTATCTTTTGACGTGTTCCATACAGTCACCTCCCGTAGTAGGAAAACAGAGATGGCCCGTATGTACCATCTCTGTTGCTTCATCTGATTCTAGCTGTATTCCATTTCGTTTGCTTTTACACTGTTGGATTGTGGCGATTCTCCGTAATTATTCACGGCGGTGACATAATAGGTTCCGGCCACATCACCGATCTTGTGCACATAGCTGGTTCCTGTCACGGTATCGAGCAGGAGGTAACCGCTGGCGGGATCGGGGCTGAAGTAGATGTTATAGGCGATGACCTGTTCGCTGGTCCGGTTCGCCTTCCACTCCAATTTCCACCCGCCCGACGCCAGGGTCAGCTTGAGCGATTGCGGAGAGGAGGGGGGAACGGCAGCAGGTTGGTCCGATCCGTTATCCGCTCCGCTTCCCGTTCCGTTATCACCCGAATTTTCCCCGGGAACAGAGCTTGCCGGCGGCTGCATGACATCCGGGATATCGGGCATTTCTGCTCCGCTGTCCGGCCCGACAGGCAGCTCCCACGTGCCTGCCGAAGATCCGGGCGATGCGATGGCGGAAGGGGAGGATTCATTCCCCTCGATATCCACAGCCGTGACGTAGTATCCGGCATTGACGTTTCCGCCTTCATCGGTATACGTCAGGACGGCCGGGTCTTTCACGGTCGCGATCTGCACGAATCCTGCGTACGAGTCTGAGCGGTAGACCCGGTAGCCGAGCAGATCGGCCTCTCCTCCGGCTTGCCAGCCGATCGCCGTCTGATTGCCGGAATGGGTCGCCGTTACGTTGCGCGGGGTCGCGGGAGCGCCTTCGACCGCTGTCCGCGGGTCTTCTTTTTCTGGCAAGCGATGCTCCCAATCGGCCGGCTTGGCGGCGGATTTCCGATTTTCTTCGGTGATTTCCAAGATCCGCTTGCCATCCGGAGCCGGGTCTGGCGAGCGATAGAAAATGCCTTCCGTCACGAAGTCGTCAGGAGTGCCTTCTTTTGCCAGATAGCGTTCATTGTTATAGATGACGATGCGGGCGCGCTTGTGGGCGTCGTCCACTTTCGTCGGGGCAAAGCGGCGGTTAAACAAATCGGTGATCAGATGTCCCGCTTCTTTGGAAAGCTCGCTGGGAAGCAAGCCCGATTTGCTGTCTACCGTAAGGCTGATCACGCCTGCCGGCTTCTTGAAGGTGGCATCCGGCGGCGAGACCTCCGGATATTTTTCGCCAATTTCCTTGATGATCTTGCTCCATACGGTCATCGGTACGTATTGATCCCTTCTCGGCAACCGATACGGCTCGTCATAGCCGATCCAGACGCCCAGGGAAACCTCCGGCGTATACCCGACAAACCAGAGATCGTTGTCATTATTGGTCGTCCCCGTTTTGCCGGCGATGTCTATTTTCCGCGGCACGTGCTTGCGGATATGGGCGCCGGTCCCGGCATTGACGACATCGCGGAGCGTGTCGGTGATCAGGTATGCCGTCTCTTCGCTGTACACCTGGACAGGCTGCCCCTCGTGGCGGTAGACGATTCTGCCCTGACTGTCCTCGATCCGGTCGATCAGATAGGCGTCGACGAATGAGCCGTGGTTGGCAAAAGTGGCATAGGCGTTGGTGATCTCCTCGACGGTCAATCCGTAGGTAAGGCCGCCGATTACCCCTGTCGCCGCGTAGTGATCATTCTCCACTATGGTGGTGACACCCATCTTTTTCACGTATTCCAGCGCGGTGGGGATGCCCACCTGCAGGTAGGCTTTAATCGCCGGAATATTCCAGGACTGCCGCAGCGCTTCACGGACGCTGACGATGCCCTGAAATTTATTGTTCCAGTTCATCGGCATGTGAGAGCCTTTTTGGCCGTCTGCCAGAACCAGCGGCGAATCGTCGATCGGCGATCCCGGCTGCAGGATACCCAGTTCAAAAGCAGGGGCATAGGCCAGCAGCGGCTTCATCGCGGAGCCCGGTTGGCGCGGAGCGGTGGCGTGATTCGTCTGTTCCACTTTAAAATCGCGGCCGCCGATCATGCCCAGAATCGCGCCGGTTTTGTTGTGAATGAGCATCGCGCCCACTTCCTGCAGCGCATTTTCAATCTTTTCTGTCTTCCCGTTCGAGCGGCGAATCGTATATGTCGCGTTCTTCCCGAAGTTATCCGGATCGGCGGCGATTTCCTGCATGTATTTGTCGATTCCTTTATGGATGGTGGTGTGCACCTTATAGCCGCGCGTCAGGATTTCCCGCCGCTTTTCCTCGATCAGTTGGCGGTATTCATTGCGCCCGATGGTTTCCTTGTCGCGCCCTTTTGCTTTCAGTTCGCTGTCCACCAGGGCGCGTGCAGCCCGCTCCTCGATCTCCATCATGAGAAACGGCACATCCCGATAGGCCTGCTGCGTCGGCTTCGCCAGCCGCACCTGCAGATCGGCCGCATGAGCTTCGTCATACTGAGTCTGGGTGATGTAGCCGTTCTCGATCATCCGATCGAGTACCATTTTTTGGCGTTCCTTGCCGCGCTGGTACCCTTCGGCGGTAAAAGGCGTGTACATGCCGGGGTTTTGAATCATCCCCGCCAGGTAGGAGGATTCCGCCAAGTCGAGATCTTTTACGTCTTTGCCGAAAATCCCCTTGGCCGCCGCCTGCACACCGTAGACGACCGAACCATTTATGTTTTTCCCCAGGTAGATTTCATTGAGGTATGCCTCCAGGATCTGGTCCTTGGAAAACATGCGCTCGATCCGGATGGCGCTGAAGATTTCCCGAACCTTGCGGGAATGGCTTACCTCCTGGGAAAGGATCGTATTTTTGACGAGCTGCTGCGTGAGCGTACTCCCGCCGGTTACGACCGGCTGATTGGTAAAGTCCTGGTAGGCTCCCCGCAGTGTCGATTGCAAGACCACCCCTTTGTGATGAAAGAAATTTTTGTCTTCTGTGGCGATGATGGCATTGATGAGGTAAGGCGATACCTCCGTCTTTTTCACCAGTCGTCGGTCACCCTCAGATGCGCGCAGCTGACCGATCAACGAACCGTCGTTGTAGTAGGCAAAGCCAGTCAGGTAGTTGGTGAAAATCTTTTCTGCCAGCTCTTCCTTGCTGCGAACAGGCTCTTCCTTCACGAGGGCGGCAACGTAGCCTGCCAGAATTCCTCCTGCCAAAACGCCCCCCATCAGTCCGAGCATGAGCAGACCAGAGGCGATGAGCGTTACCATTCTTCTGCGGCTACGCCGGCGTTTTTTCTTTGTCGTCTCCGAGGAAGAAGTGTGGTTGTTCGACATGATCTACGACCCCCTAGCATCCTGATTATACCATAGGAAAAACCGCGATGATAGCGTATGAGTAAAATGTTCGTGGGCAAACCGAAAAGAAATTTTTGAAGAAAAATCAGTTGGAGGGTATAGAAAAGGGCTTCTCTTCTTGGTAAAGTGTAAAGCGCCAAAACCAAACACACCAAGGAGGAGAAACCCTGTGAGCAAGTTTACCACGGAATTTCCCACAATGAAAGAGCTTGAAACGTTGTTGTTTCGAACGTTGCAGGAACAGTTCGCTGCCGGTATGGCTTATATTTTGGAAGCGTTGGACGAGTATCTGATGCATCAACGGGATCATTCACGCTTTCGGCTAAAGGACCAACGAGAAGTCCAGATCGACACGCTCTTTGGTACGGTTCGATTCAAACGGCGATTGTATCAGGATCGCGTGAAGGGTCAACATGTGTATTTGTTGGATCGTATGCTGGCCTTTGACGGGCGGGAGAAGCTAAGCCCGTTTTTGGAAGAGATAGCGATCGAATTTGCTAGCCAAGGCCCCTCGTACCGGGACAGCGCAAAACGCTTGGAAGCGTTACTGGGGTATCGGGTACTGAGCCATGAGGCCATTCGGGACAAACTAATCACGCGGGTTGAACAAGCATCAACCATCGTGTCGAAAGCGACCCGAAGGTCGGTTCGCGTATTGTTTGTGGAAGTGGATGGACTTTACACCTCATTGCAGAGGCAACGCCAGCGGGGAATGGAAAATCGAATGGCGATTGTGCACGAAGGATGGGAACAAGAGGGGGACCGAGTGCGGCTTAGGTCGAAACGCCATTACCTGCATACGACGAAGGGAGAGTTCTGGGAAGGGTTTGGCGACTTTCTGGTTCGTCATTACGACATGGATGAAAACACATGGATCGTAGTCAATGGGGATGGGGCCAATTGGATTGGAGAATGCGAATCCTACTTTCACCGCTGTATTTACACACTGGATCGCTTTCATGTGGCGCGAGAATTGCGCCGATTCCTGGGTCAGTTGCCAGAGACGTGGCAGACGGTAAGGCAGGCGTTGGCGGCCTTTGAAGCGGATATCTTGCTGGCGACAGTAGAGTCCGTACCGGAGGAAAAGATTCTGGAAGAGCACCGGAACGAATGGCGGAAATACGTGGCCTATTTACGGCGGCATCGAAGGCATCTTATCGACTATCGAAAGGTTCTGGGTGAAGCTGGTATCGACACGACGGGCATGCGTCCAATGGGGAGTGCGGAAGCGCAAATGCGGGTGATGGCAAAAAGGACCAAACGAGGCGGCTACAGTTGGAGTGTACGGGGAGTACAAGCGATGTTGCGAGCCATTATGGCACGACAAGAGGGAAGTCGTTTGAGCGGCCAGGCGATAGCGAAGAAGCAAGTGTTACAGCCCAACCCAATGGTCCGAGTGAAGGACTTGCTACGGGAAGTGAAAGAGCAGGCAAAAGGCTATATAAACGGGACGATCCGCCTGTTGCACGGGCCATATCAAAGCAGCCCTACCGGGCTGGCCTTAAAAGCCCTTCGCGGATGAGGCAAAAATCGAGTGGAAGAAAGGAATCATACAAAAATAAAGCGCTTTCAAGAAGAGGAAACCAGAAGTCTTATTTTGGAGACAAAAAAATCCTGCCCACTATGGCTTGACTCACACGATGATAGCGGCCGAGTTGACAGCTTGCGACGGTTTATGCAAGAATAGCTGTATATGCCTTACCCCATAGGAATATGAGCGTTGAACGGCGACAGTAGCATGTGACGAGCGGAATGCAGAGAGCTGGTGGAAGGTGCAAACCAGCCCCGGTCACAATCGTGAAGTACACGTCGGGAGCTCTCCGGCAATCCGGACGGTGCAGGCCGATATCCTGCATGTCGAGCGGAAAAAATGAGTCTTCATTTTTTCAACTAGGGTGGTACCGCGGGTTTCATCTCGTCCCTATCAGGGGACGGGATTTTTTTGTTTTTTGACGATTCTTGACAAAGAGGGGCTGTATGAATCCATGAGTAGCGAACAAAGCACAGAAAAATTCACCTTGACCGAGGCGCAGAAACAGGAAGTGGAGCGCCAGCTGGCGGTGATTCGCCGGGGTGTCATGGAAATCATTCCGGAGGAGGACCTCCGCCGCAAGCTGGAGCGTTATGTCGTCACCGGACAGCCGTTGAAAATCAAGCTGGGTCTGGACCCGTCGGCTCCGGACATCCACGTGGGCCATACGGTTGTGCTGCAAAAAATGCGCCAGTTCCAGGAGCTGGGCCATACGATCCAACTGCTGATCGGCGATTTTACCGGCCGGATTGGCGATCCTACGGGCAAATCGGAAACCCGCAAGCCGCTGACCGAGGAGCAGGTAAAAGAAAACGCCAAGAGCTATGTGGAGCAATTCGGCAAGGTGCTGGACGCCAGCCGGATTGAGATCTTCTACAATTCCACCTGGCTGGCGCCCTTGACCTTTGCCGACGTGGTGGAGCTGGCCGCAAAGACCACCGTCGCCCGTATGCTGGAGCGCGACGATTTCGAGAAACGCTACAACAATGAGCAGCCGATTTCGCTGCACGAGTTCTTCTATCCGCTGATGCAAGGGTATGATTCCGTCGCGCTGCAGTGCGATGTGGAGCTCGGCGGGACCGACCAGAAATTCAACCTCCTGATGGGCCGCAACCTGCAGAAGGAGTACGGCCAGGAGCAGCAAGTGATCATCACCATGCCGCTGTTGGAAGGGCTGGACGGCGTACAGAAGATGTCCAAGAGCCTGGGCAATTACATCGGCGTCAATGAACCGGCCAACGAAATTTACGGAAAAGCGATGTCGGTGCCGGATGAGCTGATGGTCCGCTACTACGAGCTGGCCACCGATTTGTCCAATGAAGAGCTGGAGGCGCTGCGGGCGGGTCTTGCCGACGGCAGCATCCACCCGCGCGATGCCAAAATGCGGCTGGCCAAGACCTTCGTCCGGATGTACCACGGCGAGGAGGAGGCGGAAGCGGCAGAGAACTACTTCAAAACCGTCTTCCAGCAGCGCGCCTTGCCGACAGATATCCCCGAGGTGACCGTCGACAAGTCCGCTTATGAAAGTGGCGAAGTCAATATCGTCAACCTCGTGTTTGACCTGAAACTGGCCGATTCCAAAGGGGAGGCCCGCCGCATGGTGCAGCAGGGCGCGGTCAAGGTGAACGAAGAGAAAGTGAGCGACATCAACCAGAATGTGGCACTGGCTGATGACCTGGTCGTTCAGGTGGGCAAGCGGAAATTTGCCAAACTGAAGCTGTCCTAGACGAATGGCGATGGCCCATTCGCAGCGCTTCCCATTGCAAGCAAAAGCTCCGGCGCGAGATCTCTCAGCCGGAGCTTTTTTCATCAACCTGCAAAACTTTTCTCGTCCGAATAAGTCCAATAACAGGAAGGCTTTCGGAAGGAAAAGGAGTGGAAGAAGCCGATGATTACATTAGCGCAAGCGATTCCCCTGCGCAGATCGATCGAGCGGCAGATCGATTATCTGCGGGAAGAGCGCATGGAATATGCGAGTGTCACCGTCGCCAAAGGGGAGAAGCCGGAGTTCCCCCAGCGCACCATCGAGATGATCACCGCCGAGCTGGATGAAGCACGCGCCGATTACCTGCGATTGAGTCATCTGATCGCGGAGGCCAACCTGCAAAAAGCGGTCGAGTGGGATGGCAAGATGATTTCCCTGATCGAAGCGATCGAACGGGCCAAGCAGCTGCGGGAAGAGGCCAGCCAGTGCAAAATTTTGGGCATGCGAAAAAAGATCGAACACGCCCCCGCCTCCTTTCACGGACGCGGACGCTCCCGTCATCAGGAAGGGGGAAGCGATCTGATCACAGTCGCTACCTATGACCCGGATGCCTACAGAGAGCTGGGCAAGAAGCTGGAGCGGCGGGCCAATCTGTTGTCCGGCAAGATCGAAGCCGCCAATCATTCGATTGCGATCGATTTTGACGCAGCACGATACATGGGAGAGTAGCCGGGCAGTCCGGCTTTGGGGGGAAAACGTTCGTTTTCTCTCGAAAGCTGGCTTGTCCAGCAGGGCAGGAGAGTGTGAGCACCGCGGCTCCAGGCGTATTGGAGCAACCATCTTTTTTGAAAAGATAACGTGACTATGTACAAACGGATCACGGGTGACATTTGACCGTTTACAAGCTGACACCTGACGGACTTTTCGTGCTGATATCTGCTCCGTCTCCTGCTTTTCCATATCGGGAACCGGCTTCCGGATCAAAGTGGTGCCGGTCCACCTTATCTTGATCGGGGGTGGACCTTACACATCGCGGCCAGCTTTTGCGATGAACCCTAATGGGTGGGCTGTTCCTGTTGTGCTGCTTCGGGGCTACTTGTTGGCCTCGGAATCTTCCAAATGAAAAATGGACAATCAGGGTACAAATTAGCTAGATTGTGGTATCATGTTACTAGACCATGCATACACTAAAAAGACCGCAGGTGCTGTCACACCCACGGTCTGCACAATAGACCTTCCCCCCAATGGGGGCGGCTCATAGTTCTGGGTGAAGTAGATCACGGAGTTGGGAAGCTCAAGGGTGATCTACTTCTTTTTGGTCAAAACGCACTATAGTCAAATGGGTTAGCCTATGATAGAGGTTAACGAAGCACCCTTAAACAGAGGCGTAAGTGGGCTTTGTCATTGATCACGGTCTACTTTTGTGATGAACCAGGTATCATTTCTTTTGGATATCGTGATGTTTTCAAAGTAATGAGTGGTCTGTTCCTGTTCGGTGGGAGAAGCACTTACGGTAACGACTACACTGTACTGATCATCTGATATTTTATTGACTTTCGCTTCAACTATTTTATCCAGGTACTGATTATGAAAAACATCCAGTTCTCCGGATTCCACTGCCTTTCTTGCATCCCCAGCAGTAAGGCGAAGAAGAACTTCTCTGTTTCCGCTATATTCCGCCTCAATATACTGAGTGGCGATGTTCAGTATCGTTTCCTCAACGGTTTCGTTATCTTGTACATTTGAGCAGGCACTAAGCACAAAAAACAGGAAAAAAAAGTGAAGACAGGTTGTACTTTTCGCATCATTCCAGTTTCCCTCGCAGCAATCATAATGTTTTAGGTGCTGTACGTTAATAAAGCCACCAATTCTGAATTCCTCGATAAATTTCATATGCAATACCATCTTGTCCATCACTAGTTTTCAAGTATCTTAAATCTGAACTATTTGAAATAAATCCAGTTTCTGTAATGACCGCAGGCATTTGTGTTCCTCTGAGTACTGCAAGATTTCGATTATCCTGATAGGGTGCTTTGTAGTCCTGGAGTATACTTATAACTCTATCATGAATAAATCCTGCTAAACTCCTACTTAAAGATATATGGTGGTTGTTTGGATAAATTGCAGTTGTTCCTTTAACCCTTGTATCTGTTACAGAATTTAGATGCACGCTTACGAACAAATCTGCATTTACATCATTTGCAAGGCTATACCTATCAACATAGTCAACATAATCATTGGAGTCTCGCGTCATATAGACTGTAGCATCTAATTCCACCTCAAGATAATCCCTAAGTAATCTTGCGATTTTTAAGTTTAATTCTGCTTCTGTTGTCCCATCGCTTGCAACTGCACCTGGATCTCTTCCGCCATGACCAGGATCAATTACAATTACGGGGTCAACTCCAGGATCATTACCTAAAGGAACAATTTTACTGTTACTCTCCACTTCTCCTTCATCGGTCACATTCACCCGTTCAAACGGGATTGAAAAGTCATACATATCTAGATATTTAAGCGACTTCCCATTTACTAGAAACTCTACTTCATGGATCTCATCAAATTGAAAAATAGTCCCCAATAATGAGTCCAATATAAAGCCTACATTATGATTGTTAGTCAGATTATCAACAAATTCTTCACTAAAGTCAATTATTAACCTTTCTCCATTAATGTCCAGTTTTTCGATCTTAGTATTTTTAGGGATTTCACTAAAAAGATTGTTTTTTTCGTGTTTTCCTGATAATAATTCATTTAGAGCGAATTCAATTTTATCGAGAGTGCTCGTTGCTTTACTAGGAAGATTTACTTTCACCAACTCATCAGTACCATATTTTTCTCATTTCCAAAATTACCTCTAAATACCATTTTTTGTTTATAATAACAACTTTATCCTATTTTTGCAATATATTAACTTAATTTTTCTTAATATCTTTCCTGATGGTATTGTCTTTGGGCTTACTGAATAAACAAAATTATTTGTCTTCCGAAGGCGTTACGTCCTCTCATAATTGAAATTAGGTTCATGCAAAATGAGATATTCACAGAAATAATCGAGCAGGTGGGAGTGAGTTGATCATGATTGAATTGGTGGGAAATTGTATAATGACATACGCTGGGGTCAACTTGCTGCGATCATCCCGTGGTGTAGCACGGAAAAAAATACGCGGTCATAGAAGAAATCGACGTGAGCTCAATTCTCTTTGTCCGATTACACTGCTTTAGGAGCTTTGTACATCAGAAGTGGATGCACGGTAAACGAGTACTACCATTACTTCCTTGTGCTTCGCAATTTGCAGAAGATTAGCTAGGGGCTGCTGAACGGTTTTCAAACTTCAAAAATGTTTCCAAAAGCAGGAATTCTATAGGAAAGAAGACGGTTTAACCAGGAGACAAAAAAATCCCGCAGCCTACGCTCGAGGTTCATCACCAGGAGCTGAAGCGCAATGACGGTTTCACTTGTTTTCGCAAGGCATGCTCGAATACGGCCAAGCCCATACCTGCGCTTGCCCTCACCAAATTTGCCTTCTATGGCGTTGCGTTTTCGTGCATCTTGTCTTGCGACTCGCCGTTGTTCTGTCGCTTCTTCGCCTTGTACGGGACGGCCAAGCGCCGGACCGCTCAAACGAATGCCATGCGCTTTGCAAAATGCCCTGTTTTGCCGGGTGCGATAGATTTGATCGGCAAGTACCGCCTTCGGGTAACAACCAAAGCGTCTCTTGTATGCTTCTACAGATTCGATCAGCGTCACCCCTTCGTTGAAGCTGTCCCATGATAGACGCTCCAGAAAAGCATAACCGTTCACCATGCTGACCGATACTTTGGCGCCAAACTCTACTCGCGCTTTCGCTTTGCCGCGTACGACCGGGCGGACGTGCGGTTGGTGGATGCTCACGATTCGATCTTCGATCTGATGCGTTTTGCGTTCAAACATCATGCGTTGCTGTCGATACAGTTCCTGAATCACAAGCAAGTCGCGATATTGTTTCCGGCTCAAAAGTGTCAGCGGCTGCCGTGAGGCCATGTTGCGGATAATTTGAAGGTTACGTGCTACATACCGGAGTTGCTTGCCGATCGCTCGACGAATCACCTTGCCGTTTGCACGACGCTGTTTGGCCACGGCCAGGTACTCCTTTCGAGCTTTATCCCGATAAGTCCGTGGTTTGCGGGAACGACCAATCTGTGGAGCATGTAACGTATCGATGATCTCCTCCAGTTTCTCACGCGCCTCGTTCAGCAAGTTCAAATCGGTTGGGTACGCCACATCCGCCGGGGCACATGTGGCATCCAGCAACAAGACACCCTGGTTCGGATCTTCCTCGGATGTTGAGTGACGCTTGGTCGTACGTTTACCTTTGGATTTTGTACCTGATTTTGGTTCATCGTCACGGTCGGAATCTGGAATTGATTTAGCGGCCTCAACCGCGATGATCTCGTTGATTTCACGGAGAACCGGTTCGCCTAAACGTTTGCGAAAATGCGTCATGAGCGACGGGTGGAACGGTGGATGATCCTGATAGCCTTCCAGCCCGATGAAGTATTGCAGATACGGGTTTTCGACAATCTGCTGGACCGTTTCCCGGTCCGACAGTTGCAAACGTTCCTGAATGATGAGTGCCCCGAGAGCGACACGGATGGAAACGGCCTTTTGTCCACGAAACGATATGCGGAAGGACTTGGCATACTTTTTCTCTGCATGTGCCCACGGTACCAACCGAGCCAACTTGACCCAGCGATTTTCTTTACTCAACTTGCCGCCAAATGGCAAGAAAAAATCATCAGGGAGAAGCAGTTGATTTTCACGATGAGAGAGAAATTCGTACATTCAGATCCGCTCCATGTGCAAGGAATTTGAAGAAAAATCGTCGATTTCCTTGCACATGATTTCGATGAAAGCGAGGCAAAACCCTTGTGGTTACAGTATTTTTTATCTGTTCAGCAGCCCCTAGCTACCCTTTATCATTTGCTTACGACTCATTTTCGGAGGAATTCAATTCTTTGCTATAATCCAAACTGTACGGCCAGCAGTAGATTATGTATAACAGGAAAACATACCCAATTGATAGAAGATCTCCTCGTTTGTCTTTCCAAGTCTCAAGTGGTAAAGTGACGTATTCGTTGATTTTGGGGCCAATGATTAGCGAAGTTTTATTGGCTTGTTACGTTTTGATAAAAAATCTCTGACTAAGAATAACTTCAGTGAATGTGTAACATTGCAAGTTACCGCGGAGTTCAAGGTTCAAGGATACGTTTGAATTTACAAAACGATTTTTTGTGTACCAATACTACCAAAACCCAGAAACCATCGGTTACTTGAGCGGGGTGTCGGGAGAAAGACGAGGTGTAAGAATGGAAGTAGGTATGGAAGGATACTAGCAACGCATGCATCCTGACTTTCTCGATAATTGCCCAGGCACGTTGCTAATATAATCAAGCCATGTATGGTGGAAGCACAACTAACTATAAATTCAAACTGTTGTTCATTAAAAAAGAGCAGGCCGACAAGCGGCACTGCTCTTTTCTGTATCCGAGAGATTAACGGCTGTAGAACTCAACGATCAGAACTTCGTTGATTTCAGCAGGCATTTCTTCACGGTCTGGGAGGCGGTTGAACGTGCCTTCCATTTTGTTATCGTCGAACGTGATGTAGTTCGGCAGGAAGTTGCGGCCTTCCAGGGAATCCTTAATGATTTGCAGTCCGCGGGATTTTTCACGCAGAGAAATCACATCGCCTGGTTGTACGCGGTAGGAAGGAATGTTTACCTTCTTGCCGTTTACGAGGAAGTGACCATGGTTTACCAGCTGACGAGCAGCAGGGCGAGTTGGTGCAAAGCCCATGCGGTATACCACGTTATCCAGACGGGATTCCAGCAGCTTCATGAAGTTTTCACCCAAAACGCCAGCCATTTTGCCAGCTTGATCGAAGGTGCGACGGAATTGCTTCTCGTTTACACCGAACATGTGGCGCAGCTTTTGTTTTTCTTGCAGCTGGAGACCGTATTCGCTCAGTTTACGGCGGTTGTTGTGGCCGTGTTGTCCTGGCGGGAAGTTACGTTTAATGTCTTTGCCCGTTCCGTCCAGGGAGATGCCCAGACGACGAGCCAGTTTGTGGCGAGGTCCTGTGTAGCGCATACATTCATTCTCCTTTAAGTTGGATTCGCAGGTGTTTACTTCCGCGAGGCTAGTTTCATCTTTATCTACACGAACTTCGGACGGTAGCGTTTCCGCATCGTGCTCCTAGGCAGGAGTTCAGCCGCAGCCTGCAAAGGGACGAAACTAAGAGGGCTAACCTCCCGTTTTTACCTACAATCAATGCTACCCTGTACACATACACTCAATATTACAGGTTTTATTCGGAGAATGTCAAGAAAAATTGGGGAGTTGCCTGCTTGCAGCATGCGGCGCTGCTTATTTTTTCTCTGTCTTTCTGTGACAGGTCTAGCGATAAAACGGAGGAGCTTCCAGTTGGCTGCGCTTCTCCAGGAAACGGACAAACGCGACGGCTGCATCTGCGCGGGAGACGCTGCCCTCCGGACGGAACTCATCCTTGCCATCCATGATTCCCAGCGCGGAGACGATGATGATCGCGCCCTTATGCTTGGATTGGCCGATGTCGGTCAGCTCCGAGTGGAACATCTCCGAGTGTTCGGCCAGCTTGCTGTAACCGAGGGCACGCACGAGCATATCGGCCAGCTCTTCGCGGGTAATCTTCTCATCCGGCTTGAGAGAAGTTGAATTTTTGTCCAGCAGACCGCGGTCCACAGCTGCTTCCACCGCCGCAAAGTAGCGGGAGGTGTTGGCTACATCCGCAAAGCTCGCCTTGCGTTCGGCTGCAATTGGGAACAGGCGCCCCTGGTTCAGGCTGAGCATCAGCATCTCGATCATTTCGCCGCGTGTGATCTCTTTGTTTGGCAAAATTTTGCCGTCAACCAAGGAGAGGGCGTCATACTCGTACATCAGAAGCAGTTCCTTTTCCGCTTGATGCCCTTCCAGATCGGCTGGAGGAGTACGATGCAGCTCGATCGCTTTTCCAGTCGCTTGGCTGCGCCATTCACCCGTTTGGGCATCCAGGAAATACCCATGCTCGTACGGAGTGACTCTCATCCGATAAACCAGCTCGGCTTCCTGCTTGGAAAGCGGCACAGCCGCGATCTCTTCTCCGGACGCAAGCGGTTTTGCGGGTTGCGGCTTCAGCATGTATACGGCCTCCGGCTGCGCTTCCTTCAGCCATGCCGCGGCGGCTTTTTCGGCAGAGAGGTGGGCAGGCAATTTCGCTGGGTAGCTCTCCCGGCCGATATCGATGTTATACCCGGAGAGCTCGCCGGTCGCCGTGTTATACGTGAGGTGTGCCGAGCCTGTTGCTGCTCGGATTCCGTTTACCAGGCGGATGAAGTTTACTGTGTAGTGATCCGTCACTTCGGTTTCATCATGCTGGGGACCGACCAGATACAGTTTGTCTGCCAGCGTGGGAGCCAATCTCTTTAGGTCATCGACGGCTTTTTTGCGCAAGGCTTCTTTGTCCACGCTCTTTTTCGTTTCCGTTGTTTCCGACTTTTTCATGATCTCATACCGATTGTTGTGGTAGGTGTAGATGTCGCCTGTCGAGGCTTCCACAGCGGCCGAGGCGTAGAGGTTTTTTTCCTTGTTTTCGAAATCGAGATACCAGACGGCTTTGCCGCTGCGGTAATCTCTCTCGCTGTAGTTCGCGGAGCGCAGGCTGTAGCCGGACAGGCCAAAGGCTTTGTCGACGATGGATACAGCGGCATTCTGCGTGAGCGCCGGCCCGCGGTGACGGGGAGCGAGCGGAGTTTTGCTGACTTGCACAGGATCTTCCTCGCGTTCTTGGCGACTCAACATCGGTGTCAGCAGGCTGCCGTCCTTTGCGTCCAGGTAGAGAGAGAAGGGGTTGGCGTAGACAAGGATCGGCTTGTCTCTCATCTCCCCTTGGGCTTCCCAGGGAATGACGTAGGAGAGGTCAGGCGCAAGCTCGCTTCTAAAGCGTTCGGCCGCTTCCTCGGGAGTCAGCATTCCGTTGGCGCTCTCAAACGTGGCCGTATCGCTCCAGGAAACAGAGAGATTGCTTACCTTTCCCGCTGGATTGATCGTGATGTCCACGCTGTTGTCGGGGAAGGGCACGTCATTTACCAGGCGCACAAAGCGAAAGGTGTAGGAGGCGTCGGGATGGAGCGGCGTTTTGAAAAGCGGCATATCCTCCATGTACAAACGCGTCTCCTTGCGCTTGGCAGGCAGATTTTCGGCGAAAAATCGCTGGGCTGTTGCTTGTGCGTCCGCATAAGAGATCCGGTTGGCGTAATCGGGCTTGGCGGCCGTCCTGTCGTAGTAGGAGAATGCCGTCAGCTCGCCGGTATTGGCATGGATTCCGACACTGTAGGAGAGGTCTATCTCTTCCTGCGTTTTCGACTTTTTCACCCAGTAGAATGTCCACTCGGGAAACGTGCGCCAGGTATCGGCGGAGCGGAAGGAGACGTTCTCCAGTTCCATGCCGGCAGCGGGCACAAAGGCACTGGCCATCTTCAGGGCCGCTTCTTTTGTGATTTTCACCTTTTGGGTGGTGATGGCGGCATCCGATGGAGCGACCCCTTGTTTTACCGGCAGGGCCGGCGATGCCGGACTGCTCTGGCCGGCGGCAGCGGAAGCGCTGGCTGGGGAGGCGGCATCAGTTGCCATCGCCTCTGCGTATGCCAGGGAGCCCGGAGCCAGCAGGGTGGCGCTCAATACGATGGATCCAGAGCGTATCAGCAGCTTTTTCATAAATATCCCTCCAAGGTGACATGATGTTCGTTCTTATCACATCTGACGCAGGGAGGGGAAGGTCCGTTTCATCCAAAACGGCGAGGGGGAAAACGGAGAGGAAAGATGGGAATTTTGTCCCGGTATTGCGCGAATCGTTATGGAATTGCAAACATTCATCTTATATAATGAATAAGAGTTCATAAGTGAATAACGGCTGAGGAGGAACCCTATTGCTTACCGTCATCTACCTCGTTCGCCACGGAGAGACCGATTGGAATCTGGCGCGTCGAATCCAGGGCCACAGCGATGTTCCACTGAATCAGCGCGGTCTCAGTCAAGCCGAAAAGGTAGCTGCCCGTTTTCAGGATGTCGAGATTCACGCCGTTTACTCCAGTGATTTGACGCGCGCGAGGCGCACTGCCGAATGCATTGCCGAGAGGATCGGCACACCGACCGTCCACACGCTGCCGACTCTGCGCGAGCGGTGTTATGGACAGTGGGAGGGACTCACCTACGAGGAGATCCGGGCTCGCTTTGAAGATATGGACGAGGCGGCATGCGGAATCGAAACGTTCGAGGCGATGCAGCAGCGGGCATCAGCCGCGCTGACAGAGCTTGCGATCAGGCATGCGGGCCAAACGATCGTGGTCGTTTCCCACGGCGGCCTCATCAACAGCTTTTTGCACCATGTAACCAACGGCCAGCAGGGAACAGGCATTACCCAGCTGGACAATACCGGCATCAACCAGTTCCTTTTCCAAAACGGGAAGTGGGAAGTAGTCAAAATAAATGATATAGACCATTTGAAAGGTTGAGATTATAGCTGAGAGAGGGAGTATTGTGTGTCAAGTAAAATGTTGGGAAAGTTAGAGACGGTCTTTTCCTACATGGCCCACTTTATGCTGCTATCCTGGCCGGAAAAGCGCCCGGGCATTCTTTTCTTGACAGATTCAGCCGGAAAAGTGGTTACGAACATGGAGATGCAGGTCGGCCAATCCTGGAATCCCAACAATCTTGACTTCCGGGCGGGCAGTCAACTTTGTACGGAGACCCATTCTTCCGTCTACCACGCCTTGCGCACGGGCGAGATTGCCGTTCATACATCCGAAGACGGAGAGCTGGTATTCGGGGCTTTTCCGCTCAAGGAATATGACGGTCGCATCAGGGCAGTAATCGGAATGGTGGCGCCGCAGCAGGAGATCGATTTTGACCTGGCCTCTTACATGAGAGGGCTGGAGTCTTTGATACGGATGGGATATGACGCGTACATCCAGCACGCGACCACAGAGATCATCATGAAGCTGAACCGTTTTGACAACACCCGCGATCTTCTGGAGGGATTGATCCAGCAGATAGCCGATGTGATCCAGAAAGGACATTGTTCCGCTGTCAAGCTCAGTGAGACCAGTATGCTGATATTGCCGGAGTTTCACACGACTGAAGTGCTGGAGGGCGAGGACCGCCCCTACCAGATTACGCAGCTGGCTGCCCGGTTTGCCGGAATCCCCATAACGCCATCCGTGGAGAATGATCATCGCACGGTGATCCTCCCGATTACTTGCGAGGGTAAGCCGCTTTACGCTCTGTTTCTGCACCTGCTGCCCGAAGATAATCTGCAGTATGACGAGAGAGATGTCGCTTTTTTGCAGGAGGTTGGCGAAAAGGCGAGCTATGCGCTCTGGCGGACCATGGTGGCGGACGACCTGCGCAGGGATGCCAGCAAAAAAGATTTGCTGTATCAGCTGATGACCAAGATTCAGGCGTCGATCGATGTCAATGACGTTTTGCACGAGATCGTCAGCAGCATTCGCTATTTGTACCCTCATGCATCTGTCGACCTCTTTCTCACGGTGGAAACAAATGCGACGACTCCGGTGAAGCCGCTCTCTTTCTACGATGACGAGGCGTCGACCAGCACGCGGGCCTATCTGGAAGGAAGCCTGGTTATGGATTATGAGGAAAGGGACGGCGTCAAGGTAGCCGTGCTGGCCGCACCGTTGCTCGGCAAGCAGGGGATCTACGGAGT
This sequence comes from Brevibacillus composti, assembly GCF_016406105.1. Lineage (NCBI taxonomy): Bacteria > Bacillati > Bacillota > Bacilli > Caryophanales > Paenibacillaceae > Brevibacillus > Brevibacillus composti. Next base: position 1,294,081 of record NZ_CP066308.1, read on the forward strand.
CCTGCAGCTTGTGACCGATTGGACGGTTTTCCTCAGCCCGCAAGAGACGGAGTACATTTCCATTTTGGCGGAAACGGCGGGAAAGGCGTTTGAAAACGCACAGCTGTACCAACAGTCCCGCAACCTCATCCGGGAACTCCGCCTGATCAATGAAATGGCCAGACAGTTGAATCGCAGCCTGAATTTGCAGGAAATCCTTGATTTTGTCATCGAAATGCTGCTGGAGACGTTTTCCACGGAGTTTTCGGCGATCTTGCGCAAACAACCGGGAACAGACCTCTTTGAGGTGATCTCTTCTTCCCTAGCAGAATGCCAGGGACGTTCCATTCATGCGGAAGTCAGCCCCATATCCGACATATTGTCGAGCAAACAGGCGCTGCTTCTCGTACCGCCGGGCTCTGAACCGATTTCCCTCTCCTTGCTTCCCTGCTTATCCCATATGTCCTTCGCCTCGTTGATGGGCGTGCCCTTGCTGGTTGACGGTGAACTGGGAGGAGTCCTGATCGTAGCAGATTCTCGCCATCATTTCTTTAGTTTTGACGATTATAAGCTGTTGGAGATTTTCGGTCAGCACGCCAGTTTGGCCATGACCAATGCCATGCTTCATACAGAAGTGGAACGCATGGTGATCACCGACAATCTGACGGGGCTGTACACCCGCCGTTACCTGAACCAGCGCGTACAGGCATCACTGGAAAAGGACAGCTTTGGCTCCTTGATATTGATGGATATCGATTATTTTAAAAAGGTCAATGATACTTACGGCCACCAGGTAGGGGACGAAGTCTTGATCCAGGTAGCCAATCTGATCAAGCGGCATATCAGGGAAAGCGACATCCCCGCACGCTGGGGCGGCGAGGAGCTGGCCGTATACCTGCCGCGTGTGGACAAAGCGACGGCGCATGCAATCGCCGAGCGGATTCGTACCTATGTGGAAAAAGAAACATCGCCGCCGGTAACCATCTCTTGCGGCCTGGCCAAGTGGCACAAGGAACGGACGGGGGAGATCAGCGTGGAGTCGCTGTTTTACCTGGCGGATATAGCGTTATACGAGGCGAAAAATAAAGGCAGAAATCAGGTCATTTTAGCATAGGAGCCGGGGCAGGCTCTTTTCTTTTTCAGACCATTTTTCATGCGGGAGGCAGAACATGGCGAATTATGTACAGAAGCCGGCGGCAGAAGTGGCGAAAGGGGTTTTTCAATTGGAAATTCCCACCCCCTTTTCCGTTGGACCGGTCAATCTCTATCTTTTGCAGGGAGAGAAGCTGACGCTGGTCGACGCAGGGCCGCTGACAGAGGAAGCCTGGCATGCTTTGAACGCCGGACTGGAATCGATTCAGGTCCGGCTGGAGGATATCGAACAGGTGATTCTCACCCATCACCACGTGGATCACTGCGGACAGCTGGAACGACTGCGCCGGGTGTCGCAGGCGCATACGATGGCTCATCCGCTCGCGGTGCCGTATGTGGAGATGGACGAAGCGTTTCTTTCTTTCCACGACCGCTTTTTTTATGACTTGTACAGGGAGAGCGGCGTGCCGGATGAGAAGCTGGTCATTATCGAGAAATACCACAGGCTGATTACTACCTTTGCGGAGAAGAGCCGGATTGACACCGTCCTGAAGCACGGCCAAAAGGTACCCGGCTTGTCGGAGTGGACGGTTCTCTATACGCCGGGACATTCGCAGAGCCATCTGTCGCTCTACCGTGAAACAGACCGCGTGATGGTTGCCGGCGACCATATCATCAAGCGGATCTCGTCCAATGCCTTCATCGAGCCGCCGCGAGATCAGTCGCAGGCCCGTCCGCTGACATTGGTGCAATACCGGACGGCTCTGCAGATGTGCGCGGACATGGAGATTGATCTGGCTTTATCGGGTCACGGGGAGCCGGTGGCCGGCCACCGCGAGCTTATCTTGCAGCGGCTTCAGAAAAATTGGGAACGGACCGATCGACTGAGGGAGCTGCTGCGGGATGGTGAAAAAACGGCCTATGAGCTGAATGCGCTGCTCTTCCCCACCCTCTATGAGCAGGAACTGCCCTTGACGCTGTCGGAGACATTGGGGCATATCGATCTTTTGAAGATCCTGCACCAAGTGGAATGCAGAGAGGCCGAGGGGGTCCTCTACTACTCCCTGTAAGCGCAGGATGACGACATCTCCATGCAGCAGAATAAGCCTATTCTTCCTCGGAAACGCTAATCGAGACGAAGAGGAGGGACGAAGATGCGCAAAGCATGGAGCATTGTGATGCTTGCCTTATGGTGTACAAGCCTTGTCGGCTGTAATCAGATGGGGGTTCAGCAAAATGCGGGATCTGCCTTCGAACAGATCCGCGACCGCTTCATGGAGGAGAAGGCCTTTTCTTTCCACGGGAGAACCAAACTGGTGACGGGCGATACGGCCTACGGGAATGCGGTCAATTTTTCCGGCCGAAAAGAAGGCGACGACATGCTGATGAAGGTGGATGTCTCGGTTCCCGAGCAAAAACAGCTGAAAAGCCTGTCGCTGCTGAAGAAAAACCAGCAATTATACGTGCTAAGCGACGGGGCTGAGGACTGGGTGGAGGCCAGTGGCGGCGACACTGTCTTTCGTCAGGAGCTGAACAACTGGGACCCGGTTTTTGCCATGGAACAGATGAATGAGCTGAAAAAAAGCGTGCTTCCCTTGAATGACCGCAATCAAGAGGATGATATCGAGGCAGTGCGCGTCATTCTGGATTCGACCAGGCTGAAGAGCTGGCTCGCCGACCAGATGAAAAGCCAGACGAGGGCAACCACCCAGTCGCAGGGCAGCCCCAAGCTGCAGGTGGAGGCTCTTCATCAGCCGCGTCTGAAGTACGCCCTGAGACTTTCGGACGGCGCATGGAATCGGCCGCGCAGTGAGGCGGCGACAGTCCAATCCACGGAGCAGCCGCCCGTCGATGAGATTATCGACCAGATGGAGCTGGAAGCGGAGTATACGATCTACTACAACAGACACACCATGCTGCCCGTCAATATGACGATGGCGATCCGCTCCGAATATGACGCAAATGATCAGCGGATTCGGGAGTACACGCAGGTGGAGACTTTCTTCCAGAATTACGGGCAGCGCTTCTCGTGGCCTGAACCCGGCCAGCGGGGAGCTGGAACGGGCGCTGGGGCTGGCACGGGCGCTGGAGCTGGAACGGATGCTGGAACTGGAGTTAGTCCGGGTGCTGGAGCTGGCACAGGTACCAATCAGCAGTAACCAAATAGCCCCGAACACAGTAAGGCCCGGAGCTCGGCTCCGGGTCTTTCTGAACAGATAGGAATGTATGAGATTGGGGATAGCCGACAGGGCTGTCCTGTTTTCATTTGACGCAAAAGAATTTATTAGCTGTAAACGGCGCCGTAGCGGGAAGAAGCACAAAGGCTTACAGAGGAATCATGCCCCCTGCAAGCGACTGTGGAGCGACAGTCCCGCTTCCGTGCAGGGCGCAACCCGGAGCCAAGCAGAGGAGCATGGTTCTTCACACCCGAAGGCCTCGTCATTGAGCGGGGAGGGCTATTCTCTCATCGAAGGGAGAGACATACGCAAACCCCCGCTAGCGTCAGGGCCGATCTTCTCCGGACCACGGGTCCTATCCGGAGGCGGGACCTCGACGGTGAGGACGACGGGGTAGTGATCGGACTTGCCCACGCGGGGGGCAGCCGCATCGATCAGGATCAGTCTCGGCGAGAGCAGGATGCGGTCGATCTCTTTTCCGCCCCCCGTTTTTCCCGAGAGGGTGATCAGCCGTTGTCCCCGTTCGTGGAGGGGATCGCGGAAAAGGGTGCGCAGCCCGTCCAGGATGAGATCATCCGGTGTCGTGTTGAAATCTCCAGCGAGGATGGCATGGGTGCCAGAATCTTCGCGCAATTGTTTTGCCAAAAATTCGCTTTGCTTGACGCGTTCTTCATGGTGCAGCCCAAAATGGGTAGTATAGACATCAAAGGGCTGTCCGTTTCGCTTGAGGGTGACCTTCAGTACGCTCCGAGGCTCAAGCTCGGAGGGGAGCATCACCATTCTGGCTGATTGGATCGGGTACGTGCTGAGCACGGCATTGCCGTAGGTGCCGACGATCAGATTCAGGGATGGGCCATAGGCGTAGTTCATGCCCAGCATCCCGGCGATTCGTTTGACCTGATGCTGGAATCCCGACCGGGGCAGTCCATTGTCTACCTCCTGCAGCGCAATGATGTCCGCCTGCAGGCCGGCGAGCTCCGCCGCTACCGCCGCGGGGTCGGCATGACCGGCTTCATCCCGGCATCCGCGAATATTGTATGTAACGATTCTCATGACTGGATCGTTATTCCCTAAGGAGAAGCCTTCGCCTGCAAAGAGGTTGGAGACCTCCACGCCGCGGGGGGGAAGCAGCGAAACAATCAGAAATGTCAGACTGACGAATGCGCGTTTCATGGGCTACTCCTCCTGTCGTACTTTTATCATACCTTGCCAGTTGGTGGGAGGAATACTGGAAAACTTTGTCGAACTAATAGGAAGACTATCTTTTTCTGCCGAATGGCTAGTAAAATGAAGGACGATGCCACCCGACAGCCCCTCTCGTGAGCAGGGCGCCTAGGGGAAAGGAGCAGGATGGATGGACCAGACCAAACTGCGCATTTTGTCCGCAGCAGCCATGCTTTTTGACCAAAAAGGGTACCATGGAACCAGCGTCCGGCAGATCGCCGAACAGGCTGAGGTCAATGTTGCTCTGATTTCCTACCACTTTCACGGCAAGCAGGGCGTTCTGGAAAGACTGATCTCCTATTACTTTGAGACCTTGTTTCGACAGCTGAAGGAGCTGGAGGAGCGGGTAAAAGCATGTCCACCCATGGAAAAGCTGGAGGCCGTCATCCGTCTGTATCTCGGCTTTCAACGTGAGAATGCCGCGATTACCAGGCTGATTCAGCGTCAGCTCAGCGTGGAATCGATCCTCGCCCGGGAAGTGATGACACTCTACATCAGCCGGTGGAAACACGGGATCGCTCAGCCGATTGAGGAAGGGATCGCAGCGGGCCTTTTTCGGCCTGTCTCCGTCGACCACCTCCTCTTGATCACCGCGAGTCAGTTGATCTATCCGTTTATGCATCCCCAATCGGTCCGCGACGTGTTCGGCCAGGAACCGGCATCGCCAGCCTTTGTCGATTGGCTGGCTTCTGAAATTATCCGCTCTTTGCAATCCAGGCTTTGTTTGCCTTACAATCAGGAAAGGTAAAAAAGCTTGCACCTATTGGAATTTTACGCTAAGGGGTTGTCCTAACCGTGAAGAAGAAATGGATCCTGCTATGCCTTGCGGGAATGATGTTATATAGCCAACCGGCACTCGCTACGCCTTTTCCGGAAAAAACAGAAGAAATCGTACAGGATGCCGAAGGACTGACGAATGCCAAGGAGAGAGCCAAGTTTGCAGAGGAACTTGGGCAGTTGCCCGGCTCTTACAAGGTAGTCATTGTCGAAAGCACGGAGCCCGAGGCGCAAAGCCCGGATGAGTACGCACAGAAGCTTTTTGACAACTACAATTTGTCTGACGAGTACTTGATGGTCGTCCTCGACATCAACACCGAGCAGCTCGGCGTCTACCCCGGGCCGGCCCTGCAGGCTAAAGGGGCCACCCAATCCCTCTTGCATGATAAAATTACGGCCTATTTCGAACCGTTCCGCAACCAGAAAGAGTATTTTGCGGGGATCCAGACCTTCCTCGGCGAGGTAGAGGCCGAACTGAACAGACAGCAAAATCAAAGCAAGCCCGTTGCTGCTACCAGCGCGGAGACAAGCCCTGATGACGAGAAGCAGGTCAACAGCGGCTGGCTCAAGCTGCCATGGTGGCTGTACGCGGTCGGCATCGTCTTCGCCGCGCTGTCCGCGGGACTTGTCTACGCAATGTTTCGCCGCCGCTCCATCTTTCACCAGGTAGATGAAGTAGAAGATTGGAAAGATGAACTGCTCGAAAAAATCAACGTAATCGAGGTGGACAATAAGCTTCGCCGCTCGTCCGGAAAGACGGAAGAACAGTATCTGTATCTGGCGGATCGAAAGGAAAACCTGCTGCGCAATCGCATGCCTGATGTAGAAATGATGATCCTGGACGCGGAAGAGGCTTGCGACCGGTTCCGCTTCAAGCTGGCACTGGGCATTCTGGATGAAGCCAGAGAGACCCTTGAAGCAATCGAACAGGAGCTGCAGGAGCTGAAGTCAGATACCACAAAGGTGGTCACCAAGAAAAAAGAAAGCAAGCTGGCCATTCCCGAAATCGGCAAGCAAATGGAGCAGGTCGAGCGGCGTTTGTCCGATCTGCGTCTGGAGTACGGCCTCTCTTTTCACGAGTTGAAAGCCGGGCTTGACGACGTAGAGAGCATGCGCAGCCGGATTCAGGAACTGCGGGCCGAGGGCGATGATGTCGGCGCTTACGACCTCACGCTGCGAGCGCAAAAGATCCTGGGCAAAATATCTGACGCGATTGAGCAGACGCCCAAATGGCGGGAGCGGGTCCTGAAGGAAATGCCCGAGGAATTTCGCCAGCTGGAGGATGGCATTGCGGAAGCGGCCGGCGACGGATACGATCTGGACCGCACCGCGCTGGACAATTCGCTCCTGCAGGCGAAACAAATGTTGACCGCTGCCCGAACAGCATTGGAAGAAGGAAATCTGGAGCTGGTGGAGACGCATGCCAAAGCATTTGAGGTGCTGATCGATTCGACGTACCAGAGCATCGAGGAACTGGTTCTCGCGCAGCGCGCAGCGGCAAGTGCCGCCTATGCGGCTGCAGCGGCTGCAGCGGCAACGCCTACAGCGCCAGCGTCTGCTCCCACGGCGGATCCAGCGTCTGCACTTGCAGCAGCTCCGGCTCCAGATGCTGCGACAGACGCCGCTTTTTCGACAGAGGAAAGCTCCGATGCCGGAGCTGACACAGGTGAAAGAGCATTCGCGGCGGCTGCAGCGGCAATGGCCGAGGCTGCGCCTGCTGCCCCCGTCGCGTATCCCGGCGTACTGACCGGAGCCGAAGCGGAGCAGGATCGCGGATATGGACGATTCCCGAGTACGCATGGAGCTGTCCAGCATCCGGACAGCCCGGATGCCCCCGCCTCTCTAGAGGCAGACAGCACGATCAGCCGCCTGGAACGAGAGGAGCTTTGGAAGCGGGAGACCGTTGCCCAAGACGTTGCCCAAGACGCAGGCGAAACAGCGGATGAAACAACTGCTCAGACCGCTGACGAAGCAGCAGGCGAAACGGCAATGTCAAAAGCAGCAGGAGCAGCGGGATTGTCTGTAGCACCGGGCGAAGCAGCGGCATCTACCGCGGCAGGCGGCGCGGACCAGACGGCACCAGCCCATCCTGCTTCCGGCCAATCTCAATACGACGAAAACGACGAGGAAGACGAGTACGAGCTGGTGATCCCCAAATCCGAGGTGGAGCTGGAGGAAGAGGAGGACGATCAGCCTGCTCCGCCCCAGCGTTTGGATATCCGCACGGAGGACGAGGCGCTGGACGAGCTGGAGCGCATCTCCAACGCGCTCGTCAGAGTACGTCAGCAGATCAAGCGAAGCTATCTTCCGGGAGTGCCGGAGCAGCTCAAATACCTGTTTGAAGATGTCGTGCAAATTCTCGGGAGAATTCAGGCGGTCATGGAATCGTACCGCTACGACATCGAAGAAGTATCCATGCTGATCAACGATGCCAACGAGCTTCTGATCGAGACGGAGCAGCTGGCAGAACGGACGATCTCCACCTGCCAGCGCGCGGAGGGAGCGATCCAGTACACCAACCGTTACCGCAGGCAAAACCGGCAGGTGAATGACCTCTTGTCCCAAGCGGAACTGGCATTCCGTCAGCTGATGTTTCAAGAGGCGTACCTGTTGGCAGAGGAAGCGCGCTTGCTGATCGAGGGTGCACAGGCCGAACCGGAAAAAGGGTGGCTCCTGCGCCGGAAGAAAAAGGGGTGAGCCGATGATACTCCCTATTTTTCTGATCGCTGCCGGCATCCTGCTCATGCTCCAGCCGCGCACCAAACGCTGGAGAGACCGATTGCTTGCCCATTTTGGCGGAGACGAGCAAAAGGTGAAACAGCGGGCCAACACGTTTATGCTGCTCGGCTTTGCTTTTTTGCTGGCGGGGCTTGCGTACCTCTACAAATTCACGGGATGAAAAAAAGAGCATCGACCGTCAAAAGTCGATGCTCAACCATGTAAGAAGATAAAGGGAGTTGGGGTGTGTGAGAGTACCCGCATCCTAGTTTCCCCCAAAAGGCCAGGAGCTAAACCGGCCATTCGGAAAAGAAAAACAGGCGATAGCCGACCTGCGCAACCTCTCTCCGAAATGCGGAAGAGTTTTTTTTATGCCAGTACCCGTGCGGTCTGCGCGCTATGCGTACCGGCGACATACCCGGTAGAAAAGGCGATGGTGATATTGTAGCCGCCTGTATGTGCATGGACGTCCATGACTTCGCCGGCGAAAAAGAGACCGGGCATCAGCTTGGATTGCATGGTGCGCGGGTCGATTTCCTTGGTGCTTACGCCGCCTCCGGTGATAAACGCCTCTTCCAGCGACAGCGTGCCGGTAATCGTAAGCGGAAATGCTTTGACCAACTGAGCGAAATCTCTCCACTGCTGCTTGCGCATATGACTCAGCGTCGTCTCTTCCGCGATGTTGGCCAGCGACAAGAGGACGGGGATCAGCCGCTCCGGTACGAAGCCTTTGATCACATTCTTTACCGCTTTTTTGGGATGCTCCTCAAGCAGCTGCCAGCTCTCCTCCATCACCTCATCCACATGCTTCTGCGGCATGAGATCAATTTTCAGGGAGAGCGGCGCGGCGCCGAACTTTTTCTGCGTCACCGAGACGTAATGCCCTTGTCGGAGAGCGGCTGGGCCGGAGATGCCAAAATGGGTGAAGATCATATCGCCTTCCTGGGTGCTTACTTTTTTTCCTTTGGGATCGTACAGGGTGAGCTCGATCTCCCGCAGCGACAAGCCTTGCAGGAATTTGTCCCGGATGTAGGGATCATTTGCTGTCAGCGGGACCTCCGTGGGATACAAATCCGTGATCGTATGGCCGGCAGCCCGGGCCCATTCATAGCCGTCACCCGTAGAACCGGTCTGCGGAACGGAGCATCCGCCGACGCAGATGACCACACAGGGGGATGCGAGGCGCTCGCCGTTTTTGAGCAGCACGCCCGCCGTCTGTCCGTTTTCATACACGACCTGTTCGACCGGGCTGTTCAAGCGAACCTCGACACCCTGGCGCTTCATTCGCTCGATCAAGGCGCCCGCTACCGTCACTGCTTTGTCCGTGACGGGAAACATCCGCCCGCGATCCTCTTCCTTGAGGGCCACACCCAGCTCCTCAAAAAAGTGAATAATATCGCGGTTGTTGAATTGGGAAAAGACGCTAAACAGAAATCGTCCGTTTCCCGGCATTTGTTTAATCAGTTCATCCTGTTCTTTGGCGTTGGTCACATTGCAGCGGCCTCCGCCGGATATAATCAGTTTCCGCCCCAGCTTGGCCCCTTTTTCCAGGAGACAGACCCGTGCTCCCTGGGAGGAGGCCGCAATGGAGGTCATTAGTCCGGCGGGACCGCCGCCAATTACGATGACATCATAGTCTCGTGCCTTCATCTGGTTTTCGTCCTTTTTTACTGAAATCAGCAGCAAGATGCGTGCATCCGTTATTGTACCACAGAAAAAGAAACGCACCTATTTTACCGAAGCGTCATCTGCGGCTCCGAGAATATCGCCCAACGCACGCTTTTCCAGGAGGTAGGAAGCCGTCGCCTGCTGGCGCTTGAGGCCGGTGATCACATAGCCCTGTGCGAAGTAGTGGGTGAACAGCTCGCGGGTTGCTTCTCTCCACGCGCGTGCCGCTTCCATGTCTGCCTGTTTCACTTGCTGGAAATGGGCGGGGACCGCCAGCCAAAAGCGCTCCTCCGCGCATTGCAGATCGATGTCTACAGGGCGGACGACGCCCTCTGTCTCCTTCCAGGAGAGGACGGAGGGGAGCTTGTCGTCCCCCGCTGCCGCTCCGGCGAGGGAAGGCGAGCCCGCTTTGTAGCGTTTCACCCGCTGGCTGGCGATGTGCCAATCCAGCAAAAAGCGATCCGTCGGCAGCCCCTTGTTCATCTCATCGGCCAACTCGCCGTAGCAGTCGGGAATATAGCGATGCACCACTCCGCCCAGCTTGACGAGGTTGAGGTAGGCATTGACCGTCTCGAGCGGATCGTACGTCCAGGTAATCCGCTTGTACCCGGCCGCCAGGGCTTCGCTGCGCTGCAGCCATTTCATCTGGACGCCCAGTCCCTGTTTGCGGTAGGCAGGCAAAAATCCGAGCATGTGGGAGCAGAGGTGCAGCTCGCCATCGGTATAGCCGGGAAAGCTGTAGAGAAAGCCGATCATGTTGTCGCCGTCAAAGGCACCGAGAAAGAGGCCGCCAAATTTGGCGATCGTCAGGGTCATATGCAGCGGTACGACGGAGGATTCGCTCCATACCGCGCCCTCCAGTTCCTCCAATTTTTCCAGGTCCGTTTTCTCTACCAGTTTGCGAAAGATGATGGTCATCGCTGTTCCTTCCTTTCCGTTCGTAACGTCTGACAGGATAAGCATTCGCTCTTGGAAAACCGGATTCCTGCCGCATCGTAAGGAGGCGGGGGCGCAGGTTGCATCCCGACCGCCCGTGATCAATAATAGAAGGATGGAAAGAGGAGGGATTGCCGTATGGACAATCAATTTCAATGGGAATTGTGGAAGCGTCTGACGGAAGCGCCGGGGGTTTCCGGATTTGAAGAGCCTGTTCGTGCGATCATGCGCGAATACATAGAGAGCTGCACCGAGGAAATCGTCATGGATCGACTGGGAAGCATATTCGGGGTGATGCGCGGCGATGAGAAGGGACCGCGCATTATGGCAGCCGGCCATCTGGATGAAGTGGGATTCATGGTCACAGGCATATCGGAAAAGGGCTTTCTTTCCTTTCAGCCGGTCGGAGGCTGGTGGGGACAAGTTCTGCTGGCCCAGCGCGTTCGCGTCATCACGCCAGCCGGGGCGGTAGAGGGCGTCATCAGTTCGATTCCTCCGCATGTGCTCAGCGATGATCAGCGCAATCGCCCGATGGATGTGCGCAACATGTACATCGACATCGGAGCCGATTCCGGCGAGGAGGCGCGAAAAGCAGGCATTCGCCCGGGGCAGCAGATCGTTCCCGTATGTCCGCTTACCCCGATGCTCAATCCGCGCCGGGTCATGGCAAAGGCATGGGACAACCGCTACGGCTGCAGTCTTGCCGTCGAGCTGGCCAAAGAGCTGAAGGAGCGGCCGGATCATCCGAACGTCGTCTACGTCGGGGCGACGGTACAGGAGGAGGTCGCCGGGATGCGCGGAGCGAAGACAGCGGCCGAACTGATCAATCCGGACCTGTTTTTCGCCCTGGATGCCAGTCCGGCTGGCGATATTCCGGGCGTGCGGGATGGCTCCGGAAAGCTGGGAGGCGGCGTCCTGATGCGCCTGTACGATCCGTCGTACATCATGCCGACCAACCTGCGCGACTTTTTGATCTCGATTTGCGAGGAAGAGAATATTCCGTATCAGATCTACATCGGAAAAGGCGGCACGGATGCCAAAGTCGTCCAGTACCACGGCATTGGGGTGCCCTCTGCGGTGATCGGCATTCCGTCGCGCTACATTCACAGCCACGCCGCCATTATCGACCGCGATGACTATGAGGCTGCCAAGCGGCTGCTGATCGCGGCGGTCCGCAAGCTGGACAAATCTACCTACGAAAGCATCCTGCCGAGATAGAGAGGAGGAGGGACCAGCATGCAGGCGATTACCCTCTACCGCAAAAGCCTGGGAGAAGACGTATCATTCGAATACAATATTTACGACAACAAGTTTTCGCCGAGCAATCTGGCGGTGCGCAAAGTGCTGATGGCGATGATGGACAGCGTACGCGCGCGCTTGACCCATCTCGAAGTGGAGTACAATGACCGGATGCTGGCGGACAATTGGGGTGCCAAACGCTCCGCCGAATGGCTGGTTCTGCTAGGCGCCACAAAGGAAAACATGCAGGAGAATCGAAGCGGGGATATCGTCGTCAGCAGGAAGTTCAGGGCGCCGATGACGGACGAGAGCTACGAGTTTTTTTACACGCGGAATGACATCTCCGTTTTTCCTCATTACCGGATGCAGGAAGAAGAGGCCGACCGGATTGTCTTCTATTTTTCCCGTTATCTGCAGTTGATCGCGCCGAGGCGGGAGTCCGAAGCCTTTCTCGCCGGATTGGAACAAGTCCAGCTGCCGTATAAAGTGGTTGAGCTGGGCTAGACCGCTATTGCTGGATAACAAAAAGAGCCATCTGCCGCCTTGTATGGGCGGAATGGCTCTTTTGCATTACAGGCTGACTCTTCGCTGCAGGCTGATGTCCCTTTTTTCCTGGATGCGATCCAGCAGCTCATTTGCCCGCGAGATTTGGTGGGCGCGGTAAAAGGTTTCTAAGGTCACGCATTCGAAAAAGGCGCGCACGACCGTGGGACAGAACTGCGTCCCGGCATGCTGGATCAATTCGTCGCAGGCCTTCGAAAAGGAGAGTCCTTTGCGGTAGGCGCGGGACGACGTCATGGCGTCGAAGGAATCGGCCACGGCCGCGATCCGTGCCCAGATCGGGATGTCTTCTCCGGCCAGTCTGTCCGGGTAGCCCTTGCCGTCAAAGCGTTCGTGGTGATGGCGCGTGATGACCATGATTTTTTCGATTTCATCGGCATGATGTCGGCCGGATTCCGCATAGAGCCGCTTCAAAACGGCTTCTCCGCGCACTGGATGGGACTGGATTATCTCATATTCTTCTTCCGTGAGACGGCCCGGCTTGAGGAGGATGCTGTCTTCGATGCCAATCTTGCCGATATCGTGGAGCAGGCCCCCCGTGTAGATGGTATCGAGCGTCACGCTGTCGAAATTCATCTGCTCGCCGATGATGCGCATGTAAAATGCCACCCGCTGGGAGTGTCCGGAGGTGTAGGCATCTCGCTCTTCCAAAGCAACGGCCAATGTTTTCAGGATGCTTTGGTTCGTCTCTACCAGCTGTTCGCCTCTCAGCTTGGAGCTGAGCAGGGCCTTGTCCTTTCGCCGTGTGTTGTAAAAGAGAATCGCTGTGATGAAGTAGCTGCCAAGTACGAGGACGATCAGCAACGTTTGGAGATTCGACAGTTTGTGATAGAAATTGGTTTCGGATGTAACGAGACTCACATGCCAGTCCCATTGCGGGAAATAACGGACGACGGCAATTTGTTTCTCATCCGTCTTCGAGCCAGGGATCTGTGATGGGTAGGAGATGACGCTGTTTCCCTTGTGAAGAACTTCGCGGGCGAGCATTCTTCCCTCGGAATCTGTCATGTGGAAGAGGTTTTGGCCTTCCAGGCGGGAATGCACGATCAGCTTGCCTTGCGAGTTGAAGACGAGAAATGATTCGCCAGGCTGCATGATGATGTCCACCGCACCGGAATCGCGCGTGCCGTCGGGCAGCTTGGGCCCGGCGAGCAAGGTTTTCGCTTCATTTTCCGCCTCAGGCAAGGAAAGGGAACGATCCTGCACCCGGTCATCGTACAAGCGCAAAATTTGAAATATGGAATTGAGCTGCCTTTCCATGGCCTCGATCTCGTTCTGATAGTAGACGAGCTTGGTCTCTTGGTATCCGAAGAACACGATGACGGAAAAGAAAATCGGTAGCAAAATCAAGAACACGGGATAAAGACGGGTTTTCATCTTCTTCTTCAGCTTGAGTGGCAAGGCGCTACGTCCTTTCCGCATATTGGTATTCTTCTTTTCTCCATAATAGGCGAAATAGTCTGCCGCTTCAATAAAATCAACGAATAATGTCGAAAAATAGATAAGAGGAATGACCGCCGTCATCCCTCCAGTACGGGTTAGGTGGAGGGGCGATTGGGGCCCTCCAATTTTTTGTTGCCGTAGCCTGGCGCATCGTTTTGCACGGAGCGGGGCTGATCCGTCTCTTCTCTGCGCACGTCATGGTTGCTTGCTGCCTTCTTTTTCATCTGGTCCATGTTGGTCCCTCCTTATTAAAATCTCGGATTATTACTTGGCCGGCTCTTTTCCCCGGACGGGACGGGGGACTCGGTCTGGGGCAGCAGGACCGCCCTGTTTGTGGCGGGGCATCGCATACAGGGCGAACAGTCCCATCACGGCGATGAGAACGATCGTGATGAGGGCATAGGTGATCCACGGATAGGGGCTGCCCACGCCGCCCAGGCGCTCGACCATCGTTCCGCCGATGCTGGTGCCGAGCGCGGTGCCGATTCCGGAGACGAAATTGGCGATGCCAAAATAGGCGCCCAGCCACTCTTCCCGGGCAAAATGGCCGACGAGGCTGTCCTGCACCGGCATCAGCAGCATCTCTCCGATGATAAACAGGATGGCGGCTCCGCTGAGCGTCGCGAAGCGATCCGCGAAGCCGATGCCAAACAGTCCCGTCCCCACCATCAGGATGCCGAGGATCAGCGATAGGTACGGGTTGATCCGAAACAGGATGAAGCGGGAGATCAGGCCTTGCAGCAGCACCACGCTGACGGAATTGATCGTCCAGATCAGGCCGATCAGATGGGCCGACTTGAGGACGTACTCCCCGCGCAGCGGCAGCACGAGCGTAAATTGAGCATAGAACGCCCAGATCAGCAGCGTAATGCCGGAGTAGAGCAGAAAACTGCGGTGCCGCAAGATGTAGCGGTACTCCGACAGGGGTGTGCTTTTGCAGTCTGGACCGACGCAGCGGTCGTTTGGCAACAGCAAGCGGATCCCCGCAGCCAGCAGCAGAAAAACAAAGGCAGCCATCACAAACGGGTAGAGATTGCGGGCGGTCATCCAGGTAATCGTCAGCCCCGCGAGGATAATGCCCAGGTGCGCAAAGATGCCGCGCCAGGAAAAGGCTGCCGTCCGCTGGAAGGTTTGGACGGTATCTGCGATCATCGCTTTGATCGTCGGTGCCAATAGCCCGACGCCCAGTCCGTTTACCCCGGAGAAAAACAAAAAAGCCGTGTAGCTCTCACTGAAGTGGTAGCCGAACATGGCAGCTGCCTGCAGCAGGGAGCCGGCCATCATGATAGCGCGGCGGCCGAGGCGGTCGGACAGCGGTCCTCCCAACAAACTTCCCGCCTGGTACGCGACGCTGCCCACGCCAAGCACCAGACCTACCTGCCCGAGCGAAAGGGCTCTCGCTTTTTTCAGAAACACAGGAAAGACGGGTACGATCAGATAGGAGGCCAGATGCATAAAGAAGACCAGGACTAACAGCAGCGTGTAGGTCTTGTTTCGCCAAAGCGTGTTCTCTGCCGCAACGTTCACGGGCCTCCTCCTCTCTGTCATCTCGGCAATCTCTCCCTAGTATGCTTGCCCGCCCCCGCATACTATGCACGCCAAAATGGGCACCTGCGGAATTCGACGCGACAGAGGCATCCGTCCAATCCAACGAGTGTTCCCTGGCATAAACCTATTACTGTAAAAAAATATGTGGGCATACAAGAGCAAGGTTGCGTCAGTCGACAAGGAGGGACAAACATGAGTAGATTTTTTTCCAATCACGACGGCTTCGAAGTAGTGATTTGGATTCTGGTGATCATCTTTCTCCTCTCCATATTCTTTGATGAAGGGATCGATTGAGGGTGAGCGCTTACCGTCCGATTCGCCGGTTGAACCGTTATTACAAAACGAATGACGGTTTTCGCTCCTGGGTTAAGGCGAATGAGAAGTGGTTCCGTGAAAATCCGGAAGTGTTTCAGCAAATGCTGAGAAATCCCCACATGGTGAATCTGTTTATGGATCTGATGGTGCTCAATTCCCCGCGGATCCAGAGGAGGCTTCGCCGAAGCGGAAAACCGGGAAAATAGAAGATCTGACCGAAAAAACGGCCTGTCCGAGAGGGAGGGTCGTTTCCTTTTTCATATTTGTCCATCCGCCGGCGTAGGCATTAGCATACGTCGTTTGAGCCGGAGGGATGGAGTTGGGACAGGTCATTTTCACTTTTTTTGTCGCATACGGCATTGTGGTGGGCGGCTCGCTGTCCGGCGGATTGGGCGCATTTTTGAATGAAAAACCGCCGCTCTGGTCGATCGCCCAATTGGCGGATCAATTAAAAATCTGGGGACTGGTGGGGGCGCTGGGCGGTACGTTTGACTCCTTTTTGCAAATTGAAAAGATCCTGGCGGGCAATTTTTCACCGGTGTTCAAACAATTGGTGATGATTGTCGTCGCTTTTCTCGGGGCCCATATGGGTACGATCTCGATTCAGTGGCTGGTCCAGGTGCGTTCATGAAGATCAAGCTGTGGAAGAGGTATGTCGCCCTGGTGATGATCGGCGCGATTCTGGGCGGCTCGGCAACGCTGTTTGCCTACGGCAGGGAAATGGAGCAGATGATGCTGGTCCGGCGAAGCCTGGAGCTGTTGAATGAAAAGCTGATGGATGAGAACCAGCGCTTGAAGCAATCGGAAAAAGTGGCCCGTCGAAAGCAAGAGGTGCTGGTCGAGGAGATCCGGGTCACGGTGCTGGAGACCAATTTGCACGAGACGATCCAGCTGGAGGTGGCCCGGCAATTGGAAAAGGACCTCGCCTCTCTGAAGGGAAAGAAGGTGGAGCAGGTGGCGGAAATCCAGGAAATGCTGCACGAGATGCTGCGCAGGAGAGAGTACATTATCGAGGGGACGATGGTCGAAGTGCGGGTCAAGACCGTGGCGATCAGCAGGGCCCTCCACTTGTTCGTAACCGCGGAGGCCAAGCGGGAAGAGCCGTAGAGAATAGGTGAAACTTTTCTCGAGACTGTCCCGTATTACTGGTACAGAAGTTGATCTTTCGACCGCGCAATTTGCGATGGAATCGATGCGATCATAAGGAGAGAAGGATGGATGTCGATGTTCAAAAAGCTGATGGCCAGTGTGGGAATTGGTTCTGCCAAGGTGGACGCCCGTTTGGTGGAAGACTCGCTCATTCCGGGGGAACAGGTGACGGGAGAGGTGCATATCAAGGGCGGCGATGTTACGCAGACGATCGATGAGATCTATATGTATGTCGTCACGCATTACGAGCGGGAGAGCAACGATAAAAAGGTAAAAGAGGAGATGATCCTCGCCAAGCACCGCATCTCGGAAACATTTGTGCTGAACCCGCAGGAAGAAAAGGTGATTCCGTTTTCCTTCCAGCTTCCCTTTGAGACGCCGCTGACGATGGGGCGGCAGCCCGTGTACCTGCGGACCGGTCTCGACATCAAAAATGCGGTGGACCCCGGCGATTCCGACTTTATCGAGGTGAATCCGCATCCCCTGATGGCAAAGGTGCTCGATGCCATCAGATCGCTCGGTTTTCAGCTGTACAAGGTGGATTGCGAGTACAACCGCCTGCTCGGGCGCACCTACCCGTTTGTGCAGGAATTCGAGTTCCGCCCGACGGGAGCGTACCGCAGCCGGCTGGAGGAGCTGGAAGTGGTCTTTTACCTGAAAGAAGGAGAGCTGGAAGTGCTCATGGAGCTGGACAAACGCTCCCGCGGCTTTTTCGGCGGGCTGCAGGAGGCATTTAATCTGGACGAGCGCTATGCTCGCTTCCGCGTGACCGAGGCGGACTTGACCCGCCCCACAAGCGACCTGGCGAGCGGGATCGATGCGCTGATACGCAAGCACCTGCGCTGATGCGCGTGCCGGCGAGTCGTGGAGATGCCGCCGCCAAATCGCAAAAGGCCCGGAGCCAGGCTCCGGGCTTTTTCGTTGGATCGGGCAAAGGATACCTGCCAGATCAGTCTTCAGAGGTGCCTACGATACTAAGCAGAATGAACAGCACCAGAATCAGGGCAAACCCGGCAAACCCGCCGCTATTGAAAAGATTGCTCAACCGACACATCCCCCTCTGTCAAAAGACTATGCTCTTATCGTACGGGCGCCTGATCGGTTCCGTGATACCGACAAATACCCATTTTTCCGCCGGGAAAGATTATTCGAAATATTATTGACAATGATAACAACGTTGGCGTATGATTCGAATTAATTGTATACAGCGGATGACGATTGTGGGAGAGACCGTGACGCAAGAGCCGGCACCGAAGGAGCAAGTCCCAAAAATCCTTGGGATAGAATCTCTCAGGTACAAAGTACCACAATCGGACGCACCTCTGGAGAGAGCGAACAGCCACCCAAGGGGAAGACTCCGAACAGGAGTTAAACTCTCAGGTAAAAAGGACAGAGGAAAGGTAGATTACACATGATCTATCTTTCCCCTGTCCTTTTTTGTGTTTTCCTGACAGATGAAAAAACCGCGGCTTCCGCAGCTTGACGCTGTGCAGGGCAGGTTTTTCGCATGGGGAGAATCGGGGGAAAGATGGCTACCAAGGAGGAGTATCGGATGAGTTTGCGCGAGCATGATCGGGAAATCTACGAAGCGATCGAAGCGGAGCATCGCCGCCAACTGGGGACCCTGGAGTTGATCGCTTCCGAAAACTTTGTCAGCGAGGACGTCCTGGAAGCGATGGGCTCGGTCTTGACCAACAAATATGCGGAAGGCTACCCCGGCAAGCGGTACTACGGCGGCTGTGAACATGTGGACGTCGTGGAGCGGCTGGCGATCGAGCGGGTATCGAAGCTGTTTGGCGCGGCCTATGCCAATGTACAGCCCCACTCCGGCGCCCAGGCCAATACCGCGGTCTTCTTCTCTCTCCTGCAGCCGGGCGATACCTTTATGGGGATGAATCTCTCGCATGGGGGGCATCTGACCCACGGCAGTCCGGTCAGCCTCTCGGGCAAGTGGTTTCAAGTGGTCGCCTACGGGGTGCGGGAAGATGATCATCTCATCGATTACGACGAAGTAGAAGCAGTAGCCCGCCGCGAACGTCCCAAGCTGATTATCGCCGGAGGAAGCGCGTATTCGCGGACGATCGACTTCGCCCGGTTCCGCGAAATCGCCGATCTGGTGGGAGCCAAGCTGATGGTGGACATGGCCCATATCGCCGGCCTGGTGGCTGCAGGTTTGCATCCGTCGCCCGTGCCTCATGCGCATGTCGTAACCAGCACGACCCATAAAACGCTGCGCGGCCCCCGCGGCGGAATTATTCTGACCAATGACGAGGAAATCGCCAAGGGCGTAAACAAGGCCATTTTCCCCGGGATCCAGGGCGGTCCGCTGATGCACATCATCGCGGCCAAAGCGGTGGCTTTTCAGGAAGCGCTTCAGCCGGATTTCCGCGCGTATGCGCAGCAAGTCGTCCAAAATGCCAAAGTCCTCGCGGAGACATTGAAGGAAGAGGGCGCGAGACTGGTATCGGGCGGTACGGACAACCACCTGGTTCTCCTCGATACGCGCGTCTTTGGCCTGACAGGCAAGGAAGCGGAGCATCTGCTGGAAGAGGCGGGGATCACGACGAACAAAAATACCATTCCCTTTGATCCGGAGAGCCCGTTTGTCACCAGCGGAATCCGCCTTGGCACGGCAGCGGCCACGACTCGAGGCATGAAAGAAGAGGAAATGCGGACGATCGGACGCGCGATCACTGCCGTTCTCAAAGGAAAGGGAGACCTGGCGGTACGGGAGAAAATCAGCCGCCTGTGCGAGCAGTATCCGCTTCATCAACAAGGGACCCGTGTCCGCTGAAGGAGGCGCCTATGATCTACAACAGCTGCTTTGACATCATCGGCCCGATCATGGTCGGTCCCTCCAGTTCGCACACGGCCGGCGTAGTGTCGATCGGAAAGTTTGTCCATGAACTCTTGGGAGCGGCACCGATACGGGCGGAAGTGATCCTCTATGATTCTTTTGCGGAGACCTACAAAGGGCACGGGACGGACAAAGCCATCGTCGGGGGACTGATCGGATTGGACACGGACGATCTGCGCATCCGCGAAGCCCTTTCGTTGGCTTCAGCCCAAGGTGTGGACATCTCGTTTTCCTTTGCCGAGCGCTGTCCGCTGTACGATCATCCCAACACGGTGCAGGTGATCGCGGAGCTTGGCCAAGAGGTGTATCGCGTATGCGGCGTCTCGCTGGGGGGCGGCATTTCCAAAATCGTCTCGCTCAATGGCGAGGCCGTAGAGATTTATCTGAACCAGCCCTACGATCCGGGCTTCATTAAACAGGGATTGAAACATCGCGAGACGGCGGAGCAAAGGGGCGAAGAAGCATGGATTTCCGTTCCATGACGGAACTGATCGAGCTGTGTGAGCGTGAGAAAAAGAGCATCGCCGAGATCATGATTGAGGTCGAAGCGAGCAAATCCAAACGGAGCAAGGAAACCATCATCCAGATGATGAAGGAAAGACTGATCAAGATGAAGGAAGCCGTGGATCTGGGCAGCGCCGATCCGACGCCGGCTCCGAGCGGCATCTCTGGCGGTGACGCGTATCTGATGGAGAGGTATCGGGAAAAGGAAAAGCCGCTGACTGGCGCGATCGTCTCCGATGCAATGCGCTACGCCTTTGCCACCTCGGAAACCAATGCCCGGATGGGTGTCATCGTCGCGACCCCCACGGCGGGTTCCGCGGGGATATTGCCAGGTTGCCTGTTTTCCCTGCATGAAAATGCCCGGTTTACGTACGAGCATCTCGTCATGGGGCTGTTTACGGCCAGTGCGATCGGGTACGTAATCGCCAACCGCTCCTTCATCTCCGGAGCGGCTGGGGGATGCCAGGCGGAAGTAGGCTCGGCCACGGCGATGGCGGCAGCGGCCATCGTGGAAATCAAGCAAGGAAGCCCGAAACAGGCGGTCATGGCAGCGGCGATGGCGCTGAAATCGATGCTCGGCCTGGTCTGCGATCCGGTGGCGGGACTGGTCGAAGTTCCGTGCATCAAGCGCAATGTAATCGGGACGTCGATCGCTTTTGCCGCGGCAGACATGGCGCTGGCCGGGATTGAAAGCCGAATCCCCTGTGACGAAGTGATCGCCACGATGTATGAGATCGGCAGCACCATGCCCCGGGCACTGAGAGAGACGGCGCTGGGCGGACTTGCCGTCACGCCGACGGGACAAGAGATGAAAAAGCGGATTATGGGATAGTGGGAGGAACCGTGATGAGTGACGTTCGAGAAGGTTTGGCATACAGCAGGGAGCATGAGTGGGTGGAAAAACTGAGTGAGACGCGGGTGCGGGTCGGAATCTCCGACTTTGCCCAGGAACAGCTGGGTGACCTCGTGTTTGTAGAGCTTCCGGAGGTGGGGGCGAAGGTGACGATGGACGAAAGCCTCGGCTCCATCGAGTCCGTAAAAGCCGTTTCCGACATTTTTTCTCCCGTCAGCGGCACGGTTGTGGAAGTGAACGGGAAGCTGGAAAATGACCCGGAGGCGATCAATCAAGACCCGTACCAAGAAGGCTGGCTGGTTGTCATTGAGCTGAGCGATCCGGACGAGCTGAATCAATTGCTTACGGCCGAACAGTACGCCGAGTTTGTCTCGGAAGAATAAACAGGCAGGCAGCAGCGGAATAGGGGAGACGGACAGGTCTTTTATGGCATAAACCATAAGGGACCTGTTTTTTTTTGATGTATTGTTGCATTTGCAGGTATAAGCCCGGATTTTTCTGACAATAATGCAAGTATACATAACCGTAAGGAGGAAAAATTGGAATGAATTTACTGGAGAAAACAAGAAGGATTAATGTCATGCTTCAAAAAACCATGGGAGGAAGCGGCGTAGGTTATCATGATCTTGCCCGTCTGCTGGCGGATGTGATCGGGGCCAATGTGTATATCGTGACCGCAGACGGCAGCATTCTCGGAAACGGCGTGCGCGAGGAGTACGGAATCGGAACGGGACCAGATGGAAATCCTGGCGGCATGCTGCCCTCCGGCTACAATCAAAAGCTGCTGGAAGTGAATCAGTCCCTGGCCAATGAGGTGGCCCACAGTCCGTACAGCATGGTGCCGGAAGAGTTGCTTCCGCTGTTCCCGCAAATGATGACCACAATCGTGCCGATCAATGCGGGCGGCAGCCGCCTGGGCACGCTTGTGCTGCTCCGTGCTTATGGGAATTTTGAGACCGAGGATCTGATTCTCGCCGAAATCGGAGCGACGGTGATCGGGATGAAAATCGTTCGCCAGCGCACCGAGCAGATTGAAAATGAGGTGCGCGACAAAACCTTTGCCAAAATCGCCCTCTCCTCGCTCTCTTACAGCGAACAGATCGCCATCGAAAAAATCATGGAACAGCTCGATGCCAAAGAAGGGTTGCTGGTGGCCAGCCAATTGGCGGATCAAGCCGGTCTGACTCGGTCGGTCATCGTCAACGCGCTTCGCAAGCTGGCCAGTGCAGGCGTGCTGGAGTCCCGCTCGCTCGGGATGAAGGGAACCTATATCAAGGTATTGAATGACAAGTTTCCGTCTGAACTGGCCAAATGGAAAACGTCTTGAGCCAAAAAAGCCCAATCCGCGAAGGATGGGCTCTTTTTTTGTCTGATCGTGCTCGATACAGTGCGAAGCAGCGCGGAGCAACCGCCATCCCGTTCACACAGAGAGAGGCGCCTGTTCCGCCTCGGAGGCAGGCTTCGCGGTACCGCCCGACACCCAGAGAGGGTGCTGTTCCGCTTGGCGGAAATGACGGAACATGAGCAGGCCAAGGCCGAGGACGCCGATGGCGGCGCCGCCGACCAACAGCAGGGTGTGGGCGGCCAAGATTTTCCTCTCCAGCAGGTAGGAACAGAGGGCGTAGCTGACGGGACCGAGGCCGACGGACATAAAGGTAAGCAGGGACATGACCCGGCCCAGCATATGCCCGGGAACGATCGTCTGAATATAGATGATGAGCGGAATGTTCGTCATCGCCATCATCGTTCCGGCGATCAGCATCATGGCCAAGCCGAAGGAGAGCGCACTCATCTGGGATGCGGCCGCTACTCCAAGTCCCATGGCGCTGAGGAACAGCGGGATCAGCAGAAACCGCCCGCGAAATCCATTGCACAGGCCTGCGACCGCGCCACCGATAATCGTCCCGATTCCCAGCGCCGTACTAAGCGAGCTGTACGCATGGCTGTCCCAGCCGAGCTGCTTGACGAGCAGCGGCAGTCCCATATTGACCGGACCGGAGAACATCATGTTAATCACGAGCGATGTGCCGAAGATCAGCAGCAGGACCGGAACCGTCCGCGTATAGCGGATGCCTTCGAAGATTTGACGCAGGAAAGTGCCTTTCTCGGAGGCGGGGGCCGGAAGAGAGGCGGAAGTGTTCTCCTCTGCTTCTGTCTCCAGAGGCCGCAGCCGAAGCGAATAAAGAATCAAGGTACCGGCAAAAAAAGCGCCGGACATGAGCAGAAAGGCCCAGGCGTAACTGGTGTTCCGGAGCAGGAGGGCGGCGACCAGGGGACCGCCGACCAGGCTGATCTGCTGGGCGACCTCAAGCAGGCTGTTGGCTGGAGCCAAGTGTTCGCGGCGGACGACAGAGGGCAGGATGCTGCTGCGGGCCGGCCAGAAAAAAGCATCCACGGTACCGAACAAAAAGGCGGTGAGATACGCCGCATAGGGCAGAGATTGGCTCGCTGCCAGCCCGTCCTGTAAGAGCAGGAGGCCAAACCCCGCGATAATGACGCCGCGCGCCAGGATGGAGGCAAACATGATCCATTTGCGATTGTACTTGTCGGCTGCAGCGCCGCCCACCAGCATAAAGATCAGCCGGGGGATCGACATGCAGAGCAGCGTCGTTCCCAAAATCGCTTCAGATCCGGTGACATCGACGATAAACCAGGAGAGCGCAATGAAAAAAGCGCCGTCCGCGAGAGCAGACAGGAGATTTCCCGTCCAGAGACGGAGAAACTGGCTGTCTTTCCACAGGTTGTGCTTAGCCTTGGGAGCCGCTGTTTTTGCCATCGGTTTCCACCCTCCTGCAAATTTTCTCCACGGTCACATCATCGATCCACTCGTAGCCCGGCGGCAGGGATTCATCCTCCGCCGTGTAAATCTGTTCATCCGTCATAAATCCGACGGAGACAAAATAGAAAATTTCGTTTGTCTCTGCGGCTTCTCCCGAGGCGATGCGGTGTTGATGCCGCTTTTCCATTTCATCCAGCTCGTTGAGAAGGGCGCGGTACTTCATCAGCCATGCCTTGATTTCCTCCCGGGGAGCCTTGACCTCCCCATTGCAGGCCAGCACAGGGGGACGCTTTTCTTTTTCCGTGAAGTAGAGGAAGGACTCTGGGGGAGCATTGTACAAGCGATGAATGCTGCTGCGCAGATGATTCAGCATCGTCTCCTGCAAAAGCATGGTGTCTTCCTTCAACGAGGGGAGCAAGGATTCGCTCACTTTGAAGTCATAGGCGACAGCGCGGAAAAACTTTTGCAATATCCCGTTTTTCTCCTCCGTGCGCACGACCTCGACAAAGCCGTGGTTCTCCAGTTCTTTCAGATGGTAATGCACCTTGGAAGGGGTGAGGGAGAGGAGGGTGGCCAATTGCTTCCCGGTCTTCTCTTCCTTGACCAGATGGGTAATGATGTCCTGGCGCAGGGCGTCACTGATCGCTTTTAACTGCTCCAGCGATTCGATCACCATGTAGCGTTTCAATGCTGCTCACCTTCTTTAGGGAAATTAAACATTCAAAACTGACGGGACGATAAAATATTATTGAACGTATTGTAACAGCTGAACAGACCCTTCAGCAAGAGATTCTCTTCTTTCTTTCAAAAAAATGTTACAATACGAAAAAAACGGTGAAAGGACCATGATTCATGCCAGTCATTCTCAAACATCCCGTCTTTCGCCGTCTGTACGCGGCTCACATCATCCACATCATCGGGAATGAATTTACTTTCATCGCGGTTGTGGGTCTTTTGCACGACCTCAGCGGATCCGGCCTGTCATTTGCAGCGGGAACCGTTTTTCGTCTGCTCCCTTATGTGATGACCAGCCTGTTTTCCGGCGCTCTTCTGGAAAACTGGGATAAGCGCAGAGTGATGATCACGGTCAACCTCTTGCGCGGCATCCTGGTCAGCCTCTTTTTCTGGATTACGACGCCAGCCTACTTATGGGCTGTTTTTTTACTGTTGATCCTGGTTAACGTATGCAGCGCCTTTTTCCAGCCGGCCATGCAGGTCGCCATCGTGAGCGCCGTCCGGGTGGAGGAGCGTCTGCAGGCGAACTCGCTGCTGCAAGGGACGACCTCCTTTTTGATTATCGTCTGTCAGGGGGTCGCGGCGTTTCTCGTCTATTATTTTTCCTATCGCTTTAATTTTCTCTTGGACGCCGCCTGCTATTTCGTCTCTCTCCTCATCCTGGTCAAGCTTCCCAAGCTGGCCGAAGCGGAGGCCAAGACGAGCGACGGCTTTTTCACACGGCTTCGCGAAGGTTTTTCCTACATCCGGACCGCTTCCGGGATCAAGTCGATCCTGGCATACCAGATGGCGGAGCGCATTCTCGGCGCTTACTACATCATGCTCATGTTTCATATCTTGCAGGAGCGGCAGGAGGGCTTGTACGTATTTGGCCTCCTCGATATTCCGCTGGGGCTCGGGGGAGTTTTCGCGGGAATCGTCGTCAGCAAATGGGCGGGCGGTGCCGGGGATAAGCGGGTAAATCAGGCTCTCGGCTGGGCTTTGATCGCGATGGGGCTCGCCGTCTACGGCATTTTCCACGCGGGGCCGATCCTGCTGCTGTCTTTCGCCGTGCTCTTATGCGCATTTGCTTCGTTCAGCTCGACGATTATGGCAGTCACCCGGCTGCAGCGCGTGACGGAGCCGGATTACCTCGCTCGCGTCTTTTCGATCAGAGAGATGGCGACGATGGGCAGCTTCGCACTGGGCTGCCTGATCGTCGGATACGGAGCGGAAGAAGTGGGCAGCCCGCTCATCTCCAGCGGATTGGCGATTTTTGGGGCGGTCGCAGGGACGATATGGCTGATCGCGGCACGGATCACGCTGGGGAAAAAGAGCGACGCCTCGGACGATGTGGCGTAAATAGGGTAAAAATTAGGCACATTCTTGCAGATGCGCGGCAAGAATGTGCTTTTTCTGTGGCAAGAAAAAACGCTGAGAGGCGTGTGGATCGCTTTTAATAAACATAATGATTGAATATGTATAGATAATGATTTACAATGATGAAAAGTGGAAAAATGAGGGAGATCTATTATGAAGGAACTATGGGGTCTCGTCGCCTTTCGCTGGTACTGGTTCGGACTTTTTCTGTCGTCGCTGGGAAATTCGCTCGGCTGGATGGCCCTCGCCTGGTTCGTCATGAAAAAAACCGGCTCGCCTGTCGCGATGGGCGGAGTGGTGCTCTCCTACATGCTTTCGGCAGTGGCTGCCGGGCTGGTCGTAGGCGTCCTGCTCGACCGCTTCAACCGACAAAGGCTGATCATCTGGGATAACATCCTCCGCGGGCTGATCTTCATCGCTCTCGTCGCGGTGCTCCAGCTGGAGTCGGTGCCGCTCTGGATCATGTACGTCCTGATTGTGCTGGCCGGAATCCTGTCGCCGCTCAGCAGCGCGGGCACGCAGGCGCTCCTGCCGCGGTTGGTGCCGGACAAGGAGCTGCTGGTCAAAGCAAATGGCTTGATGGAGAGCCAGTGGCAAATCACGGGGCTGTTTGGGCCGGTATTGGCCGGGTTGTTGATCGGCGTCATCGGAGAAGGCATGGTCCTCCTCCTGGATGTGTGTGCCATGTTTGTCTGCGCCTATTGTTTTGGGCGGATCCCGTCTGCTATGCTCAATCATTCCGCCGGAACCTCCGCTCCCCCGGCAGGAGAGTTTCTCCGCTCTCTCGGGGCTGACCTCTTGACCGGCTATCGCTTTTTGCTGAGACAGCCGCAGCTGCTCTGGCTGATTTTCTTTACCTTCTTTTTTAATATGGCCTACGGTCCCCTGGAAATAGCCCTGCCGCTTTACGCCAATGCCTATCTCGGAGGAGAAGCGGTCGCCATGGGCTTCCTCTGGTCGGCGCTGGCGGCGGGAGCCCTGCTCGGATCGCTGCTGTTCTCCGTGGTGAACTGGAAAGTGCGGGCAGGCGTGACACTGGCCGCCATCATTGCGCTATGGGGGGTGACGACCCTGCCGCTGGCGTTTTTTACGCGCTTGGACATCGCGGTCATCTCGATGGCGCTGGCCGGATTCAGCTTCACCCCGTATAACATTTTGTACCGCAGCCATCTGCAAAAAAATATCCCGCCCCATCTGCTCGGGCGGGTGCTCACCAGCGTCAGGATGATCACCGGGACGGGCATGCCTGCCGGGGCTGGCGCCGCTGGCTTGCTGATTTCGGTGTTGGGGCTTCAGGGCATGTTCCTCGCCTCGTCCGTGGCTTGCATCGTGATCGGCCTACTCGCTCTGCCGCTGCTCCGCGGACTGGATGCGCCCCCGTTATTTGCGGTTCAACAGGGGAGCGAAGAGCCGCTTCCAACTGCCGGGCAAAAGAAGGTAGAGCAGGGACAGCAGATGTAGCCGGCGGGGCATCGTCAGCTCGTCCTGCCTCCTCTCCACGGCGCGCAGAATGCGTCGCGCTGTGGCTTCCGGCGTCAGCAGATAGCGGCGGACTTTGCCGCGGTAGGCGCCGGTCTGATCGGCATGATCCAAAAAGGGCGTATCGATCGGGCCCGGCATGACGCAGGTGACATGCACCCCGGTCTGCGCCAGCTCGTGGCGGAGCCCTTCGCTGAAGCGGATGACGGCGGCCTTGCTTCCCGCGTAGACCGCCGCTTTCGCTGTCGCCACATGTCCGGCCAGGGAAGCGATGTTGACGATATGGCCGGTCTTGGCCGCGATCATCATCGGCAAAAAGGCATGCGTCAAGTAAAGCAAGCCTGCCAGATTGGCATCGACCGTCTGTTTGATGTCCGCCAGACTCATTTCAGCAAAGGGAGCGAACCGTGCATAGCCGGCATTATTGTATAAGACGCTGCATCCGCAGTAGGTATTTTTTACCCAATCGGCCAGTTTCTGGCAGCTTTCCGTATCGGCCACATCGACAGGGTAACAGGCGAGAGCAGGGGGGTTCCCAGCTGCTCTGCCAGTTGGTTCAGCCTCTCATGCGTGCGGCCCGTGGCAATTACGGTATCCCCTTTGTCCAGATGCAGGCGTACCAGAGCCGATCCCAGTCCGCCCGTTGCACCTGTGATGACGACAATCTTCGGCGTTTTCATCTACACCCTCCTATTGTTTCGCTCTGCGCGCATCATTTTCTTGGATGAAATCCCAGCCGCTGCCGGGCTTCTCCCGTGCCCAGGTGCTTGGCTGTGCCCCGTTTGCTGAGCGGCGAAAAGCCACTCTGGATCTGGAAAGTATAAGCCTACCGCATGTGGTGAAGGCTAGCCCCTAGGGGGTGAATCCACATGCCAGTCGTAAAATGCAGTGTAGCAAACTGTGAGTATTGGTCCGAAGGCAATAACTGTAATGCCGACATGATCATGGTGGAAATCGACGCGCACGCCGAGGCGAACTTCAAAGAAGAGTTCGCAGGCGAGCACGGCCACGACAGCCAGCACAAGGACAAAGCCAACACATCGTCCCAGACCTGTTGTCAGACCTTCAAGCCGAAGAAAAAGTAAGCGGCCAGAAAAAAAGACGTATCCCGGTTGGGGCGATACGTCTTTTTCTCATGGCGAGGTTCGTGTCAAAGTGATTTCTCTGCGAGCGGAGGCCTATTCATCGCAAACGTGCGCACCAGTTCCTCTACCTGCTCCCACGAATGTACGCGATGAATGAGCGCGGGCAAACTTCCCTGGTTGTACGGCGTATCGAACAGCAGGATCGGTATCTGCAATTCCTCGGACAGCTGCAGCGCGTTTTCCAGGCGGTCCTCCAGGAAGAGATCTACCTGCCATTTTTTCGCGGCGGCCAGTTTGTCATGGGAGCCGATCAGATCCACTTCATGAAAAGGGATATGGTACCGGGAGAACCAATTGAGCGTGACGTCCCGGTGGCGTGCCTCCCGGGCGCTGATGTAGATCAGACGATGATGAGGGTACCAGCCCCGTAGCACCGAATCAGCGGTCCCGTGCACGGGGGCCTCGTTGTACAGGCGCTCTCCGTGCTTGCTCAGCCAATCTTGAAAGGCCTCTTCCGTGATATTGTATACCTTCGCCAGATCGTAGGCGAAACAGTCCTCGTACCGCAAATGTTTGCCAAAACTTTCGTTCATCATAGGCACGATACTGCTTGGTTCTGTGACGGTTCCATCAATATCGATGCCAATTCTTAGGGTTGTCTCTGGTTTCATCCTCTCGCCTCCAGTTTAAATTGTACACCGAAGGCAGAGAATAAGGCTACTTCCTTCACCACAATCCTTGTGAAAAGGGGCTGAGCATACCATGGCGTACGACGATAACGAACGTATGAATGCTGAGCGGAAGGAAGCAGACAACGGGCTTGCTGAGATGGTCGATCAGCGGGACACGGAGTTTGCTGTTGACAGTTGGATGGGGGCCGTCTTTACCCCTCAGGAGAACAACAACACCAAACAGAACATCGAATACGATCCGGAGACGCAAACAGAGCGGTACCTGGGCGAACAGAACGCCACTCCTGCGGGGGAGCAGAATGTGAGTCCTCCAGGTGAACAGAATGCCACTCCTGCGGGCGGACAGTTTATCATTCCTGCTGGTGGACAGACTGTCAGTCCCTCGGACGATCAGATCGTCAGTCCCGCCGGCGGCGAGAATGTCAGCGCCACGGGTGGACAGGAAAGCCCCGCTGACTATCCGATCCAGGCTGATGTGAATGCCGTCCCGACCCGTACCACTGCTGAGCGAACGAACGATTACGATGTGGAATCGGCGGCAGAAATTGCCGAGCCGATCCGTGGTACCCGCCAAGCCGATCAGAATCAGGCGCAAACGCAGGCACAGGCTGATCCCGAAAACGGAGCCAGCGGACTGGGAATGACGGGACTGGGTCTCTCCATCCTTTCGCTTTTCCTGCTTCCGTATCTGATTGCTCCTGTTGGGATTATCCTGGGATTCATGGCGTTTCGCCGTCAGGCCCGGACTCTTGGCGTATGGGCTATGATTGTGGGTGCCGCTGCCCTCATCGGGGCGCTGATCGTGTACCCGTACTTTGTGGCCCGGTAGAGCCAAGGAAAAAACCTCTCCTTTTTGGAGAGGTTTTTCTTTTCGTGCGCCCGGCATGGGCGGTAGCTATAGGGTGAAAGTCCTGAACGGGGGTTGGCTGTACCAACCGTTAGCTCAAGGCAAGGGTGTCCGCCGTGAGGCGGAATCTGAAGGAAGCCGGCGGCAAAGTCCCGACCTGAGGTACACAAACCCGATTCGAGGCTGCTGTACTCGGGTGAGCCTGCGCAACAAGGTAAAGCCCTATACAGCCAAGGGGTATAGCAGTATATCGGGCAGGTACATGGGATGAAAGTTACCGCTCTTACCCGGGGAGGTCTGCATGGAATGCCTACTGCTGTTGGCAACCGCCTCCGTGAGGAGGCGCTGAACATGCAGAAGTCAGCAGAGGCCATAGTACCCAATCGGGGACACCCGGTGGGGAAGGGCTGAACATCAAGTCAACACATGTTCCCAACTCCTTTCGATACGATGCAGCGAAGCAGAAATCCAGTTTGGAACTTCCTCTGGATAGCAGGGGTGAAGCCCCGAGGGTACAGAGAAGGGCTGAGCATTGTACGGCAAGACTGGTGACATGTGTGCGGAGAGAGGAGTATCGTTATGGATCTGCTGGAGAAGGTTCTGTCACGGGAGAACCTCACGGCTGCCCTCAAACGGGTCGAAGGCAACAAGGGCGCTCCGGGAATCGACGGTGTTACAACCGAACAACTGCGCGACTACCTTCGCGAGCACTGGGCGACCATTCGGTCGCAGATCGAGGCGGGAACTTATAGACCATCTCCTGTCCGCAGGGTCGAAATCCCGAAACCTGACGGAGGAGTGCGGCTACTAGGTATCCCTACTGTGGTGGATCGCCTGATCCAGCAGGCTATCCTGCAAGTATTGACTCCCGTCTTTGACTCGGATTTCTCCAACTCCAGTTTCGGTTTTCGCCCAGGACGTCGTGCCCACGACGCCGTGCGAAAGGCGAAGCAGTTCATTGAGGAAGGATACCGGTACGTGGTCGACATCGACTTGGAGAAGTTCTTTGATCGAGTGAACCACGACATCTTGATGAGTCGTGTAGCACGGAAGGTGAAGGACAAGCGTCTCCTGAAACTGATCCGTGCTTACCTGCAATCCGGGGTGATGGTCAACGGGGTGTGCGTCACAACGGAGGAGGGCACACCGCAAGGTGGCCCTTTAAGTCCGCTCTTGGCCAATATTCTACTGGATGACTTGGATAAGGAGTTGGAAAAGAGGGGGCACCGTTTCTGCCGTTATGCGGACGATTGCAATATCTATGTACGCACGAAACGCGCGGGGCAACGGGTAAAGGAGAGTGTGGAGCGATACCTGACCAGGGTACTTAAACTCAAGGTAAATCAACAGAAAAGTGCGGTGGATCAGCCGTACAAGCGAAAGTTTCTTGGATTTAGTTTTGTTCCAGGAAAAGAGGCGCGAATACGGCTACATCCCAAATCGATTACCCGGTTGAAAGAACGGATTCGTCAACTGACTAACCCTCATTGGAGCATTTCCATGCAGGAGAGAATCCGGAAACTCAACCAATACCTTATGGGATGGATTGGGTATTTTGCGTTGGCCGAGGCGAAAAAGCACCTGTTGCGAATAGAGGAATGGATTCGCCGAAGGCTCCGGCTCTGTCTGTGGACGCAATGGAAACGAGTTCGAACGCGATATCGCGAACTTCGTTCGCTAGGTCTCTCCCATAATAAAGCACTGGAAATTGCAAACACCCGCAAGGGGGCATGGCGGACAACGAAAACTCCGCATATGCACAAAGCCCTTGGCGTCGCCTACTGGCAACAACAAGGGCTGTTGAGTTTGGTACAGCGATATTTCAAACTTCGTCAAGCTTGATGAACCGCCGTATACCGGACGGTACGTACGGTGGTGTGAGAGGACGGGGGTTAGTCACCCCCTCCTACTCGATAGCGGTAAAACGGCGAGACAAACGGCACCAGCGCCGCGATCACGGCATCGCGGAAAACCTCCGCCCGCTGGATTTTGCCCTCGGTCAATAGGCCGTAGGCGCCTCCCTTCTGATTGCTGCCAGTCGTTCCGCTCCATTCGTCAATGACCGTTCGGAGCTCAACTCCCTCCCGCTGGATGCGTTCGACCGCCTCATTGGGGATCGGGAAGGCAAGTCCTTTGCCCAGAAACACGCGCTGGCCGTCCCATGCCGCACAGACGGAGATGAGGTACCACTGCTGTGTATGCGTGCTGTCGTATGTAAGGCCGCCTTCCAAACCTAATCCGATGCCACCCGTCTCTGTCTGCTCCAGGGCTGCCTTCGCCCGATTGATCGCGCCCTTGATCGTCTCTTCCTCGGAGAGCGGCTGGTCGGAGATTCCCGAGGGGACGGACACGCAGACCGGATCGATGCCGGTTGCCAGTCGGACCGCTTTTACCTTGGCTTCGTTCTTCGTGCCCAGGACGAGTTTCAAACCGGAAAAATCCATGTTTTCTGCCTCCACTCTTTCCAAACTAGAGGTAGTATACCACGACTGTGAAAGGCGATGTTCTGTGATAAAATAGGGGAAGAAGAAAGCCGAACCGAGAGAGGAACCAGCGATGAATTTTACCAAAATGCACGGATTGGGAAATGATTATGTCTATGTTAACTGTTTTGAAGAGAAGCTGGAGGGGGTAGACCTTCCGGAATTGGCCCGCAGGGTCAGCGACCGTCACTTTGGCATTGGCGGAGACGGTCTGATCTTAATCATGCCTTCTGATCAGGCGGACTTTCGGATGAGAGTCTTTAACAACGACGGCAGTGAAGCCAAGAACTGCGGGAACGGCTTGCGCTGTGTCAGCAAATATGTGGTGGACCACGGTTTGACCCAGAAGACCACGTTTACGGTGGAGACGCTGGGCGGTATCGTGGCTCCACAGGTGCGCTTGGGCGAGGATGGCAAAGTCGAATCCGTCACGATCGACATGGGAGAGCCGCGTTTTACCCGCGCCGCGATCCCGATGACGGGAAATCCGGAGGAAGAGGTCGTAGAATATCCCTTTACCGTCGAGGGACGTACTTTTCCCCTGACGGCCGTCTCCATGGGCAATCCCCATGCCGTTCTGTTCGTGGATGAGCTGCGGGAAGAGGATGTCACGATCTGGGGTCCTCCTATTGAAAGGCATGAAGCCTTCCCCGAGCGAACCAATGTCGAGTTTATTCAAGTCTTGAATCGCCGGGAACTCTTGTTTCGGGTATGGGAGCGCGGGTCGGGAGTGACGCTGGCCTGCGGTACAGGAGCCTGCGCCGCGGCTGTAGCCGCCTGTCTCAGCGGAAAAACAGAGCGTACCGTCACTGTTCATCTGGCCGGCGGGGATCTGACCATCGAGTGGCGGGAGAGCGACAATCGGGTATACATGACGGGGCCGGCGACCGAAGTGTTCCAGGGCGTGTACGCCGGGCCGCTTCCAATGATAGAAGACAGCGTGTGATAAACCTGCTTTTGACCATCTGGTAAAAGGGAAAGTCCGCTTCGGAGAAGATTCGCCGGAAGCGGACTTTTTGGCATCTGCGGAAGTAAGGAATGGAAGGGATGGGCTGGGCTTATCGGGCGAGACCAGCGGCTGTTTTAATGGCCGCTTGATGGTCGGGATCGATCAGATTATCCTTGTGCCGCAGACTATTGCGAAAATGGATGTCAAAGTGGCCGTCGAAATTATTGTCGGCGATATATTCCATGCTGTGAGGCATGGATGTCATCGAGGCCGCCAGTTTTCTGCCGTTCACCTCGACCACAACGGGGCGTACCTGCCAGGAATAACGGCCGCCCCAGACCTCTTTGATCATCGCCGCGTCCGCAGCTGTGAGCGGCTCTGTATCCGAGTGAAAAGCGCCAATCGTCCGCTTGACCCGGAATTGCTTTTTCGTCTCAAAATCGGTCACGACAGCGACAGCATGGATCGGCATGAGGTACTGGGCGGCCTCGAACCAGTCGAGATACTCTCCATACGCTTCGCCGGGAGTTGACGTGACCGGGATGTGATGCACCGGAATTTTTACGGTTTGACCGATTTGCAGGTAGTCGCTTTCAGAGAACTTGTTTACCTGCAGGAATTCGTCCCGGGGTATTCCGTGCGCGATCGAGATCGTCCAGGGTGTGTCGCCTTTTTTGACCGTATAGCTGGACAGGGTAACGGAAGGCTTGTCCGGCGTGACAGGGACCGGTTCGCTGGACGAGACCTGCTTTTGCGGAATCACCAGCTTTTGTCCGATCCAGATTTCGCTCGACTTCAGCTGATTGGCCTCGACGATGGCCGAGATGGACACCTGGAAGCGTTCGGCGATTTTCCAAAGCATGTCGCCTTTGACGACCGTATATCGGGTAGAGCCGTATGGAGCAGTTGGAGAAGGTGCAGGAGCGGGAGCTGTCTGCGATGACGGAATCAGCAAGGTTTGTCCGGCGAGCAGATCCGTGCTGGTCATCCGGTTTGCTTCCATGATGGCCGGAATGGTCGTGTTGAAAGCATCGGCAATTTTCCACAGAACATCGCCGGAGTGCACGGTATACACTTGGGAAGCGGATGGTATGTACAGGCTTTGACCAACCAGGAGCATGTCCGACTTCAGTTGGTTGGCTGCTTTGAGTTGATCGACGGTCACGTTATGCCGGTAGGCGATGTTTCCTAAGGTATCGCCAGCCTTTACCGTGATCGTTTCGGCTGAAGCGTGCGCAGCAGGAAGAAAGGAGGCGGCGAGTAGTAGACTGACTATGCGTTTCCAAGACGTGCTCTTCATCGTTGTCTGTCCCCCTTGGTGTTTCGCACTTGATGTGCAAATTGTGTAACAATATTGTAAACAGAGGAAACAGCTTCTTTCATTGGAGAAATGCTTCCTCCATTGGCAGGGGCATCCAGCAAGCAGACACAAAAAATGCGTGGAAGTCGGCACCTGTGTGTGCGTCCCTCCACGCTAATGGATCATGTGCAAGCGGATGTTCAACCGTTGTACACCTCATTTAGATAGTCGGTTTCAGCCTTGTCAAACTTGGGGTGGTTCAGCTTTGTCAGCTCGGCTTGAAGTCTTTTCAGCTCCGCTTCCATTTTGCGGATTTTCTCTTGCATCGCTTGTGCAGTCATGGTGACTCTCTCCTCTTCGGTGATATGTTATCTAAATTTACTGACTATTTTAACGAATGGGCGCATACCTGTAAAGATCGCTTTGGCAATGTAAGCGCTTGTATCTGTGAAGGAATTATGAACGTTTGCTCGGCGTGTTTGAAAAAGGGGTAGTGGCCGGAGAAATCTGGGGGAAAATAGAACACAAGCACGCTTCTCTCTATGTGAAAGGAAACATCTCATGGTATGATGAAGGGTAGACTTTGGGTAATCGCCCATAGGGGAGTTGTGTACCGGTGATTTATTTCGACAACAGCGCCACGACCCGTCCGTATCCTCAAGTCGTTGAGGTCGTGAAGCGAGCGATGGAAGCCTATTATGGAAATCCGTCCTCGCTCCATCAAAAAGGGTTGGAGGCAGAGAGTGTACTGAAGCAGGCTCGCGCGGTAGCGGCGCAATACCTGGGCTGCAAGCCGTCGGAAATCCTGTTTACCTCCGGAGGAACAGAGAGCAATAACACGGCGCTCAAGGGCGTGGCGTTTCAATATCAGGGCAGGGGCAAGCACATCGTGACGACGAGCGTGGAACATCCTGCCGTATACGATGTTTGCAAGCAGCTGGAGGCGTTCGGTTTTACCGTCACCTACCTGCCCGTCGATCGCGAGGGACGCGTCTCGGTGGAAGACGTCAAAAAGGCTGTTACGAGCGATACCATTCTGGTTTCGGTGATGCACGTCAACAACGAGCTGGGCACCATTCAGCCGATTGCTGAAATCGGCGCGTGGCTGAGACAGTTTCCAAAAACCCTGTTTCATGTCGATGCCGTCCAGGGCGTAGGCAAAGTGCCGCTTCGCCTCAAGGAGTGGGGGATTGATCTGGCCAGCATCTCGGCCCATAAATTTCATGGTCCGCGCGGGATCGGCATTTTGTACAAGCGCGAGGGGCTGATCATCCAGCCTTTGCTCACCGGCGGAGGGCAGGAAGGCGGCGTACGCTCAGGTACGGAAAATCTGCCCGCGATCGCTGGCCTTGCCAAGGCGTTTCGCTTGATGACCGAGGAAGGGAGCCGGGATGCCGAGCATATCGCGGCACTGACCCGTCAATTGCGGGCGGGGCTCGCCGCAATCCCGGAGGTTGTCATTAACACGCCGGAGCAGGGGAGTGCGCCCCATATCATCAATCTTTCTTTTCCCGGGATGAAGGCGGAGGTCATCCTTCACGCGCTGGAGGAGCGAGGCTTCCTCGTGTCCACCAAATCAGCCTGTTCCTCCAAGAAGGACGAGCCGAGCCGCGTACTGATGGCGACGGGCATGGACAAAGAGCGGGCGCTGTCGGCGATCCGCATCAGCTTGGGACGAGAGAATACGGCGGATGAAGTGGAAGCATTCCTGGCCGCTGTAAAAGAAGTCAGCAGC
The DNA here is from genome assembly GCF_016406105.1 of Brevibacillus composti. NCBI lineage: Bacteria > Bacillati > Bacillota > Bacilli > Caryophanales > Paenibacillaceae > Brevibacillus > Brevibacillus composti. The sequence continues at coordinate 1,330,564 of NZ_CP066308.1, forward strand.
GTCTCTTCTTATCGAAAAGCAAAAGTGTGAGGATGCAAAGGAGCCAATCATGAACTACGATGTTATTTTGATACGCTATGGCGAGCTCGCCTTAAAAGGAAAAAACCGCGACCAGTTTGAAGACGCCCTGGCGAGCAGTGTAAAGAGTGTCTTGCGTTCGTTTTTCAAAATCAAAGTGCGCCGCAGCTATGGCCGCATGTATGTCGAGCTGCATGGCGAGGATGCACAGGCCGTGATGGAACGGCTGAAGCGGGTATTCGGCATTTCTTCTTTCAGCCCGACTATTCAGGTCGAACAGGATGCCGACGTGATTAAGGAGAAGGCGCTCGAACTGATCCGCCAGCTCCAACCGGAGCCAAAAACGTTTCGGGTCGAGACCCGGCGCGCGGACAAGCGCTTTCCGATTGGTTCCATGGACATGAATCGCCTGGTCGGGACGCATATCTTGCGCAATTTGCCGGCGATCAAGGTGGACGTCCATCAGCCGGAAACCGTCGTCTACATCGAGATCCGCGCCGAGGGGACTTATATCAGTTGTGAAACGATTCCGGGACCCGGCGGACTGCCTGTCGGCTCTGCTGGCAAAGTGATGCTCCTCCTCTCCGGGGGGATCGACAGTCCGGTGGCAGGCTGGATGGTGATGAAACGGGGAGTGACGCTGGAGGCGATTCATTTTCACAGTCCGCCGTTTACGAGCGAACGCTCTTTGGAAAAAGTCCGCGATCTGGCGCACAAGTTGACCAAATGGGGCGGGACGATCCGCCTACACGTGGTACCCTTTACCGATATTCAGACAGCGATCCGCGAGCGTTGCCCGTCCGACTACCTGATTACGATCATGCGCCGGTTCATGATGCGCATCTCGGAGCGGATCGCCCGGGAGAATCAGGCGTTGGCGCTGGCTACCGGGGAGAGCCTCGGCCAAGTAGCCTCGCAGACTTTGGAGAGCATGAACACGATTAATGATGTCGTCGACATTCCGATTCTCCGCCCGTTGATTGCCTTGGACAAGACGGAGATCACCACGATTTCGCGGCGCATTGACACGTATGAGCTGTCCATCTTGCCTTTTGAGGATTGCTGCACGATCTTTACACCAAAAAATCCGGTGACGAGACCGAAGCCGTACATGGCAGCGCGATTTGAAGAAAAGCTGGATGTGGACGCCATGGTGGAAGACGCGATCAATCGCACGGTGGTCGAGGAGATCACGTCCAAGCCTCGCGAAGCGATTCACGATTTGTTCTAGCGCAGGGGAGAAACCAAACAAGTTAACGGGGGGAGAGCAATGATCGTCCGGTATGAGCGGAATGGCAAGGTAAAGCATGGCTGGATGGTGGAAGAGGAACAAAAGGTCAGAGTGATTGAGGGGGACATCTACAAGCTGCAGGGCGGCAAACCGATCATGACAGGCCTGGAATTGCCGCTGGATGAGGTGGTGCTGCAGGCTCCGTGCACTCCGAGCAAGGTCGTCTGTATTGGATTGAACTACTACGACCACGCAGAAGAAATGGGAATGCCCATCCCAGCCGAACCGGTGATGTTTCTCAAGCCGTCCACGACGGTAGTGGGTCCGGGGGAACCGATTGTCTATCCCCGGTTGACCAAGCAGCTTCATTATGAAGGAGAATTAGCTGTCGTCATCAAGAAAAAAGCCTACCAGGTGAAAGCAGATGAAGCGGAGGAGTATATTCTCGGATATACCTGTGCCATTGATGTGACAGCCAGAGACCTGCAGCATCAGGACGGCCAGTGGACGAGATCGAAGAGCTTCGACACCTTCTGCCCGCTTGGCCCTGCGATTGCGCCGAAGCTGGATCATCAGGATTTGCGTATCGTAACTCGCGTCAATGGAGAGGTCAGACAGGACGCCTCCACGAAACAGTTGATTTTTTCCGTGCCTCAATTGGTTGAGGCAGTTACCGCTGTCATGACGC
>NZ_CP066308.1:3377500-3602500 GCF_016406105.1 Brevibacillus composti
TCTGTTCTGCTTCCTGATTGAGTGCGGCTGTCGTCGTCATGCTCTTGCCCTCCTTGTCATTCGTTTACGCTTTTTGCGCCAGAGAAAGTACGGTATGATACAGGACATTTGCCCCGTTTGCACAGTCTTCTTTGGTGGTATATTCAGCCGGATTGTGGCTGATGCCCTTCTGTGAGCGGGCAAAAATCATGCCGACCGGGCAGAGGCTGGTCAATTGCATGCAATCATGTCCGGCTCCGCTCGGAAGGGTAAATGGTTCAAAACCGAGCAATTCGCAGGCGTTCCGGGCAGCCAGTTGGATTTCTTCGGAACAGACAACGGGCGGGATACGCTGCAAGAGCTCTATTTTGTAAGAGATGCCTCGTTTTTCGCAAATTTTCTCGGTCATGTGATGAATCTCGGCTTCGACCTGATCGAGGATGGCCTGATCGACATCGCGCAGATCGAGGGAGAACTCGACCCGTCCGGGGATGACGTTCACGCCGCCCGGGAATACCTGCATCTGACCCACCGTCCCGACAGCCGCATCGGTTTTGCCCGCCGCCGCTTCGATGGCCAGCATGATCTCGGCTGCCGCCGCCAGCGGATCGCGGCGGAGTGACATCGGCGTCGCTCCCGCATGACCGGCTTCGCCTTCGAGGATAAATTTGACCCAGAGGGGGCCTGCTACGCCGCTGACGACGCCCACGGAGAGACCGCGGGACTCCAGCACCTTGCCCTGTTCAATATGAAGCTCGACATAGGCCTTGACGCTGCCTTTGGGGCGTGCCGCCTCGTGGATGGCATCGGGGTCCAGACCGCTTTGCCGCATCGCCTCCGCGATCGAGATGCCCTCATCGTCGCGATGCTCCAGCTCGCTTCGCTCCAGGATGCCGGCGATGCCGCGGCTTCCGATCATGCCGTAGCGAAAACGCGTCCCCTCTTCGTCGGTAAAGGCGATTACTTCGATCGGGTGTTCGGTCACGACATTTTGTTCGGCCATCGCATGGAGCATCTCCACTCCTGCCAGCACTCCCAGCGGGCCGTCAAAATTGCCGCCGTTGTAAACAGAATCGATATGCGAGCCGACCAGGACGACCGGCGCCTCCGGATTCCGTCCCTCCCGTCTGCCGATCAGATTGCCTACCGCATCTTCACGAACAGCGAGACCCGCCTCTTCCATAAACGAGCGAACGAGGTCTTTCGCCGCCCTCTCCTCCGGGGTGAAGCTCAGCCTCGTGATGCCGCCCGACTCTTGCTTTCCGAGTTCCCCCAGACGCATTAACCGATCCCACAAACGCTCCGGATTGATCATACGCTCTCACCTCTTTTTCTGTTGTTGGTATGCTCTATTTGATTAACGGTTGATTTACGGTCGTGTCCAAATTGTATAATAGTCCGGGAATTTTGAAAAGATCGTTATCATCAGTATATAAGAAAAGCCCCTTCCTGAAAGGATGCGGTTATATACGAGGCCGTGGGGAGAAGAATACTGGATCTGAAGATGATTGTTACGGTACAAGTTCGTATATTGTATCTGGAAGCAAAGGTTACCAAACAAATACCACTGGCGAAGTAGACTTTCGCTGGTAATGATGAGGGAGGTAAAAATCGGGTATGAAAAAACTAGCTATTTCCCTTTCCGTAGTTGCTTTAGTAGGCTCAGCTCTGGCGTTCTCCTCTTTCGCAACTGATGAGCAGACCGACATATTTCGTTCACTTAAAGCTGAACTCATGGATATAAACGCCACCAAAGAAATGAGCTTAGCGCAGGTTGAAAATGAAGATATCACGAATAAAGAATTTCAGATCTACAAAGCGTACATGAATGCTAATCTAAAACTCAATAACATCCAAGGAAAATTGTCAGATAGTGAGTTGTTGAAGGATTTGGTAATAGATAAGCTGCTTGTTCAAGAGGCCGAAAATCAAGGTGTAGCTGTTAGTTTAAAGGATGCAGAAGTACATTCCCAAGAGATGAGAAAAATATTGGAGAATACAGACGATGAAAAAGCAAAAGATTTCCAAAAGAATGTCATCGAGGTAACTGGTTTAAGTGAGGAGGAGTATTGGAAAAAACATGCTCCAAACGCTTACAGAAATCAGCTCAGCATCGAAAATTTGATTGAAAAACTTGTTCAAGACGGAGTACTTCCGAATGCGACTGAAGATCCTGACTCCTTTGACAAGGCATATCGGAATTACAAAGAAGATCTGTACGAAAGCCACTCTAAAAACGTGAAGATTTTTACCGATGAAATCCAATTAAAAGACTAAATGTAAATAGTCCCGTGACCGCTCTTGAGCTTTGGATGGCTAAGGCGGTCATTCTTTTGTATTGAGTCCCAATAATAAACATCAATGGGACATCAGATATACAAGTACTACTGATGATTCTTTTATACACCTTTCTATAACTCAAGGTGATAATGGAATCATGGGGAACAGCGAAAAGTTTGAAATTAACGGTAATAAAGCTGAATTTCAAGAAAACGAAAAATTCATCACGTTATCCTGGAAGCATAAAGGAGTTAGTTATTTCTTAATTGCACGCACATCTGATAAATTATCTAAAGATAAGTAAGTTTGCTAGCTCTATTAAATAAAATCCCCCGAAAAGGGGGTATTTTTAAATATGTGGGTTGTTAATATCGTTACGCACTTCATTCAAATACGTCTCTGTATACATAATTTGAGAGCTGCTTAATTCTTTCGGAATCGTCTTTTTCCGTTTTTTCACTTGGTCATAAATCACAGCAAACGTCATCAAACCACCAACAATCGTTAAAAGGAAGGCCCACATTGGCATACAATCCCTCCTCAGCTCACTTTATATATAGACGAATTTTTCTTTAGAATGTTGCCCTCCCCATGTGGAAAATTGTGCCTCTTCCTGCTTATCCAGCCATACTTTGCTGCATCCCACAGCTCATCTGAAACTGAGCCACCCGTTTACCCCGTAATGAGAGACAGCAGTGTCATAATCAGATGCGCCACAGCATGGGCGATCATCGCTGCCTCCAGGCTTTTTTTCCAATACAGCCAGCCAAAAATAATTCCGCCAACGGCATTCAAGAGAATCGTCCGCAGGATCAGCATCGGAGTCAGCGGGGCAAGTATGGCCACTGCCCCGAGATGGCCGATCCCAAACAGGACTGCACTGATCAAAAGAGCCGCCGCGAACACAGCACCTCCAGGCCGATCCCCGCCACGCTGAAACAGACGCCAGCCTGCCCAGGCCAGCACCGACATCATGCCCCAGCGCAGCAGCAACTCCTCGGTAATCCCCCCGTACAGCATCGCCCCGGCGGTAAAGACGAGATCACGCGGCGGCGCTTCGGTCGAAAAGCTCGCGGGGAGCCAGGGCTGAAAGAAAAGATCGAGCAGAGGCAAAGCGACGGCAGCGGTAATGCCCGCGATGAGGGCGGCAGGCAGCTGCGCACGCAGGCGGCTCCGGAGCGGCGCTCCGCTGGTCAGCTTCTCCGCGATCAAAGAGGTAAGGCCGACCCGAGGGGCCATCCAAGTACCCAAGGCGACGGCGATCACCAGCAAGATCATGGGCTGCAGGACAGAGAGGAAAACCAGCAGCCCAAAAGGCATCTCCGGCAGCCCTGGAATGCTTTGCAGCTGTTTGACAGCAGTAGGCACGAGGGCGATCACCCCGATCAGCCCTGCCAGCAAGAGAACGAGAAAAACCTTGCCATAGCTGGATTTACGCGGCATTTCATGTTTCATCAGCGAGACTCCTCCACTTTTCGATAGACCAGGTACGAGTACCCGACAGGGATAATCGCGGAGATGAGGAGGAGGATCAGCATCGGCCAGCTGCTCCCGCGCCCAAACGGCAGGAAGGCCGAGAGAATCATCAGTCCCCCCGCGATCACCCAGATCGGGCCGGAAATGCGGTGTGTTTTGCGCCAGACCTCGGGATGCGCCAGGGTCCAAGGCGTCCGGATGCCCAGAAAATAGTTGCTCCGCAGCTGCGGCAGATAATTGCCGATGACCAGCCAGGCCAGGCCCAGCAGCAATTTGGCAAACACTTCGGCTCCCACCGGTTTGATGCCCAGATTATACAGCAGCAGATGGGTGAACGTGCCGCCGAGGATCAGGGCGACCAGCACCTGGATCATGCTGTAGGCTTTAGCAAACTTCGCGTAATTTTCTTTTTTGGGATCGATCTTCCGGGCCAGCGGCAACCCCCATCACGATCGCGCTGAGCAGCACATAGGCCGGAAAAAAGGTTTGTTTGCTCTGATAGCCGTCCGGCTCTCCAGTGGGGCCAAAGTGGATCGCCAGCTGGTCAGGCAAATCCTGATAGGCATAGATTCCCATCAGTATGGGGACGAGCAGAATTACCAGCGCAATGATTCGATTCATTTTTGTTCATTCCCCCCCATGCTTTTCCCGTCGATAATCTCCAGAAACCAGCCCATGACATCCTGGACCACCGTCGTATTCAGCGAGTAGATGATATTTTGCCCCTGACGCTCATCGAGCACGAGCTTTGCCTGCTTGAGCGTATTCAGATGATGGGAGATGCTGGGCTTCGTCATCGCGAAGTGTTCGGCAATTTCCCCCGCGGTGAGATCTCTCTCCTTCAGCAGCCGGATGATCTGGCGGCGCGTCGGGTCAGCCAGGGCCTTGAACGTATCATTCACAGCATCACAACCTTTTGCCTCACGATCATCCCGGAGAAAAAGACGGGATGATCGGTATTAGATATTTAGAAAAATGTCTAACTGTCTAAGAAAAAAGTACGCCCTTTTCGGGGCGTTGTCAACATTTTTTTACCGTTCTCCCCGTTCTCTTTTTTGCACGGAGTGAAGCAGGAGGTAACCGAGCACAAACCCGCAGATGGGCCGAACCGGGCTATTCTCGGTCAGAATCGCTTGCGGCAAAGGAAGATATACCCCGACAGGGCTGTAATAGAGCCAGGCGTAAGCTGCCCCGATCAGTGCCGGAATTCCCACCGCCAGGATCGCTGCCCAGTCATACCGCCAGCTTCCCCTTGCCCTGAACATCCGGACCAAATGGGGGACAGCCGCCAGCAGACCCAGAATGACGGACAGCACCGTCGAATAGATCATGTAGGCCAGAGGGCGATAGGTGGCGGCGGCCTGCTCCCGGAGCAGTATCTGCACTTCCAACAGCTGCCAAAAAACGAGTCCGTAGATGATCGCGTACCCGAATAATGCGAGAAAGCGGTTCCGCATGCAAGCGCTCCCTTCCCGGCTATTGTTTACAGTTCGATGCGATATACCTTGTTTACAGCTCGATTCGATACACCTTGCGCGGCCTGCCGCGCGGATGAGGGCTTTCTTCCCCGCTTACCCGCGCGATCCCTTTGGCCTCCAGCTCGATCAGGATGCGGCGGGCGCTTCGCGGCAGGATCTGCATATGCATGGCCAGCTCATGCGCATTGATTTCGGCGGACCCGCGCTTCTTCAGAATGGACTTGAGCTTGCTCAGCGTCTGGACGCTGAGCGAGGTGTGGCGGCTCAGTTCCCGAAGCTGGTCGGAAGCGCCGCTAAACGTGATTTGCTCGCCTTTTCCCAAAGGTCCGGCAATTCGCTTGTCATCGAAGAACACCATCCAGGAGCCCGGTCCGCTCTCCTTGGCGTGCAGAAGGGCCGTCCCCGCGTGGATCTCTGCCTCGCCCGCCGTCCTGCCGATCCCGATGCCGCAGGTAAACCGCCCGTCCGCAAACCCCGCCAGCTCCTCCGGCCGGGGCGCCGCCGAAAAATCGCAGGTCCATTCCCGCAGGATGCCGCGCGTCGTAAAGATGACGTAGCGGCCGGTTCCGGCTGTCTTCAGCGATCCGTGCAGCTGCTTGGCGTAGCGGAGCAGCTTTTCCTCGATGAGCTCCAGGACGCCCCCCTCGCTCGGGTCGGCAGCCTCGCCCCCGGTCATGCCCGGCGTTTCCAGCTCGATCATCTGTACGGCGATCTGCGTGTCCTTGAACTGGAGCATCTCATGTGTCCGCAGCAGCATGCCGATGACCGACTCGACACCTGCGCGAGTCGGCAGCACGCGGTATACAGGGACGCCCCGCCGTTTCAATTCCAGCTGTGCCGTCCTGAGGCAGGTCACCGCGGCTTTTGTCTTGCCCTCCCGCCAGAGCGCTTCATGATAATCAGCCAATTCGTCCGCACTGATGGCCCCTTCATACGATTTCAGCCAGAGGCGGCCCGCCGCGATTCCTGCTTCTTCCAGCATATGCGCCAGTTCGCCCGGCGGGATGGTGTCATAGCTGAGCTCATCTGCCGCCAGCTTTTTCTCATGGGAGAGGTGCAGCAGCGTGCGGTAGAGACTGGCCCCGGTATGGGGCACATAGGCCATCGGCTTTTTGATCCGGCCCCACTCCTTCACCATGGCGTAGGGCACTTGGCCGGAAAACAGCCACATGTCCGCCTCATCGGCATGCGGGCCGAGCCGCTCAAAAATTTCTCCCTCCGCATCGTAGACGATCGGCAGGCATTCGATCTCCGGATAGGCATGGACAACGGACAGGATGAGATCCAGGGTGTCATCCGCTCCGAGGATTCCCAATCGCATCTTCACTTGTGTGTTCCCTCTTTCGTGCTGACAGTTCTTACTAATTACCTTAGCAAATTCCGGAGCAGAAGGGAATGAAGGCCTGCCGGAAGTCTCTGTCATTTTCACCAGTTGATTTCTGCACTCGCAGGGAGTAAAATAATCTCTCAAAGGAAGACAACACGGCGTTGAAGAAGGAGAGTAAACATCCGGGGAGACTCAAGAGAGCTGATGGTTGGTGCGAATCAGCGTCGAATGGATGTTGAATGGGCTTCCGAGCCCCAGACCGAACCCGCCCGCTGCGGCAGTAGGCTCTGGCGTGCACGTCCGCACGTTACCACGGACCTTTCGCATCGGAGTTTTGTTTTGATGCGAAGCAGAGTGATCCCTGCTGTGCTTTTCGATGCACGGAGCGGGGATAACAAGGGTGGCACCACGGTTCATTCGTCCCTATTTGGACGGATGGGCCTTTTTTATTTTCGTTCCCCATATGGAAAGGAGAGAAAGATCAGCCATGAAAACGATTTTTTCCGGCATTCAGCCCAGCGGCATTCTCACTCTGGGCAACTATCTGGGCGCGATGAAGCACTTCGTCCCGCTCCAGGATGAATTCAACTGTTTTTACTGCATCGTCGATCAGCACGCAATCACCGTGCCCCAGGAGCCGGCTGTGCTCAAGGAGAACATCCGCCGCCTGGCAGCCCTCTATCTGGCTGTCGGACTCGATCCGCAGAAAGTGACCTTGTTTATCCAATCAGAGGTTCCCGCCCACGCCAAGCTTGGCTGGATCATGCTCTGCACATCGTACGTCGGCGAACTGGAGCGCATGACCCAATTCAAGGATAAATCGTCGGGACGCGGCGAATCGGTACCGGGCGGACTTTTGGCGTATCCGCCGTTGATGGCTGCCGACATCCTCTTGTACGACACAGACTTTGTCCCTGTCGGCGAGGATCAAAAACAGCATCTGGAGCTGACCCGCGATCTGGCTACCCGCTTCAACAATCGCTACGGCGAGATCTTCAAAATCCCGGACATCCGCGTGGCGGAAGTCGGAGCCCGCATCATGTCGCTGCAGGACGGCACCAAAAAAATGAGCAAATCGGACCCGAACCAAGGGGGCTTCATCTCCATGCTGGATGAACCGGATACCATCGTGAAAAAGGTAAAACGGGCCCAGACCGACTCGGACAACAGCATTCGCTTTGACAAGGAAAATAAGCCCGCAATCTCCAACCTTTTGACCATTTATTCGCTCTGCTCCGGCAAGCCGATCCAGGAGCTGGAAACCATGTACGAAGGCAAAGGGTACGGTGCGTTCAAGACGGATTTGGCCGAAGTCGTCGTCGAGACCCTGAAACCGATCCAGGATCGCTTCCACCAGCTGTTCTCCTCCCCCGAGCTGGACAAGATTCTCACGGCTGGCGCAGAGAAAGCAAACCAAGCGGCAAATAAGATGCTCTATAAAGTGGAGAAGGCGATGGGCATGGCCCGTCTCTAATCCGCAAACCGATACAGGGCTGCCCCTTCTAAAGGACGCTGCGACCTTGCGCCGCGGCCTTCTGGGAGGGTCGGCCCTCTTTTCATGCGCGCGGGTTCCCACTGGGCGTTTTTTCACAAGAAAGTAGGCTTTTCAGGGCTTGTGGCCGGTCGCCTCGCTGTACTACGATGGAAAAAATTTGCCGCACTCTGCTGGCTGGCAGTCATTCCCGGTTGGCCGCCGGCTGGCCGGTGCGGCTGATTTTCTCTGTATGACAAGCATACATGGCGATTCTTGATGGAGGAACGAACATGAGACTGACTCGCTTTTTGTACGTGCTGCTCTGTCTGGGGGCTGGACTCCTCGCCGGCTTTTCGTCCCCGGAGAAAACGGTCAAAGCCACCTGGATCTGGCAGGCGGAGCTGGCTGGCGACCGGCAGCAGGAAATTTTGCAATTCGCCGAGCAAAACGGGATCAATACGATTTATCTGCGGGTGGACAAAGCGCTGCCGTTTGCCCACTACTCCCCCTTTATCCAAGCGGCGGGACGCATGGGCATCGAGGTGCATGCGCTGGGCGGACACCCGGCCTGGGCGCTCTCAGGCCACCGTCAGCGCATGCTGGAGCTGGTCTCCTGGGTCCATGCCTACAACAGCCAAAGCAGTGAGGATGCCCGATTCGCCGGTCTCCACCTGGATATTGAACCGTATCTTCTGCGCGAGTGGGAAACAGAGCAAGCCGAGGTCTTGCGCCAATGGACGGCCAACATGAAAAGCTTTGCCGACGCAGCGAGACGGGAGCCCGGCCTGCAGGTCAGCGCCGATCTGGCCGTATGGCTGGACCGCACCGACGTGCCGGGGGAAGGCGTCACCGTAAGCGAATGGATGATCGACATCTTTGACCACGTGACCCTGATGGCCTATCGGAATCGCGTCGACGGTCCCAATGGGATTGTGGCATTGGTCAAGGACGAATTGGCGGCAGCCGACCGGCTGGGCAAACAGGTCGTCGTCGCGGTGAACGCCAAGGAAATGCCCGGGGAGCCGCATACCACGTTTTATCATGACGGGGAAACGGTCATGCAGCAGGTGCTGGCCCAGGCGTCAGAACGCCTCCGGCTCCACTCTTCCTTTGCCGGTACGGCCATCCACGACTACCGTTACTGGCAAGCCCTGCGCAATGGAGAGAGTCCGAACGCCCCGCAGCCGGCGCCGCCGCCGTCTTCCCATACGGCCCCTCTGCTCGGGACCTACATATGGCATGCGGAGGCGGCCATCGAGGAAGCGGATGAGATCGTGTCGTTTGCCAAACAGGAGGGACTCAACCTCCTGTATGTCAGACTCGATCTGGAACAGCCCTTCTCCGTCTATCGCGAGCTGGTCGGGAAAGCAGCTGACGCGGGCATCGAGGTGCACGCCATGGGAGGCCATCCGCTCTGGGCGCTGGACTCACACAGGGAGCGGATGCTGAGGCTGGTCCGCTACGTAAAAAGCTACAACAGCCGCGCCGAACCGCGCGAGCAGTTCCGCGGCATCCATCTGGACATCGAGCCTTATGTTCTCCCCGTATGGAGGCAAGACCCGGAGCTGGTTCTGCGGCAGTGGAGAGACAATATCCGGGCATTCGTGGCGGAAACCAAGCGGGACAGCAGCCTGCAGACGAGCAGCGACCTGGCTGTCTGGCTGGACCGCTACGATGTGCCCGGTGAACCCGGCACTTCCTTTAGCAAATGGATGATTGCGCAGCATGACCACATCACACTGATGGCCTTCCGCGACCGGGCGGAGGGACCCGGCGGCATCGCGGCGATCTCGCAGGACGAGCTGCGCTTTGCCGGCGAGCTGGGCAAAGAAATCCTGATCGCCGTGGAGATGAAGCAAAGCGGCGAAGGGGATTACGTCTCTTTTCACGAAGAGGGAAAAGCGGAGATGCGCCGGCAGCTCGGCATGCTCCCCCGCCTGCTTGCGGACCACCCCTCCTACAAAGGGAATGTGGTCCACGCCTACGAGTATTGGAAAGAGGCAAAAGAGTAAAGAGGGCCCCCCGTCTGTCCGAGACGGGGACGGCCCTCTCTTTTGATGAACACTCCATCTTCGCCTATTTCTTTTTCACAGATACTTGTACCTTGGCGGTCTTTCCGCCGTAAGTAATGGTGATGACCGCCCTGTCTTTCTCCGTCGCTTTGCTGGAGACGCGGATCACGCCGTCCGCGCTGACCGAGAACAGCTCGGGGTGGTCGGATTCATAGGTGATCCCCTCGGCACGGGTCACGTCATGCTTTCCGCCATTGCCCAGATTGGCGGTGACCTCGATTTGGGCCTCCTCGCCCGGCTTCAGCTTGAAGTGGCGGTCTTTGATGATCAAGGCGCGGACAGGGGGCTGCTCTTCCTGCTTCTTCTCCTGGCCCAGTACGATCGGACCTGTCTGGGCTGCGGCAAAGCGGGCGATGCCTTGGGCCACATCTACTTTGATCGGATCGCCTGCTTCATCCTCCAGCGTCCTCCACTTCTTGCCGTCATGCCAGAATACAGTGAGATTCCGTGAATCCGCGTCGCTCACCGGGATGCCGAGCTGCGCTTCGGCTCCCTCGATTTTTTTGACTAGCTCTCCCTCCGCGAGCAGCTTCCAGTCGTAGACGGAGCTGAACGGCTCCAGCTCCCCGGAAACGGCGGGATCATCTGCCGGCTCCAGCGTGATGCCGAGCGCTTCCTCTACGAAGCTGCCGAGCGCTTCCGCCGGCAGGAGCACCCACGCTCCCGCGGCTTCCTCCAGCCGTACCGCCGCTTCGATCTCAGCCAGACGGCTGGTTACCTCTTCGCTGAGCACCGCAGCAGACTCCGCCGTGTGATCCCCCGATGCTTTTACCCGGATAGAGAACAGCGGCTCGTATTCTACCGGGCCGTCTTCGAATGCTTCTGTCAGTGCTTCCAGAACCGAGAGCACCAGCTCCGCATGGGAATCTCCCTCGTCGATGATCGCTCCCCGCGGTACACTCAGGGCGCCGCCCATATCGAGCAATTTTTCAGCTGCGGCTTGCAGCTCTTCTAGCAATTCTGCGGGTCGCTCGTCTTCATCCAGCGGGAGCACCGCTGTTTGCAGAAAAGCCTCCAGAGCCGACAGCGCTTGACCGCTGACATCCTCGCCGGCAAGTCCGGCAGCGCGGATGGCTTCGCTGATGGCCTCCTTCAGAAAATCGGTGGCCAGCGCAGCCAGAGCGGCTTCCGTCACAATCCCATCCTCCGCCTGTTCGGCTGCGGCAGCCAGCACGGTTTCGATGGTATCGGCGATCACGGACCATTTGTCCCATGCAGAGACCTGGTCTGATTCAATCAATGTTTTCAAGCTCGTGAGGATTGCATCAAATTGATGGAGAACTGTCGCTTCGTCAGTGGCTGCACGGATCTTTTCGGCAGCCTTGCGGTTTTGCTCGCGCTGTTTCTCCGGCGTGATTTCACCGGGCCATGGCTCCGTGCCAGCCGACAGCTTGATTTTGGCCACGAGCGGATCATGGTCGCTCACACGTCCGTCCGCTTCCGTAAAGTCCGCGTTGATGTGGACGATATCCAGCTCCGACCGGTCCGCCAGATGGTTGCTTACGAGAATATGATCCAGCGCTTGGGCGTTTCCTTGGTAATTGTAGGTGTACTGCTCACCTGGAGACAGCGTCTCGACCAGATTGGTCAATTCCTCTCCCGCCAGTATGCGCAGCGGGCGCGAGAACTGAAAATCATTCAGGTCGCCCAGCACGATGACATTGGCGTCCGGCTGGGTTTCCGTGATCTCTTGGACAAAATCGTTCACCACCCTGGCAATTTCCACGCGCTGCGGCTCGCTCGCCAGCACCGGCGGCTGTTGTTTGCCGTAGAGGCCGTCATCTCCGCCTTTGGAATTAAAATGGCCTGCGATGACAATCACCGACTCATCGCCAAACAGAAATTCCGCTGCCAGCGGCTTGCGGCTGTCGGTAAAGGCAGGATGAAGCGGGTCGATCCGGCCGGGATTGAGCGAAAGCTGGGCCTTGCCGTCCGTGCTCACGACCCTCACCGGCGTCACCGCATCTCCTGCCGGGCGATCGGCCAGACTCACCCGTGCGGGATTATAGAGGAACCCGACGCGGATATTGCCTCCCGGCTGCCCGCCGTCGCGTTTGTTCTCCGGAGCGATGTCCACGTAGCGGTAGCGCTCCCCGCCTTCGCTGATGATCGCGTCGATCAGCACCTGGGCGGACTGATTGGCATCGGTTACGCCGTTGTCCTGCGGACCGTTATTGTCTTGCATCTCGACGACGGCGACGATGTCAGGCTGCTGCATATGGTGCACGATGGACGCGGCAAGTCCCGATACCTTTTCAGCCGCGGCCCGCGCAGAGAAGTTCTCGATGTTGTAGGTGGCGACAGTCAAGTGATCCTCGTCCCCTGCGATCTCCGTCACTTCCCGCTCAAAGCCGCTGTCGACCACATCCGGCAACGGCGCGGTGTTGTACAGCTTGAAGTTGGTAAAGCTGTAGTCAATGACGCCCACGATCGGCCCGTCAAAGCGGTCGCCTACCTTCACTTCCGGCGCTCCGGCGACGAGGCGGTCACCGACGATGATCCGCTCCGGATTGTAATTGTCTTCTGCGATCGCCACCCCGCCCAGAGGCGTCCTCGCTTTGTCCGGATCTGCCTCGTCGGAGATGATCACAAACTCGACGCTGGGCGGATTCGCAAACGTCCGCGTCCCTCCGACGACACGCGGCTGATTCACCTGCACCAGCATGCCCTCCAGGCTCTCCCAGAAATCAATCCCGTCTTCGCTCGGGTCGAAGAGGGCGAAGCTGTCGTTATCAATCACCTTCGCGGGGTACACGTAGTCTCCTTCGCCGAGAGTCACCGGTTCGGGAAGCGGCAGGTTTCGCGCCTTGACGACAACCCCCGCAGCGTCAATCTCTGTCAGCGTCAGATCGGTTGCTTCCCGGCTTTTCGTGACGTATTCCTTGACCACTCCGCTGACCTCGACGTGATCGCCGGCCCGGACAGGCGCATTGGGCTCGTATACATAGATGCCTTCTGAGGTAAGTGGATCGTCATCGGGAGTGGGGTCCTGCATATAGAATCCCGCCGTGCCCGTTCCGCTGGGCACGACAGCCGTGACGATGCCCTCGACCATTGACACCATGGCATTCTCATAGGGCGAGCGATGTCCCTTTCCCTGAATATCGCGAATGTGCAGCTTATCCGGCTGGCTTCCGCCTTCCCCGATCACATCTTGAGCAAAGCGGGGGACCAGCTTGTATTCATTGAAATCATACGTGACCACCCCGGTCAGCCGCTCATAGGTGGCCCCCGGCTTCAGCAGCGCCGCGTCAAAGGGCTTTGCGAGAAAGCTGCCGTACTGGTCCTGAAGGGTGACATTGCCCCGCGAATCCCGCGTCAGCGCGGTGACATTTTCGATGGTCACCAGCTCCGCTTCGAACGCTTCCCCACGGGCTAGAGAGAAGTCAGCCGAGGTAACCGGCTGCGGAACCGGTGCGCCTGCCTGTTTCTCCGTAATCGCCACATCGCCCGCTTTGGCTGGCTCCAGCTGGGGGAGGCCGTAGTAATCATTCACGCTTCCCGTCGCCTTGATTTTATCCCCGATCTGGACGATGCTTCCGAGTCCGGCGGCCCGCACCAGCATCCCGGCGGTCTCGTCCTGCAGATAGACATTGGTCTTGCCGCCCGCTTCAAAAGCTGCGATGACGATGCCCTCGATCGTGGCCTTGGTTCCGCCCGCCATATTTCGCACTTCGCTGATCGGCCTTGCATCCGGCCATTCCCCGCCTGGCGGCTGCCCGTCGTCTTCTCCGGGCGGTTCTGCCGGGCTCATGCTGTTTTGCGGCTGAGGGTCCATGGCGAGAAAATCGCTCTCGTTGCTGTCGCTGTCCCAGGCGCTCCCCCTTCCAGGCACCACGCTGTCGGCATCGCTCTTTCTGACGATGCTCTTCGCCGCGGACGGAGCAGATGCAGGACCGGCTCCCTCATAGGCATTCGCCGAACCGTAGCCGACAAAATCGACTACATTCTGGTCGGTGACCGGATTTCCGCTCAGAGCTGTCGCATGTTTGACCAGAGCCAGCTTGCCGCGGGTGGCGGAGATATTGGTCCCGCCCGTCGCATCTGCTGCAGGCAGCCCCGCCCCGATTGTCCCGCCGCTTGCCAGCCGGACGAGGTAATAGCCGTGTGCGGGAATGCTGCCGGACAGCCTGGTGACCAGCCAATTTTCCCTGTCGGCCGCGGCGTACTGCACAGACCAGCCGTCTACGCTTGCGGCCTCGCTGCCGGGATTGTACAGCTCTACGTAATCATGCTGATAGACCGCTCCCGCATTGCCGCCAGCGCCGTAGATTTCGCTGATCACGACATGGTCCGCTACGGCGGCATAAGCCTGGGGCACAAGTCCAACCGGCAGCACCGCAGAAAACATCACTGCCGCGGCCAGCCCCAGATTTCGCAAGCTCTTCCGCCAGCCTTGCCTCCGGCTTTTTTGGGTCAACTTCATTTCTTATCCCTCCTTTGGAGTTTGCACTTTCCTCCCTGTATTTCCTGATTTTATAAGACATGTCTAAATGTTATGTGAATGTTACATAAATTTTTGCACACTCCTCCTCTGATCAGCAAAAAACCGCCTAAAGCCATGGAAAGGCTCTAGACGGTTAAGACTGTGGCCCTATCTGTCCTGTCTCTCCCCCCTGTCTTGCGTGACAAGAATGCTTCTCGCCATCTGTTACCAATGGCGGAGCGGGACGAAGGCCGCTTTTATTTATTTTTGGCGTACAGCCAATTGTAGTAGCTGGCATGCTTTAATTCATCGGTCATGATTTCAAAGAGGGTGTCCCGGTACTGCTGCGGGATGTGGCGGTAAATCGTCCGATATCGCTCAAAGGCTTTCAACTCGCCCATCAGCGCTTGCTCGATCCCGGACAGGTAGCTGGCTGGACGCTGAAAAGCCTCCCCTTCCTCCGCCGCGCCCGGACGCTGTCCCGTGAGCTGCGCATACAGCTGCCGGAACAGGCGCCGATGCTTCCGCTCATCATCGCGAATGCTGGTGATGACGTCCTTCTCCTGTTGAGTCGGGGCGACGCTGATCAGGTAATCGTAGAACAGCTCGTCAGATCGCTCGCCGGCGATTCCTTCCCGAATCATCCCGGTCACGACATCCAGGCGATCATCATAGCGGTCCATCGATACAGGCTTGATCGGCGTATACGTGGAATAGCCATAGGGTCCGTACCAATATCCATTCATCGATTCTGACTCCTCCTGCTTTTTCCCTGTCAGGATATGCACCCACCCATCAAATGATGCATGTCTGCAAGAGCACAGCCGGAGTCAGACCATCCTCTCCGGCCGCAGCGCCTGCTCGATCTCCGCCGTCCAAAGCCCGGCCTCCCTGATCACTTGCTCCAGCGTTTTGTCCTCCGAAAAGGCTTGCTTGGCCAGCGCCGCCGCCTTGTCGTATCCGATCAGCGGATTGAGCGCCGTCACCAGGGACAGGCTCGCCGCCATCCACTTGGCGCACTGGGCCTCATTCGCTTCCAGTCCGACCAGACATTTTTCCCTCAGCACATCCAGCATGCTGGACATGATCAAGAGGGACTGCAGCAGATTGTACGCGATGACCGGCATCATCACGTTGATCTCCAGCTGACTGCCGCATCCGGCCAGGGTGATCGTCGCGTCATTGCCGATCACCTGCGCGGCCACCATATACGACATCTCCAGGATGACGGGATTCACTTTTCCCGGCATGATCGACGAGCCCGGCTGGACGGCGGGAAGCTGCACTTCGGCCAGCCCCGTCCGGGGACCGGAGCTGAGGAGCCGCAGGTCGCTCGTGAGCTTAATCACGTGAACGGCCAGCTCTTTTACCGCCGCGTGCACCTCCAGCGCCGCCGACGTGTTCTGCATGAAGGCGAAGCGGTTGCGCGGCGGGACGAAAGGAAGACCGGTGCGGCGGGCGATCTCCTGAATCGCCCGCTCGGCGTACTCCGGATGCGCATTGATCCCGGTGCCGACGGCATTTCCGCCCAGCCCGATTTCATACAGGCGGGCGGAGCTTTGACGGATGCGTTCCGCCGCGCTCGCCAGCGTCTGGGCATAGCCGGAAAATTCCTGTCCCATCCGGATCGGGACGGCATCCTGCAAATGGGTGCGGCCCGCCTTGATGATCGGCATGAACTGCTCTGCCTTGCTCCACAGCACCTGCACGGTTCTGTCGAGGACGGGCAGCAGCACGTGATGCACCAGCTCGGCCCCGGCGATGTTGATTGCGACGTGAATGGTATCGTTCGTGGATTGGGCCATGTTGACATGATCATTGGGATGGACCAGCCCCTGATCGATCTGTCCGCCCAGAAGCTGTGTCGCCCGATTGGCGATCACTTCATTGGCATTCATATTCTGCGAAGTCCCCGCTCCTGCCTGAAAGGCATCGACGACGAACTGATGGTCCCACATCCCGTCGATCACTTCCTCCGCCGCCTGGATGATGGCCCGGGCCTTTTGCTCGTCCAGTTGGCCGGTCACCATATTGGCGTAGGCAGCAGAAGCCTTGATCAACCCTTGCGCCCGGATAAAAGCCCGCTGCAGCCTGAGGCCGCTGATGGGAAAATTCTCGACGGCCCGCTGCGTCTGCGGCCCGTACAGGGCATTGGCCGGAATCCTCACTTCCCCCAGGGTATCTCGTCCGATGCGTACTGCCTGATCGTTCACTATACTTTCCCCCTTCGGTACGTTCGCATTGTCATACAGGACTATTTTTCCCAGCGCTCCCGTTTCCAGTCATCTGCCAGGAGCAGGGGGCGTGGAGAGAGGCTGCTAACGGATCCGGCGGGATGGTCTTTTTGCTGGGCCTTGCGGGCGTGGCAAAAAGCCCCCTCCGGCGCAGCTGTGCGCCAGAGACGGCTCACTCGATCGCGGCAGCCGTCCGTCATGCCAGGATCGGCAATACCATATTGAGCAAAAACAGGCCGGCGACGACATACAGGAGTGCCGGCACTTCCTTTCTCTTTCCGAGCGCGAGCTTCAGCAGCGGGTAGGCGACAAAACCGAAGGCGATGCCGTCTACGATGCTGTACGACAGCGGAATCAGGGCGATAATGAGAAAGGCGGGGAATCCTTCGGTAAAATCCCGCAGGTTGATATTCTGCACATTTTGCAGCATCAATGCCCCGATGATGATCAGGACCGGAGCAATCGCACTGTCCGGGATCATCCTCATCACCGGCAGAAAGAACAGCGACAGCAGAAACAACAGGCCCGCCACGAGCGAGGCAAGTCCTGTCCGGGCCCCGGCCGCGATTCCCGCCGCCGATTCCACGGTGGATACCGTCGGACTGGTGCCGAAGATACCGGACAAAGCCGTCGAAATCGCGGTGGCCTGCAGACTGCGCCGAAATTTTTCCGGCTGCCCCATCATCTCCGTATGTCCGTGCACCAACCCGATATTTTCAAAAACAATCACCATGGTCAGGGAAAACGTAGCCGCCCAAAAAGGCAGGGTCGCCATCTGGCTGAAGGAAAAACCGGCAAACACCTGGCCGTAGGTATCCAGCGAAATCCCGCTCGCTCCCTGACCCGGCTCGATGAGACCCAGCAGCCACGCGAGACCGGTCCCGGCCCCGATCCCGATCAGAAAATGGCCCGGAACGCCGCGGACGAACAGCACCACGGTGACGGCCAGCGCTGCCAGCGTCACCCATACTTCGGGACTGGCCAAATCGCCCAGCGCCAGATAGGTCGTCGGATGGGTAACGACCAGTCCCCCTTTTTGCAGGCCGATAAACGTGAGAAACAGGCCGATTCCGACCGTAATCGCTTCTTTCAGCGAATGCGGGATGGCAGCCGAGAGCAATGCCGCCGCCCGAGTAAACGCCAGGACGGTAAAAATGACGCCGGACAGAAAAACGGTGGCCAGCGCCTCTTGCCATGGCAAGCCCATCGTCTGACACAAGGTATACGTAAACAAGGCATTGATTCCCATCCCCGGCACCAGCAGGATGGGGGCATTGGCCCAAAAAGCCATTAGCAGCGATCCCGCAAAGGCAGTCAGGACCGTCGCCAAAATCCCCGCTTCCAGAGGGATGCCGGCATCCTCCAGAATCGAAGCGTTCACCGCGACAATGTAGACAATCGTAATAAAGCCGATCATTCCGGCAATAACTTCTCTTTTTACAGTGGTTTCTCCAGCACGAAGCTGAAAGAGCCTCTCCAGCAAACTGCGCACGCATCTGTCCCTTCTTTCTCTCCTATCTATCTCTTGATTTTGACAACGAGACTTATGCTATCATAGGTTTATCAATATAAAAAATATTTGTTTTATCTAAAAATCATATCGTTTCCCTATGAAAGAGAGGAATACCTGCGTGGATATCAGGCAACTTCGTTATTTTATCGCCATCGCAGAGGAAGGCCAGATTACAGGAGCCGCCCGCCGATTGCGCATGGCACAGCCTCCGCTCAGCCAGCAGTTGAAGCAGATGGAGGAAGAGCTGGGAGTAGAACTGGTGGAGCGGGTGGGCAAAAAAATTGCGCTCACGCAAGCCGGCCAGACCTTGTACAAACAAGCCCTCAATATCGTACACCAGATGGAGGAAGCGCTAGCCGAAGTAAAAGAGACGGGGGATGGCGTGCGCGGGACGCTCTCGATCGGGGTCAGCGCGCTCTCTTCGTACCGGCTGCCGGACCATATCCGTCAGTTCCAGTCGCGCTATCCCCTGATCACGTACAAAGTGTGGAAAGGAGACACCCAGCTCCTCAGCCAATGGCTGGATCAGCGCACCATCGAAGTCGCCGTCGTCCGCCTTCCCCACTCGCTGACCAACTGCACCACCATCCCGCTTTTGGAGGAGCGCTTTGTCCTGATCGTCCCTGCCGCGTCGCCGCTGTTCGGCCAGTCCAGCATCCCGATGCAGGAGATCGCCCGCCACCCTCTTATCATGCCCAGCACGCCCGGTCTTGGCATCTATGAACTTTTGAACAAAGAGTTCGCCCGGCTCGGCGTCACGCCGAACGTCATCTGCGAGTGCCCGGACCTGCCGCTGATCGTCAGCATGGTGAGAGCCGGGGTGGCTGCCGCGATCGTCCCCCGTTCAGCATGGGAGACACAGCCGCAGGCAAACATCGGCTGCCTCGACATCACCGGCACCTCCATCAGCTCCTCCTCCGCCATCGTCTGGCAGACAGAGCGCCACCTCTCCAAAGCCGCCCTCCGCTTTATTGACATGTTCGCCTTGGGAGAAATCGAGCACTGATTGGTGAGGCGTGTGCAGCCTCCGAGTTCGGGACAGACGACCGAAGAGGCCTCTGGAGGCTCCATTCCGAGTGGGAAATGGACGGGTTCCTCGGTAGCTCCGCTCCGGAAGTGAAGAGAGAGAAGGGCGGCCAGCCATCCGCCGCGCCTCTTGCGGAGCGGAGGGAACAGCCGCCTATAGAATCGCGAAAGCCCTGCGCATAGAATGTCACGATTGACTGGACGGAAAGGAGGTGAATGCATGCGAATACTGGTCATCGCACCAGAGCAGCTCCCCGTCCCCCCGATCAAAGGGGGCTCGGTCGAGTCCGCGATCTACAACATCTTTCGGCGCATGGCAGAGACGGATAAAGTCGTCCTGATCAGCCGCTCCCACAGCCGTTTGCCGCGTACCAGCAGCTCGCTGGGAGGCAATCTGAAATTCATCCGGATCTCTACCGGCAACAGGGCGGCTTATATTCACAAAGCGATGCAGAGCGTCTCCGGCCAGCATTTCGATGTCATCCAGATTGAAAATCGCCCCACCTTTGTCCCCATCGTTCGCCGCTATTTTCCGCACACCCCCATCCTGCTGTCGCTTCATTCCTTGACCTTCATGTCATTCCTGTCACGCGAGAGAGCCCATTCCATTTTGCGTCAGGTCAACGGGGTCACCTCCGTCGTCTCCTTTGTGACCCACACCATGAAAAGGCGCTATCCCCGGTACGCCCATAAATTTCGGACAGCTACCCTCGGCTGCGACACGGCCAAATTTCGGCCCCGCTCCCCGTCCGAAAAGCAGCAGATCCGCAGAAGATGGGGGGTGGCAGGTTCGTTCAACGTGCTGTTTGTCGGCCGAATCATCTATAAAAAAGGGCTGCACACCATCGTCCGCGCCGTGGCCCTGCTGAGAAAGAAGCATACGCGCATGCGAATCGTCGCAGTCGGCTCCTCCTGGCCGGGAGTGAGACGGCAGACGCCGTACATGCGCCACGTCCGCAGCCTGGCCTCCCGTCTGCGCGTCCCGATCCGCTTTACCGGCTACATCCCGCCCGCCCATGTCCACCGTATGTACCATCTCGGCGATGTCTTTGTCTGTCCGACCCAGTTCCGGGAAGGTTTCGCCACCGTCAATTCGGAAGCGATGGCATCCGGCATCCCGCTGGTAGCCTCCAGCCGGGGAGGGGTTCGCAATGTAGTCACGCATGGCAGAAGCGGTCTGCTCGTCCATGCCTATACAAGCCCCGCTGCCTTTGCGCGCGCCATCGGCAAAATCATGGCTTCCCCCGAGCTGAGAAGGCGGCTGGCTCACGGCGGAAGACAGGGAATCGTCTCCTCTTTCAGCTGGCACCGCACTGTACATCAGTTAAAAAGGCAGTATCGACAGATTGGTTCTCGATAGATGCCCCATGTATCCGTGTCCATGGCCATAAAAAAAGAGGCCGCCCCTCCGTCTGCAAATCAGACGTTTGGGACAGCCCCTTCTCCTATTTCCCTTATAATTTTCGCAAGCGAACAGTCTGAATCATATGATCCTCGCCCTTTTCCAGGATGAGGCGGGCTCGTCCACGCGTCGGCAGGATATTATTGCGCAGATTGATCCCGTTAATCTCGTTCCAGATGCCGGTCGCCACCTCGATGGCTTCTTCATCCGACAGGCTGGCGTAGCGCCGGAAATAGGAAGCCGGATTGGAGAAGGCCGTCTGGCGCAGCAGCTTGAAGCGGTCGATATACCACTTTTTGATCGCTTCCTCGTCGGCATCCACGTAGATGGAAAAGTCAAAGAAATCAGAGACGAACACTTCCGACAGCCGCCGCTGCTTCTCATCCACCGGAGTCTGCAGGACATTGAGGCCCTCGACGATCAGGATGTCCGGCTCGCGCACCAGCTGCCATTCATCCGGGACGATGTCGTAGACCAGGTGGGAATAGACGGGGGCGGCCACTTCCGGGACCCCTGACTTTACATCGCATAAAAAGGAGATCAGCCGCCCGGTGTTGTAGCTTTCCGGAAAGCCCTTGCGCTTCATCAAGCCGCGCTCTTCCAGTACGCGGTTGGGATAGAGAAAACCGTCCGTCGTAATCAGATCCACTTTGGGATGATTCGGCCAACGGGATAAAAGCGTTTGCAAAATACGGGCTGTTGTGCTCTTGCCGACGGCGACGCTGCCGGCAATCCCGATAATAAAGGGCACCTTCTTTTCCAGATTGCCCAAAAATGTATGTGTGGCCTGATACAGCTCCTGCGTGGCGCCTACATGCAGATTAAGCAGCCGGGAAAGCGGGAGATAGATATCAGCCACTTCCGAGAGGGAGAGCCTTTCATTCAATCCCTGCAAGTACGCCAGTTCTTCATCGGAAATGGTGAGCGGTGTGGAAGCCCGCAGTCCTCTCCACTGCTCCCTACTGAAGGTAACATAAGGTGATGCCATCGGAACCGTACATCCTTTCCTCGGTCGAATCCTCTCTTCCGGTAATCCCCCCATAGTGTAACACCTGCATTTGCTCTTGCAAACAATTTTGATGCAAAAAACCCGTCGCCGGTGTTTTCGGCATACGGGTTTTTTCGCGTCTTTTTTGCGGGGATACTGCTAGCGGGAGCCAGCCATAACCGGCGTGCGGCGCGGCGGTTCCACGGCCTCTTTGCCCAAAAAAGCCTGCAGCATCCAGACGTGCTTTTGCAGACTGCCGCTGATTCCGACGAACATGTCCAGGGTCGGCTGGTCATTTTCCTTTTCCGCAACCGCCATGCCTTCCTCCAGTTCCCGGATCAGCGTCTGAAAATCCGCGACAATCGCTTCAACAGTAGCCTCTGCCGACTCGCCTCCGGATGCTTCCCGCAGGCTGGCCGTCTCCAGACAGGCTTTCATCGTAGATACAGGCTTGCCGCCGATGGCCAGCAGCCTCTCTGCCAGTTCGTCCACATAGCGGGCCGCTTCGTTGTAGAATTCCTCATACTTGGCATGCAGCGTAAAAAAGTGCGGCCCGTTCACGAACCAGTGATAGTGGTGCAGCTTTTTGTACAGAACGGACCAGTTGGCGATCTGCTTGTTGAGCACGGCGTGCAAAGAACTGCTCATCAGTCTTTCATCCTTTCCGGATTGGTAAGTGAGATCGCTAGTTATTGTCCCGCTATGGACTGGCAATTATTCGACGAGGCTTTCCTCGATCACCAGCCTGCCTGCTTCCGCATCGAGGCGGGCATGCACGCCAAACGGCAGGGCGAGGTGGGTGGAACCATGGCCGGCCTGAACATTCCAGATCGTCGGCTTACGGTAGGGCAGGACGATCTGGGTTACTACCTCGAGCACGGAAAAGCTGTCCCGTTTTTTCGGAATGCAGTTTTCCCAGGTGCCAAAAATGATGCCGGCACAGTCGTCAAAGGCGCCCGCGAGAGCCAGCTGCGTCAGCATGCGATCAACGCGGTACGGTTCCTCGTCCACATCCTCCAGGAACAGCAGCTTCCCCCTGGTATCGAGCTGATAGGGAGTGCCGGCCAGCGCGGCGACGAGCGAGAGATTGCCCCCGATGATGGGACCTGCGGCCGATCCATCCATCAAGCAGAGGATCTCCTCCCCGTGCGGATTGCGAATCTCCCCCAGAGGCTCCGCACTGGTCATCGCGTGAAACAGCCAGTCCCGCGACGGCTGGTCCAAGTCTCCGGCGAGATCGGAAGAAGCCATCGGTCCATGCAATGTCGCAAGGCCAGCCTCCTGCTGAAGAACGGCATGCAAAGCCGTAATGTCGCTGTAGCCGATCAACAGCTTGGGATGGGCGGCGATGCACGCGTAGTCGAGCAGCTCCAAAAGCTGCGGCGTGCCGTACCCGCCGCGCAGGCACATGATGGCATCCACCTTTGGATCGGCAAACATGCGGTTGATCTCCGCCGCCCTGATCTCCGCCGGCGCGCTCAAATAGCCTCCAAAGCTCTGCGTGCAGGTCTCGCCCACCTGGACGCGAAATCCCCACGCTTCCAAACAGGCCACTGCCCGCGGCAAAACCTCCGGCGGACACGGGCTGGCCGGAGCAGTCAGACCGATGGTATCTCCGGGGCGAATCGCCTTTCCTTTGTTCATCTTCACCCTTCTCCTCTCCCCTGGTAGGTTATTCCTGCGAAAAATCTCTTCTCTCCTCGATATACGCCCATTTCCAGTCAATCTTGCTGAGCGGATCGATGCGGACTCCTTTTACTTTCTCATGCTGCACCCATGCATGGACATCGCTGAACAGGCCTGTGAGCGGCATCTCTTCCATCAGCAGTGTCTCCGCTTGCAGCAACAGCTTCTTGCGCCGAACTTCGTCCGTCTCCCGGTGCGCTTTGCGGATCAACTCCGCATAGGCCGGATGATGCCAGCGGGTAATATTGCTGGCACTGTACTTATCCACGTACTTTTCCAGAAAATTGACGGGATCGAGGTAGTCGGCTGTCCAGCCGGAACGGGTGATCGAGAACTTCCCCTGTACCTGATCGTCCAGGATAACCTTTGTCTCTTTGTTTACCAGTTTGACCTGTACGCCCAGCTCTTTTTTCCAGGCGGCCTGGAGCGCTTCCGCGATCGCTTTGTTGCGGTCCGACGTATTGTACAGATAGGTGATCTCCGGCAGCTCGTCCAGCCCCAGTTCCTTCATCCCTTCGGCGAGAAGCCTGCGGGCCAGATCGGGCTGGCAGTCGGCGAAAAATCCCTCCGGCTTGAGCGAGGCTGCGAGGGGCGTGATTCCCATCAGCGGCGTCTGGCCGGCCTGCCCGATGTTCTCCGCAATCTCCTGCCGATTGATCGCATAGGCAAAGGCTTTTCGCACTTTGGGATGGGTAAACGGAGGCCGCTCCGCATTGAAACGGAGGTAATACGACGTCGCCTTCGGCTCGGTTTTCAGCTTGCCCTCCCGCTTGAGCGGATCGATGGCATCCGTGGGCAAGCTGCTGATCGGCCCGCCCGCCCAGTCCAAATCGCCGTTTTCAAACAGCGCCAGCTCCGTGTTGGCATCCGCGATCATCGAGAATTCGATCCGCTCCAGCCGGACGGCTTCCTTTTCCCAGTAGCTGTCGTTTTTGACCAGGATCAGCTTGTTTTTATGCTCCCAGACGTGCAGCGTAAAGGGACCGTTGCCGACCAGCGTCTGCGGTTTTCTGGCCCAATCGGGATTGGCGGCTGCCACCTTTTTCGGAATCGGCATCCAGCCGGAGACAAGCGTCGGGAAGTACGGCATGGGGTACTCCAAAGTGACGGTAAGCGTCCGGTCATCCAGTGCGCGGACGCCGACATCCCCCTTGCCCGCTTTTCCCGCGTGAAAAGCCCTGGCGTTTTTCAGCGCGAAATACTGGTAAGCTGCCGGCGAGCCCGTCTGGGGATCCAAGGCGTGCTTCCAGGCGAATTCGAAGTCGTGGGCTGTCACCGGATCGCCGTTGCTCCACCGGGAGTCCCTCAATCGAAAGGTATACGTCGTCCGATCGGCCGATACCTTCATCTCCGATGCCACCGAGGCGATCGGCTTGCCTGCTTCATCCAGCCTCGTCAGGCCGTCAAAGAGGGCGCGAATCACCGCGCCGGAGACCGTATCCTCGGCGAAGACCGGGTCCAGCGTCGCCGGCTCCTCTATGTTCAAGCGGAGAATCTGGGACGTCTCATCCTGAACTCCAGATCCGGCCCGTACGGCAGATTCCGCTCGCATGACGGGCTCTGCGCGGACAGCGGATTCGAACCGGCCGGCCAATGCTGCACCGTCGCCGCTCGCCGCTCCCGTCAGAGGCGCCGAGCACAAGAAAACCATACTGAGCAGATGGGGGACATAGCGCTTCACATCTACTACCTCCTGCTGTCTACTCCCGCCCCGGCACGAGGCGATGCAGGTGTATTGTCTCCCGTCCGCCCTATCTCATGTAACGAGCAGCGCGTAGCGATTCGTCGGGCGGCCGACGCCTCCGTAGGCGACATCCCGTTTGACGCGTCCCGTCTTCTCCAGATGCTCCAAATAGCGCCTGGCCGTGACCCGCGCGATGCCTACCCTCTCCGCCACCTCCTCCGCCGAGAGCGGCAAGGTGGCACTATGCAGCTGTCCGATGATCTGCTCCAGCGTAATCAGATGCAGTCCTTTGGGAAGAGTCTCCTCCCTCAACGGAGCGAAGCCGTGGGACCATGACCCGCCGAAGCCTCGCTCTTCGAGGGGGCTGCCTTCCATGCTGGTGCGAAACAGCAGCCGGTCCACTTCCTCCTGGGAGGCGACTCCCTCCGCATCCAATCCGGAGCGATAGGCCCGGTAGCTCTCCAGCGACTGTCTGATCCGCTCAAAGGTAAACGGCTTAATGATGTAGTCTACGACACCGCTTCTCAGCATGGTCTGGATTGTCCGCTTATCCTTTGCCGCCGTGATCGCGATGACGTCGACGGCCAGCCCCTGGGCACGCAGCTCTTTTAGCGTCTGAATGCCGTCCTGCATTGGCATGAACACATCCATGATGACCAGATCGGGGTGCAGCTCGCGGACCATGCGGATCCCTTCGATTCCGTTCACCGCGACACCCGCCACCTGAAAGGAAGGGACGCGTTCGATGAACCGCCTGTTCACCTCCTGCACCATCGGATCATCCTCTATGACGACCACTCGCAGCGAATCTCGCTTGTTCACCGGCCTCTGCCTCCTTCATCGGAAATGTAATCACGATGCTCGTCCCATGCCCGGGCTGCGATTGACAGCTCAGCTCTCCCCGTCCCTTTTTCACCAGCTGATCGACCAGGTAGAGCCCGATGCCGCGATGCTCCGTCTTTTTGGTGGAAAAGCCCCGCTCCAGCATCCGCTGCTGCACCTCGGGCTCCATGCCATCGCCGTTGTCCTCCACCATCAGCGAGCAGGTCTCTTCGTCCTGGGCGATGCTGATCGAGACTTCTTTGTCGGGCTGGCTGCTGCTCTCCAGCGCATCGAAGGCATTTTCGATCAAATTGCCCAGAATCAGCACAAAATGATGCTGGTCCAGATGGGGAGGAAAACGCTCCAGATGACTTCTCCTGTCGATCACGACGCGAATTCCCAGCTCTTTGCCCCGGCTGACTTTGCCCATCAACAGCCCGGACACGCTGTCGCTTTCGATCCGCGCACTCAAGAAGGAGGTCAGCTCCTCCTGCTGGACGCGAATGTCAAACACGTACTCCAGCGCCTTTTCCTGCTGGTTCAGCTGCAGCAGGCCGGCAATCGTATGGAGCTTGTTCATGTGTTCGTGATTTTGAACCCTTAGTGCCTCGACGAATGCTTTGACCCCGGTCAGCTCTTCCGCCATCCGGGCCACTTCCGTCCGGTCCTGAAAAATCGCGATGGCTCCCACCACCTTTTCGTCCACTTTGATCATGAAGCGGTTGGACCAGAGCAGGGTATTGCCCACACGCAGCTCGTGATCGTAGAAATTCTGCCTTTTTTCCAATACCTCCGGCAGAGCGGTATCCCGGATCACCTCGCGTATCGGCCTGCCCAGCACGTCTCCCTCAATGTGAAAAATCTGCTTGGCCCGGTCGTTGAAGATCGTGATCCGCTCCTGCAGATCGATGGCGATGACTCCCTCGCGCATGCCGTGAAAAGTGGCGGTCCGCTCTACCAGCATGCGGGCGATTTCCTCCGGCTCCATATTGAGCATCTGCCTCTTCATATGGCGGGCCAAGAGATAGGAGCCCCACATGCCAAAAAAGAGCGAGAGGAGAAAGGTGATGACGATATTCTCCCGCTGGTTGCTGACGATCTCCCAGAGGCCGGGCAGCACGTGGCCCACCATGACGACGCCCACCTGCTCATGCTCCTCGTCCATCAGGGGAACATAGGCCCGCAGCGCCGTTCCCATCTCCCCCCGCACCTTTTGCAGGTAGCTGTGCTCGGCAAAAGCCGCTTCCGCATGCCTGTCGCGAAAGACCGTGCCGATGCGCTCGTCCAGCGGGTCTGCATAGCGAACCCTGTCCATATTCATCACCACGATATAGGTGACATCATTGACGATGCGGATCCTGCGCACGACAGGGGCAATCACCTTCCAGCCGTCCGGCTCCTGGATGCTTTTCTGGATCGCGGAGATTTCGGCTACGGTCCGCGCTGTGGTCATCAGGCGCAGCTCCAGATCATCCTCGGTGATGCGGATGATGCTGCCCAAGAGGATGATGCCGCCGATCAACAGCGAGAACAGGACGATTCCGACGGACAGGAGCATGATTTTCCCTTGGATTTTCAGTTTCGTGATCAGTGCGGCTCTTCCTTTCCCGCGAGTGTTTCAATCTATCCCTTATTCTACCAAAAAGGGGCTGAAATTTTTATACTATTCCGACGAATGAATCTGCTATGATAGGAGTGATGCCAGGAAACAGCTGGAAAAAGCGAGGGATTCGCAGGTGTCTGTCAACCAATCATTTCTCAGCATCACCTTGATCGTCATTCTGGGCTTTTTGAGCGCGATCCTGATCGGTTTTCGAGCCGACCTGCCTTTTGCTCCGCTGGAATACGACGAGGAGCAGGAGGGATTGCAGGAGCGCCTGATCATTAAATTCAGCCACGTCGTCGCGGAGAATACGCCGAAAGGGCTGGCCGTCGAACGCTTTTCCCGGCTGGTCAAAGAGAAGTCAAACGGCCGCATCGAGGTGCAGGTCTTTCCCAACGGCATCCTCTATTCGGACAAGACGGAATATGCCGCATTGAGAAGGGGCGACATCCAGATGATTGCCCCGGCCTTTTCCAATCTGGCGGACCAGATACCCGAGTGGGCCGTCCTCGATCTGCCCTTTGTCTTTCGGAGCCACGCCGAAGCGGAGGAGGCGTTTCAGGGGGAGATGGGGCGGCTTTTGTTCCAATGCCTGGAGCCGCTCGATATGAAAGGGCTGGCTTTCTGGAACAACGGGTTCAAGCAGATGACCAGCAATCGGCCGATCCGCACCCCGGAGGATTTTGCCGGACAGCGCTTCCGGATCATCCAGAGCAAGGTGCTGGAAGCCCAGTTTCAGGCGCTGGGAGCCAAAGGCTACGGCGCTTCCTTCACCGATGTCTATCAGAAGCTGGCCAGTGGCCAGGTGGACGGGCAAGAGAACACCATCTCCAACATCTACACTGCAAGCTGTATCAGGTGCAGCGATACCTGACCTTGAGCAACCACGGCTACCTCGGCTACGCCGTGATTATGAACAAACGCTTTTGGGACCAGCTCTCCCCCGAGACCCAGGCGATCATCAGCGACGCTTTGGCGGAGACGACCGCCTACAGCAACCAGCTGGCCCTCTCCATCAACGAGCAGCAATGGCAGCAGCTGCAGAAAACGTCGCTGGAGATCCATGTGCTATCCCCCGAGGAGCTGGCCGTCTGGCAGGAAGCGCTGCAGCCGGTGTACGACATGTTTACGCCGGTGATCGGCCAAAGGATCATGGAGGAGCTGGAAAAGCTGCATGCGCCGCGATAAGGGGATACCGGACAAAAAAAAGAACGCCGGGAAGCGTTCGGGGGTTCACACCAAAGCCTGTATCCCAATTACTTGCGAATCATTCGCTGAAATTGGACGATATATTCATCGAGCTGCTGGCTGATTTCAACAACCGATTGGTGACCCAATCCTTTTTCTTTGACCAGCTGGCTCATTTTTCCCTTCAGCGTTTCGATCATCTCCAGCAGCTGCACTTCGTCTATCTTTTCGTTCCATAGGTCTTTGGATGCTTTTGCCTTCGGCCCTGCCTGCGGAAGGGGCGTCCTTTTTTTCTGCTTTTTCCTGTATACCATCAACGAGGGTCGTTTATTTTTATCCGTTTCTTTCTGGTTGGCGGGCAGAGTAATTTCTTTTTCTAAGACTACGGTCATAGCCAGTGCTCAACCCTTTCTGCGAATATTTTACTATGATACTATTACGGGTTCCTTCATAATCGTGTCGACAAGAAATTGGAAACGTTTTACAAAATACGACAAATTGCTACATGCATCAAAAAAGGCCTATTCCCCCTCGCTGCCGAGTGGAATAGGCCTTTTGTCGGTGATTTATACCTGCAGCAACAGCAGGATAATGGATGTCAGGCTGAAGCAGACACTGATCAAGCAGAGAAAAGCTACGACCTGTTTTTGATTCATGCCCGTGCGCAGCAACCGGTAATGCGCCTGGCTGGCATCCGCTTGATAGATCGGCTTGCCCTCCAGAAAACGCCTGGTTACCACAAACAGATTGTCAAAAATGGGCACGCCCAGCGCCAGGATCGGAATGAACAGCGAGAGCACCGTCGCCTGCTTAAACGCCCCGTCCAGGGCAATCACCCCGAGAATGAACCCGAGGAAAGTCGCACCGGCATCTCCCATAAACACTTTGGCCGGCGGCTTGTTGTACCTGAGGTAAGCGACAGCCACCCCCACGAGGATGATCGCCATGATCGCGGAATTGCCTTGCCCTTTGGCCAGGGCGACGATAAACAGCGTCCCCGCCGATATGGCGGAAAGTCCGCCCGCAAGCCCGTCCATCCCGTCGGAGAAATTAATCACGGTCGTCACGCCGAAGATCCAGAGGATCGTCAGGATAAACTGCAGCCAGACCGGCAGCAGCACGTATTCGCCGCTGAGCGGATTGTAAAAGCCGGTAAAGGCGATGCCCGAAGCGTAGACGAGGACCGCCGCTGACAGTTGGACGATGAGCTTGGGCAGCGCAGAAAAGTCTTTGCCCTGCGTTTTGTACCAGTCATCCACAGTGCCGATGATCAGAAGCAAAAGCCCCCCGGCCAAAACGGCAATCGTCTGGAGCCACTCTTCGCCGGAGAACAGCAGGTACGGAACCGCAAATCCGATGTAGATCGCGTAGCTGGCCGTCAGTGGAATCGGCTCCCGGTGAATCTTGCGCTCTACGTCCTTGCGCGGCTTGTCAACAAAATCAAGGCGAAACGCCAATTTTCCCAGAGGCGGTATCAACACGTACACGATTGCGAACGAAATCAGAAACGAGAGTACATAGAAAATCGTCACCATCTCCTACTAAACAGAGCCTGTCTTTCCCGTCTATTATAGGGAATTGGCAGAATTTTGTCGATCCTGTTTCCCTACGAGATGGCCTTCAGCCCGACCGCCGCACCGAGCACGATACAGATAAAGAAGAGGCGCCGCCAATCTCTCGACTCCCCGTACAGCGCCATCCCGAGGATCGCGCCGCCCGAAGCGCCGATGCCGGTCCAGACCGCATAGGCCGTGCCCATCGGCAGTGTTTTCATCGCCAGCGCGAGAAACAAAAAGCTGGCGCCGAAACCGAGCAGCATGAAGACAACCGACTGCCAGTTTTGATCCCGGTGCATTTTACCGATCATGGCTACACCGATCATCTCACATATCCCTGCGAAGATCAGTAACACCCAGTCCATCAGGCATCGGCTCCCTTCTGTTCCGCGTCCTCGTTCGGCGTCACCAGCTTCAAGCCGATCACGCCCGCGAGCAGCAGCAAAATCAACAACACTTTGGCGACTTTAAAGGGCTCGCCGAAAAAGGCGATTTCCGCAAAGACCGTACCCGCCGTACCCAAGCCGACAAAGACGGCGTAGACGGTACCCACCGGCAATTTTTTCCCGGCCATGATCATCATGTAAAAGCTGATGTAGATCGCGACAGCCGTCCCCAGCCAGGTCCAGACGTTGTACGCATGCTTGAGGCCGATCACCCAAAACACTTCAAAAAATGCAGCAAAAAAGACCTTTGCCCACTCTCTGTTCATCGCGGACTCCCCCTCCTGTTTACATCTAGTTTTGGCAATTGGACCGGATTGGCGCTGCGTCCGCAAACAAAAAAAAACGGGAATATCGTTTGACGAAAACGATACTCCCGGGCTTTTGTCCCTCCGTGTCCACAGCGCGACGGCTGTGTGTTTTCTCTCGGACCTGGCCAGCCGGACGGCTGCGGAACCCTAGAAAACCAATTGCCGCTATGATTTGCCTCTACGATAGCAAACAGAGGGGCGGCGATCAAGCCCGCTTTGAACGGCTGTCGCCGCCAGAGGAGCCTCCATTGCTTTCTCAGGGAGAGAATCTCTCTAATTCTCACTCATTCTCGCTCTTGCTCCGCAAACGGCTGGACACTTTGCAGCAGGCGTCGGGCGCGCTCCGCCACGGGATAGTCGACCAGCTTCCCGTCTACCTGGATGGAGGCACTTCCGGCAGCGAGCGCCTCTTCAAATGCAGCCGCGATGATCCTGGCTTCCTCCAGCTCCTCGGCAGTCGGAGAAAAACAGGCATGGACGATCGCGAGCTGCTCCGGATGGATGACCAGTTTGCCTTGAAAGCCGAGCTGTCTCGCCAACTGCGCATCTCGTCGCAGCCCCTCCCGATCCAGCACATCCGCAAACACCGCGTCGATCGGCGGCTCAATCCCGGCGGCCCGGGAGACGACGACGAGCTGGGAGCGGGCAAAGAGGATTTCTGTGCCTTCTTTGGTCAGCGTCGCGCCGATATCCAGCGCAAAATCGACGGAGCCAAATGCCAGACGCCTGATCCTCGCGCCGGCTGACGCAATCTCGTAGGCATGAAAAAGGCCTTGCGCCGATTCGATCAGAGGGACGATCTCGATGGAGCCTGCCAATAGCCCGCGCCGCTGTTCCAGCGCCGTCAGCTCCCGGTCAACCGCGAGGATCTGCTCCCCGGTGGCTGCTTTCGGCAACATGATGCCGGACAGCCCTCGATCGGCCATTTCAGCCAGGTCTTCGGCGTAATACGGGGTAGACGGGTCGTTTACACGGACGTACTGCATGCGGCCGTTGTTTTCCCGCAATGCCTGCTTCACCAGCTGCCGGGCCCGCCCCTTCTCCGCCAGCGGAACCGCGTCCTCCAGATCGTAGATGACAGCATCCGCCGGCAGGTGCTTCACCTTTTCCAAACGTCGCGGCTGGTTTCCCGGGACGAACATCCAGGAACGCAATCTGGACATGAGCGCTCTGCCTCCTTTTCGATGAAACGTGCGATGATTGATTTTTAGACCAGTGGCTCCGGGCAAAGTGTCAATCGGACTTGCGGTAGCGTTCCACGCCTTGCTGGTAGAGGTCATTGCCGTATCTGTCATAGATGACGACGGCGGGGAACTTTTCCACGACGAGCCTGCGCACCGCCTCCGGCCCCAAGTCTTCATAGGCGATCACTTCCTGCGAGCGGATTGTTTTGGCCAAAAGCGCTCCGGAACCGCCTACAGCGGCGAGATAGACTGCACCGCAGGCGACGATCGCCTCCCGTACTTCCTGATTGCGATAGCCCTTGCCGATCATTCCTTTTAGCCCCAGCCGCAGCAGCCGGGGCGTGTACGCATCCATCCGCCCGCTGGTGGTGGGCCCGGCCGAGCCGATCACCTGCCCGGGCTTTGCCGGGGTCGGCCCCACGTAGTAAATCACCTGCCCGCTGACGTCAAAGGGCAGCTGCTCCCCCCGCTCCAAGGCTTCGGTCATCCGCTTGTGGGCCGCATCTCTGGCGGCGTAGATCACGCCGCTGATCAGCACGCGGTCCCCGGCTCTGAGGCTGTCGACCGCTTCGCCCAGAAGGGGGGTGGTGATATCGATAGCTGGCATCCGTTTTTTCCTCCCTCTCATCCGTCCCGCTTCTCCCGCTTCCCCCTAGATCACCGCTTCCTGATGGCGGCTGGCATGGCAATTCAGATTGACCGCCACGGGCAGGGAGGCGATGTGGCAGGGGTGGATTTCGATCTTCACATCCAGCGCCGTCGTACGGCCGCCCATCCCCTGCGGACCGATTCCCAGCTTGTTGCAGGCGTCCAGCAGCTCGCTCTCCAGGGCGGCGATCTCCGGCCGCGGGCTCCGCTCGCCGACGGGGCGAAACAGCGACTTCTTGGCCAGATAGGCGGCCTTTTCAAATGTTCCGCCGATCCCGACTCCGACGATGACCGGCGGACAGGCATTGGGTCCGGCTTGCCTCACCGTGTCGAGGATAAAGGCTTTCACACCCTCCAGCCCGTCGGACGGCTTCAGCATCTTCAGCGCACTCATGTTTTCGCTTCCCCCGCCCTTTGCAGAAAAGTGGAGCGTCAGCCGATCCCCGTGGACGAGCTCCAGATGGATCACAGCCGGGGTATTGTCGCCCGTATTTTTCCTCTCCAGCGGATGGCCGACCACGGAATTTCGCAGATACCCTTCGGCGTAGCCTTTTCTGACCCCCTCGTGGATGGCGTCATACAGACTGCCGCCGACGATCCGCGTATCCTGCCCCAGCTCGACGAGAAACACGGCGTAGCCGGTATCCTGACACATCGGGACGCGCTCGGCCGAGGCGATCTCCGCATTTTCGATGAGTTGGCTGAGCACCTCGCGCCCTGTCTCCGATTCTTCCTTTTTCAGCGCCTGCCGGAAGGACTTCATGACGTCCGCTCCCAGCTCGTAGTTGGCCCGCTGGCACATCGCAGCCACCGTCCCGACGATGCGGTCATAAGGAATCTCTCTCATCTGGCAAACCACCTCCTCCAAGCGTGCCGGTTCGCATCCCGATTCAATTCGGCGAGTGCCGTCGTCAGGGGAATCTCCTTGGGACAGACCTGGACGCAGTTTTGCGAGTTGCCGCAGTGGACGATGCCGGCCTCGCCGATGGCCACGTCCAGCCGCTCCCCGCGCATCATCGCGCCGGTCGGGTGGGCGTTGAAGTAGCGGATCTGCGCCATCGCCTGCGGTCCCAAATACGGCGAGGCGTCATTGACATTGGGACAGGCCTCCAGACAGCAGCCGCAGGTCATGCAGGTCGAATAGCGGTAGGATTCCTGCTGCTCGGACGGCGAGATGCGCGGGCCCGCCCCCAGCGCATACGTCCCGTCCAGGGCGATCCACCCCTTAATTTGCTGCAGGGCGTCGAACATTCGCCTGCGGCTGACAGCGAGGTCTTTTTCCACCGGAAAGGTGCCCAGCGGCTCCAGGGTAATCGGCTGCTCCAGTTTGTCGACGAGCGCCGAGCAGGCCTGCCTCGCTCTGCCGTTGATCACCATGCTGCAAGCGCCGCACACCTCCTCCAGGCAGCTCGATTCCCAGACGACAGCCGCCACCGGCTCGCCTTTGGCATTTACCGGATTTTTTTGTATCTCCATCAGCGCGGAGATGACATTCATGCCTGGCCGGTAGGGGACGGCGAACTCTTCCCAGTACGGCTCGCTTTTCGGATCGTCCTGCCGCTTGATTCTCAACTGTACTGTAATCATGTCGGCCTCCCTTCTTCTTCGTTAGATAGGGTCGAACGGGCAGATCGGCCCAAAGGATCGGCCGCTGCTTAATGCCCATGTCCGAGGGCGTCCGCAGCTTGACGGCCCGCTTCCCGGCTGCCCGCTGCCTGCTTGACGACGTCATAACGCCTTTCCCGCGGCTGGATATAGGCCAGATCGACCGGCTCGTAGTGAAACAGCGGACCTTCCGGCGTAAAGGAAGCGATGGTCGTCTTCAGCCACTCCCGGTCGTTTCGCTCCGGGAACTCCGGCTTGTAGTGGGCACCCCGGCTCTCGTTGCGGTTCAGCGCTCCCAGCGTAATCACCCGGGCCAGCTGCAGCATGTTCCACAGCTGGCGGACGAAGGTGACGGTCCGGTTGCTCCAGCCGGAGCGGTCGTCGAGCCCGATGCGGTGCCAGCGCTCCATCAGCTCCTGCAGCTTGTCGTCCGTCTTCTGCAAGCGGTCGTTGTAGCGCACGACCGTCACATTCTCCACCATCCAGTCGCTCATCTCGACGTGAAGCTGGTAAGGGTTTTCCTCGCCATCCATGCGGCTGAGCCGGGAATGGTACGCTTCCTCCTGGCGGCGATGGGCTTCAAAGAGCGAGGAAGGCAGATCCCGGACCGATTTTTTCAGTCCCCGCACGTAAGCCAGCGCTTTTGGACCGGCCACCATGCCGCCGTAGATCGCCGAGACCAGCGAATTGGCTCCCAGCCGGTTGGCCCCGTGGTATTGAAAATCGCACTCGCCACAGGCGAACAGCCCGGGGATGTTGGTCATCTGGTCATAATCGACCCACAGGCCGCCCATCGAGTAATGCATCGCGGGGAAGATTTTCATCGGCACCTTGCGCGGATCTTCGCCGACGAATTTTTCGTAGATGCCGAGAATCCCGCCCAGCTTCTGCTCCAGCTGCGTCTTGGGCAAATGGGAGAGATCGAGGTAGACCATGTTTTCTCCGTTGATGCCCAGCTTCAGGTCCACACAGACGTGAAAGATCTCTCTCGTGGCGATGTCGCGGGGGACGAGATTGCCGTAAGCGGGATACTTCTCCTCCAGGAAATACCAGGGCTTGCCGTCCCGATAGACCCAGATGCGGCCGCCCTCACCGCGGGCAGATTCCGACATCAGCCGCAGCTTGTCGTCTCCGGGAATCGCCGTCGGATGAATCTGGATAAACTCGCCATTGGCGTAATGGGCGCCCTGCTGGTAGGCGATGCTGTGGGCGCTGCCTGTATTGATCAGGGAGTTGGTGCTTTTGCGAAAAATCATCCCGATCCCGCCGGTCGCGAGGATCACCGCATCGGCGGGAAATTCCCGGATCTCCATCGACTTCAAGTCCTGGGCGACGATCCCCCGGCAGACCCCCTCCTCATCGCGGATCAGGGAGAGCAGCTCCCAGTATTCGAATTTCTCTACCCGCCCCTCCGCTTCGAAGCGGCGCACCTGTTCGTCCAGCGCGTAGAGAATCTGCTGGCCGGTCGTCGCTCCGGCAAAAGCGGTGCGCGAGTATTTGGCTCCGCCCAGCCTGCGAAAGTCGATCATTCCCTCCGCCGTGCGGTTGAACGGGACGCCCATCCGATCCAACAGGTAAATAATCTCCGGCGCCGCCTCGCACATCGCTTTGACCGGCGGCTGATGCGCGAGAAAATCCCCGCCGTAGACCGTGTCGTCGAAATGCTCCCAGGTGGAATCTCCCTCTCCCTTGGTATTAACCGCGCCGTTGATGCCTCCCTGCGCACAGACAGAGTGAGAGCGGCGCACGGGAACGACGGAGAAGAGCTTGACATGGCCGCCGGCTTCGGCAATTTTGATGACGCTCATCAGCCCGGCGAGGCCACCCCCGACGACGATGATGTTTTCACGCATGACTTGCCCCTCCTTTTTTTACCAGAACGATAACAAAGTCCCCAGTCCGACCCCTGTCAGCAAGATAAATGCCGCGTTGCGGATGAGCGCGGATCGCCTCTGCGCGAGCGGTCCGCGGGTGATCCCCCATGTGATCAACCCTGTCCAGAGCCCATTGGAGAAGTGAAACGTGGTGGCGACCACCCCGAGTACGTAGAACAGGAAGATCAACGGATGAGCCAGATGCTGCTGCACGGCGTCGTAATTGACCGGCGTGCCGAAAAACAGGCTGGACAGGCGAAATGACCAGACGTGGTACAGGACGAAGATCAGCGTGACGAAGCCGCTGAGCCGCTGCAAAACGAACATCCAGTTTTCTTGGTAGGCGTAGCGGTACGGATTATGCCGGGACAGCATCCCGATGTAGATGCCGTACCCCGCGTGGTACAGAAGCGGCAGCGCGATGAAGACGATTTCCAGCAGGGGCAAAAAAGGAATGCCGAGCAGCATCTCGATATGCCGGTCGTATTTTTCTTTGCCCAGCATCGCGATCGCATTGCCGTACAGATGCTCCAGCAGAAACAGGCCGAGCGGCACGATCCCTGCCAGCGAATGAAGGCGGCCCAGCAAAAAGCGGCGGCTGCTTGCGATCTCCCCGTTCATCAGATTCGGCTCCCTTCCGGCCAAAACTGGGCCAGGTCCGCTGCTTCTTCCAGTTGCAGCACCATTTCGATGTGACGCTCTCTGCGGCCTACAGGCAAATGATCCGTCATCAGCCGGAATTTGCCTATCAGCTCTTCGGCCGCGACCGGATTCTCCGGGTCCCCCTTGGGGTAATCGGTTCGGACCGTGAGCGTATCGCCGCCCGCCAGCGTCACTTCCATCCGCGTGCCCCAGCATTCGGGATAAGCCGCATCCACCTCCGGATCCAGCTTCACCTCGATGCGCTCCATCAGAGTACGGATCGCCGGATCATGAAGCGTCTGCTCGGTAAACTCGGCGAGGCCCGCCCGGCCTTTGACGAGCGCGAGAGCGACGCAGAACTGCAGGCTGAATTTGGCGGCGTAGACGGACGCGGGCGACGGATCGTCGGTGATGGCGACGACGGATCGGTACCCCCCGACACGGATTTTCCGCACCTGCTCCGGCCGAAGCGGATTCGCCGGATCGGCTCGCAAGCTCAGCGCGAGATCAATCGCCGGGTGGGTATGGCGGCAAGAGGCGTGAATCTTGAAGGAGTTCTCCCTGATTTTGAATGTCTCTCCCAGCCGCTCCGTCACGCGGGAGGCGTCGAACTCTTCTGACATCGCATGGAAAAAGCCGCGCCCGCCCTCCAGGATCCGGGTCGGTCCGGTAAAGCCTTTTTCCGCCAGCAAGGCTGCGAGCAGCCCATTCATCGCCGCTTTTCCCGTGTGCAGCTGTTTGGACATCGCGCCGTCCTCGATAAACTCCCACAGCCCGGCCGCCTGCGTCCCGGCGTTTCCCAGCGCGTGGACGAGGCTCTCTTCAGCAAGTCCGAGGAGTTTGCCCGCTGCCGCTGCCGCGCCAAAAGTGCCGCAGGTGGCTGTGTTATGCCAGTAGCGGTAATGAGAGGGACTGACTGCCTCGCCGATGCGGAAGCAGACATCGTAGCCGATGGCGATGGCCGCAATCAGGTCTCGCCCGCTCCGTCCCCGCCACTCCGCTGCAGCCAATGCGGCCGGGATTACCACGGTAGCCGCGTGGATGATCGATGCCTTGTGAATATCGTCCAGCTCCACCACATGGGAGGCGGCGCCGTTGACCAATGCCGCATGCAGTGCGGAGGTGCGTCCCCCCGTCACGAGCGCGGCCTGCTCCGCCCCGCCCATCTCCTCCGCGAGCTCGCGGATCATCCGGATCGGCGGCTGATCGGCCCCGGCCAGCGCGGACCCGAGCCAATCCAGCACGCACAGCTTGGTGAACGAGACGACCTCCTGCGGCAAATCTTCATAGCGCGTCCGCTCGATAAATCGAGCCAATGCCTGACTGAGAGCGGGTGCTGTCATTCTATTTCGCCTCCTTTGCCGTCATCACCGTCTGCAGCACGGCGATCAGATCGTCGTAGCGGTCCACCACATGCGCCCCGGCCTCGCGCAGCTTTTCCGCCTTGCGCGAGGGACGGCCGGTATCGCCGGAGATGAGGGCTCCTGCGTGGCCAAATACGGTCCCCTCCGGCATGCTTTCGGTAAAACGGCCCGCAATCGCGGAGATCAGCGGCTTGGTGAAACCGCCCGCTTTGACAAATTCGGCCGCCTGCTCCTCGAACATCGTGCCTGGCTCGGAAAAGGTCACCACGGCATGCGTATCCGGGTCCTGCTCAAACAGCTCCAAAAGGTCGCGGATCGTCGTCCCGATCAGGGCATCGCCGCCGATCCCCACACTGGTGCTGACGCCGAAGCCCGCCCGCTTGACCATCCACGAGGTCTCTGCAGTCATCCCGCCGCTGCGCGAGATGACCCCGACGTGTCCGGGTACGAAGCAACGCTCGGGATGATCTCCGCCGATCGAGCCCAGCTTCACCCGCTCCCCCGGATTGATCATGCCGACGGTGTTGGGCCCGATGATCCGCACCTGATGCTGCCGCGCCAGCGCCAGCATTTTCACCGTATCCATCTGCGGGATATTTTCGGTCGTCACGACAATCACCCGAATGCCGTAGGCGATCGCCTCCTGTACGGCGTCCAGCGCAAATGCCGGGGGCACGACGATCAGACTGGTATCGACGCCATGCTCCTGGACCGCCTCCCGCATGGTGTCGTAGACGGGAATGCCGTGCAC
Organism: Brevibacillus composti; assembly: GCF_016406105.1. Classification (NCBI taxonomy): domain Bacteria; kingdom Bacillati; phylum Bacillota; class Bacilli; order Caryophanales; family Paenibacillaceae; genus Brevibacillus; species Brevibacillus composti. The sequence goes on from NZ_CP066308.1 coordinate 3,416,537, forward strand.
CTCCTGCCCCTTTTTCCCCGGCGTCACCCCTGCCAGCACGGGCGTGCCGTAATCGAGCGTATGGCGGGCGACCATCGAAGCCTCGCGTCCGGTGATCCCCTGTATGACGATGCGCGATTGTTTGCCGATCAGGATTGCCATCTTCTCTCCCCCTCTTTCATCCGCTGGACCATCTTGGCCGCCGCTTCGAGTATCGTGATCTCTTCGCCGTAGTACTCGACGCCTGCCTCGGAAAAAATCTGCTTGCCCACAGCGTCATTCACACCGGCCTCACGGACTACGACCGGAAAGCGGGCCGGATCGATCGCCAGCTCCCGGAGCGCCCGCACGATGCCGCGTGCCATCACGTCGATCTGCGTATTGTTGGTGATGTTGTGGGCGACGAACAAGCCCCTTACCCCCGGTTTGGACAGGATGCCTTTGGTCAGCCCGTACACCTTCTCCTCCGAGGGATTGCCCCCCGTCTCCGTGTAGTTGGCCGGTCTCCCTCCGAGATCTACAAGCGCGTCAAAGCTCAAGAGACTGCCGCCGCCTCCGCCGCACATGAAGCCGATGTCCCCGCCTTCCATCTCCGTATAGCGGGCGGTCCCCCGGTAGTCGGCATCGTTTACGGCCATCATCTCCCTCTCCAGCCGGGTCAGGGGCCGCCATGAGCGCTCACTGCCCGCCTCCACCATCTCTGCCAGCTCCTGTTGCCGAAACAGCGCCGCATCGTCTACGGCGATGACCGATGCGGCCGCTTTGAGCTCTCCCTGGGCGGTAATCACCAGCGGATTGATCTCCAGCAGATAGCAGTCATAGCGGAGAAACGTCTCATACAGCCGGGACAGGATATCCGCTCCCTGGAGAAGCTGCCGATTCATCAGGCCGAGGCGGCTGGCGATCTCCTTTGCTTTGAAAGCAGGCAGCCCCAGCCATGGGTCGACGTACTCGATGACCACCTTCTCCGGGTGCTCCCGAGCCAGCTGCTCCACGTCCACGCCCCCTTCGCCGGTCGCGACGATCACCGGCAGCTGCCTGTTTTTGTCGATTGTGATAGAGACGTACAGCTCCTTGGCGATCTCCAGTTTTTCTTCGATCAGGAGGCGCTCCACCGGGTAATGGCTGATCGTCATGCCGAGCAGCCGGCTTGCGTGAGAGGCGGCCTCAGCCGCTGAATCAGCGAATTTGATCGCCCCTGCTTTTCCTCTTTTGCCTACGGGCACCAATGCCTTCAGGACGACCGGCACGCCCGCTTCTGCAGCGATGCGCCCCGCTTCTTCGGCACTGGCAGCTACCCAGTTATTCGGCGTCGGGATCCCGGACTTCCGGACCAACTGCTTGCTGTGGTGTTCCAACATCCTGCCCATGTTTCTCTCTTCCTCCCTTATATCCAATACCCGTTTCGGATATTGGATCCAATTTATGTTGAAAAAACAGCGTAGGGCGGATGCTTCCCACCCTGCGCTTTTACTGCGATTCTTTTCGGTCGTAATGCTCGATAAAGGCTTCGCCTGTGCGCAAGATATGCTGTTTGATTACCTGGGACAGCTTTTCGGCTTCGCCCGCTTCGATCAGCTCCAGCATTTGCTTGTGTTCGGCCAGCGATTGCTGCATCTGTCCGGGCAAGATCCCCGGCGTGTGCGGCGGAATCCCGTTCCACAGCGAGTCGAGGATCATCTGCGTCCGGCGCCAGCGGCAGCCTTTTCTCATCAGCTCGTGGAATGCTCCGTTCTTTTCAATAAACAGCTCCGCATCCTCGTGCAGGGTGGCCTCTTCCATCTCCTCCACCAACCGGTGAAGCTGCCGTTTGTCTTCCTCCGTGAGATGGGGCAGCGAGCGGCTGACCGCCATTCCCTCCAGCATGGCGCGGAGACTGTATACCTCTTCGATATCCTCGGCGGTTACCGGCGTGACCATCGCCCCTTTGTGCGGCTCCATCGTCACCAGTCCCTCCGCCTCCAACTGGCGCAGCGCTTCGCGGATCGGCATGCGGCTCACACCCATGGCTTCGGCCAGCTCCTCCTGAACCAGCCGCTCTCCCGGCTGGAACTCCCGCTTCAATATCGCCTCCCGCAAGCGGGTCACGACGCGGTCAAGCAATGTGGAGCGATCCTCTAATCGCAAGCGGCTTCGATTCATGGGGGCTTCCTCCTGACAATCTCTGCGAATTTCGCCGCCAGCTGGCAGCTACCTCCCATTTTTACAGAACCAGGCGGCACCCGTCAATTCCTGCTGCCCTACGGAGTTGACGTTCCGCACCGGCTGGGCTCGTCTGCTCCCGGGAACGCCGCGCTTCGGCTGCCTAGTTGGCCATCTGCACCGGCAGCCAAAGCGACAGGGACGGCCAGACGATAATCACGATCAACACAAGCACCATCAGGCCAATAAAGGGTATGACCCCCTTTACCACTTCCTCCAGCTTGGCCCTGGAGATGCCGCTGACGACGAACAGATTCAGTCCGACAGGAGGTGTCACCATGCCCAGCTCCATATTTACCGTCATAATGATCGCGAAATGGAAGACGTCGATGCCCAATAGCTTGATAATCGGCAAGAAAATCGGCAGCGTGATCAGGATGATCGAGGTCGGCTCCAAGAACATGCCCATGATGAAGAACAGGATATTGCAGGCGATGAGGAAGGTCCAGCGGTTAACCTCCCCTTCCATGATCCAGGCTGCGATCTCCTGCGGCACCTGGGCATTGGTCAGGTACAGGCCAAACACCGTCGCTCCGGCGATGATGAAGAAGATCATCGAGCTGGTATTGACCGTCTCTCGGAGGATCGTCTGTGTGTCCTTCCAGGAAATTTGGCGGTAGATAAAAACGGCTACGATCAACGAGTAGACGCAGGCGACGACAGAAGCTTCCGTCGGAGTGGCCACGCCCATGTAGATCGTCCCCAAAATCAGAAACGGGAGAAACGCTGCCGGCAACGCCTTGACGCTGAGCTTCCACCGTTCTTCCCAGCTCGCCTTTGGGAGACGGCCAAAATTTTTGATCCTCGCGTAGATGATGGCCGCCAAGACCAGCACCGCCGTCAAAAACAGCCCCGGCAGAAACCCGGCCATGAACAGCTTGCCGATCGACTCCTCAGCCACGGTTCCGTAGACGATCAGCGGAATCGAGGGCGGAATCAGGATGCCCAGTGTTCCGGCTGCCGCCACCAGCCCCATCGTATAGCGCTTGCTGTAGCCAGCAGCCACCATGCCGGGAATCATGATGGACCCGATCGCCGCTGCCGTCGCCGGACTGGAGCCGGAGATGGCTGCGAAGACGGCACAGGCGAGGATCGTGACGACAGAGAGGCCGCCGGAAAAGTGGCCGACCCAAGCCCGGAGCGCATCGATCAAGGCCTGCGAGATGCCTCCGCGGGACATCAGCACCCCCGCCAGTATAAAGCCGGGAATGGCCATCAAAGTGGCGACGTTGAGCGAGGAAAACATCTTTTGCGGCAGGACGTCGAGATTAAAGCCGCTGTCCAGGAGAGCGACGCCGGCGGAGAATACCAAGGCAATTGCGACCGGCACCCGCAGCAGCAGGAGCAGAAAAAAGAGGATGAACACTATCCATTCCATTCAATTTTCACCTCTTTTTTCAGACTGGCCAGCAATTTATCGAGGAAACGGTAGCCGAGCATGAGTCCGCTCAAGGGTATGACGAGATACACGATCCAGAGGTAAATGCCCACGTCTGTCGATTGCTGCTGGGTCTGCCAGTACAAGGTGAGCAGTTTGCCGCCAAAAAAGACAAAGGATAAGCAAAACACAATGCCCAGCACATTTGAAAAAACATCAAACGCTTTCTTGATTCCGGGAGGCACGCGGTCATACAGGATATCCACCTGGATGTGATGCCCTTCCCGCAGCGCTACGGCAAAGCCAATCAACGCGCCCCATACGACAAAGTAGGTGGAAATCTCATCGATCCATGCTTTGGGGCTGTTGAAAACATAGCGGCAGACGACACCGTAAAAGATCAAAGAGACCCCGATTACGAGCAAAGTCCCCGCGAGATAATCTTCAAACCTGGCGTAACGCTCGCGCCATTTTGACATCCTATCGACCTCCGATCCGAGATGGAGTAGAAAGGCACCCAACTCCCGCGAAGAGTAGATGCCTTCCCGCACTTCCGCAAAGCATTACAGCTGTCTGGCTCCGTCGATGATCTCCTTGCCGACTGTCTCCGCGAATTCGCTGTAGACCGGCTCCATCAGTTTGACGAAGGCCTCCCGCTCGGCGTCGCTGAGCTCGACGACTTTCATTTTGCCTGAGCTCCTGAGGTTGTTCTCCGATTGCTTATCCAGCTCTACAGCCAGCTCGCGCTCATACGCAGTGGCCTCAGCCATCGATTCGTCGAAGGCCTTGCGAAACTCTTCCGGCAGCTCGCTGTACCATTTTTTGTTGGTCAGCACGATGTAGTCGATGCGGCCGTGGTTGGAGACGAGCAGATACTTTTGCACCTCCTCGTATTTTTGCGTGTCGATATTGTTCCAGGTGTTTTCTTGTCCGTCCACCGTCCCCTGCTGCAGAGCCGTGTACGTCTCACCAAACGGGATCGTCGCCGCTCCGGAGCCGAGTGCCTTGAACTGCGCTTCCAGCACCTTGCCTGCTTGCGTCCGGAATTTCAGTCCGTGGAAGTCTTCCGGTTTTTCAAGCGGTTTGCTGGCCGTAAAGACCTTAAAGCCGTTCTCCCACATCGCCAGGCCGAGCAGATTCTTGTCTTCCAGCGAAGTCATCAGCTTTTTGCCCAGCTCGCCGTCCCAGAATTTGAGGACCGACTCGTGGTTTTTGAACAAAAACGGCATGTCGACGATTTGGAAGGCCGGATTAAACCCGACCAGCTTGGTGGCGGAAGGAGCGATGATGTGAACATTTCCCGCCTGCAGGGCTTCCAGTTCATCCTTGTCGCCGTACAGTTGGGAGGAGGGGTACACCTCTACCTTCACTTTGCCGCCCGTCTTTTCCGCCATCAGCTCGGCAAATTTTTGCGAAGCTTTTCCTTTGGGACTGTCAGGCGTGGTGACATGCGAGAACTTGATGATCAGCGGCTTTTCTGGTGTGTATGCCGCCGCATCCTGCGATTTGGGTCCACCGCAACCCTCCGCGGTCAGCATCAACACGGACAAACAGCTTGCCAATGCGATTTTCCAGGATTTTTTCATGTGTATACCCCCTGCGTGATTTTTCTACACCCATGAAAGCGCTTACCGATTTATTGTAGAAAATGGATCCAAAATTAGGAACCTTCTGTTCTTATTGTTCGTTTTGGTCTTTTTGGTCATCGTTTTGGCTGATCCGCTCTCGCCAACAGCCGCTGTACCCGATCGCTAACCGGCTCGGGACCGTGTCCCCGCTTGTAGACCATGAAGGTGCGCAAAAACTGGATGACGATCTGGTCATCCTGATTGTAGCCCACCGTTTTGACGCGGACGATTCCGACATGGGGACGGGATTTGGACTCTCGCTTGTCAAGCACCTCGCTGTAGGAGTGAATCGTGTCACCCTCGTACACCGGATGGGGGAGGCGAATCTCGTCCCAGCCCAGATTGGCCATCACATTCTGGGACACGTCCCCCACCGACTGCCCTGTGACCAGTGCCAGCGTAAAGGTGGAATCGACCAGCGGACGTCCGAAGTCGGTTCTCGCCGCGTATTCGGCGTCAAAGTGAATCGGGTTGGTATTCTGCGTGAGCAGCGTAAACCAGATGTTGTCGGTCGACGTGACTGTCCGCCCCAAAGGATGCGGATAGACATCGCCGATCTCAAAATCCTCGTAAAAACGACCTGTCCAGCCTTCCTTGATCCCCATACGTCCTCCCCTTCTGTCCCCGGTTCGAAATGTACCCGGCCATTTTCGATTCGTTGATTCAATCTCCGTTGATGCCATCCTGCCTTACCGTTTTTTTGGATATTGGATCCAATTAGGAATGGAATACTGTCATGATAGTATGGATCTTTTGCATTGTCAAGAATTTTCGCACTATTGTTTCGCAATCTTGTTAATAATACCCAAGCCATTTCCACCAGGTGAGCGCCATCAGATACGTCAATCCGGTCGTCACCAGCGTCAGCCAAAAGCCGGGGAGAAAGAAATCCTGCTGGGTCACCCAGCCCGTCCCGTGGACCATCACCCCGGGAATCGTCTCGACCACCAGGATAAATCCGTACAGGCAGGTCAGTCCGGCTACGAAAGCAAGCAGCAGGGCGGGAGCATTGGGTGCATGTGCGGCCAGAGCCACGACGACAGGCACGGTGGCAATGACGGCGGTGGAGACGTTGGACGTCACCTTGTGAATCAGCTGGGTGAGCACAGCGACGGTCAAAACGGCGAGAGCCGGATTGGAGAAGAGCGAAAGGGTCAGGTCGTTCTCCATCCACCTGGAGAGGTAATCGGTCACCCCGGTCTCGTACAAAGCCCTGCCCAGCGAGAGCGTAACGCCGAGCATCACGAGCGGAGCAAATTTGACGTCGAGGATTCGATTCCAATCGGCCACCTTGATTCCGGGCCACCCCATCAGCACTGCCCCGATCAGCGCCGGAATGACCGGCGGCCAGCCGTGCACGCCTTCCATCGCCCACATCAGGCAGACCCCCGCGAGAATCGCCATCAGACGCTTTTCCCGGGAACTGATTGGCCCCAGCTCGGCGATCAGCTCTCTCATCTTTTCCTTCAGCCCGCTCGGCATCGGCTCGCTCACCGGAAAAGAGCGGTACAGGATCCACCAGCACGCGGGCAACAGAAGGATCCACATCGGCAGCGCCAGTACCAGCCAGTCCACATAGGTCACATGGGTGTGCAGGTAGGTGTTGATGAGGTCTACGGTGATGACGTTGCCGATCGCGGCGGGCAAGACTGCCGTCCCGCTCACTCCGCAGCCCACGACTACGCCCATCATCAGCTTTTTGCCGCGCACATCCCCCGCCTGTACGCCGAGGATCGCCGCGATGGAAAAGACGATCGGCAGAAGCATGGCCGTACGCACGGCGGCAGCCGGAATAAAGAAGGCCATCACTTGCGGAATCAGGATGATGCCGGCGAGCACGCCCCCCTTTTTCTCGCCCAGCCAGTAGAGGAGCTGGTAAGCGAGGCGCTGTCCAAGCGGCGTCTGCTCGACCGCGCTGGCGATCATCATCCCGGCTACGATCAGGAAAATGGCAGGGGAGGCAAAACCGGACAGAATCAAATCGGTGGAGACCGCTCCGGACATCGGCAAGAGGAACAGAACCAGAACGGCTGTCATGGAAAAAGGAATCGGCTCCAGCACCCACAGCACGATAACGGCCAGCGTGATCGCCAGCGTCACCCGCGCCTCGTACTCCATATAGCCCTGCAGCCCAAAAAAGACGAGTGCAAAGAGCAGGGCGGAGATGGCAAACCAGAGCGGTTTTTTCAGGGACAGCCAGCGGGCGTGTGCTCCTGCTTCCGCCGAGGTTCTCTTCTGCTCCGCCTGCGGATTGCTGATCGTAGGCATCGGTATCCCCCCAAAGATGATATTGGAAATAGGATATTGTATCCAATTTGCTTTGTCTATCCCTAAAAGAAAAACAAGACCGGCCCTGGTGAAAGCCGCGAGCGCTGCGTCATCAGACTCATCGCTCGCGGCTTCCATGGATAGGCCGGTCTTGTCACGATCATACGTCAGATAGTCAATGGATCAGGTCAATTGATTCGGGTCAATCGATCGGCAGATGCTGCTTTATCCGCCAGCGATTCGTTTTCTTCCGTTTCGTCGTCCTTCTCTGTCTCCGCAGCGGTGCTCTCCTCGCCGAGTTCATCGATGATGACGATCTTTCCTTCCTGCTGCCACTTTACATTGGCTTTCAGCTGTTCGCTGACGAAGCGGAGTGGCAGGAACACGCGGCCGTTTTTCAATACAGGCACGGTGTCCAGCTCAACGGTCTCGCCGTTTACCAACGCCTCTTTTTTATCGAGATACAGCGTGATCGACGTATCCCCTTTGGTGATCAACGCGGAGCGCGTCTCGGCATCCCACTTCACATCCGCTTTGAGAGAAGCGCTGATGGCCCGCACCGGCACCAATGTCCGACCGCCGTGAATGAACGGTTCCACGTCAAACTCCGGCTCTACGCCGTCTACAAAAGCTTTTACCCCATCCAGCTTTGCTTTTTCGTACAGTTTGCCCAGCTTTTCAAACGCAGCCTGATCCCCAGCCTGGTAGGGTCGAAGCGTTTTTGGGAGCCAGCTCGATTGCCTGCCGGATGGCTTCCAGCATGCTGAGTTCATCTGCGATTCCTTTGCCTGCGATGTCAAAGGCGGTGCCGTGATCCACACTGGTACGGATGATCGGCAGGCCAACGGTAATATTGACCCCGGCTTCCAGCCCGAGAACTTTTACCGGCGCGTGCCCCTGGTCGTGGTACATCGCCACCACAATGTCGAAGTCGCCCCGCGTCGCGCGGTAGAACAGCGTATCGGCCGGGAGCGGTCCCACGACCTCAATCCCCTCCTGCTGGGCCCGCAGGACAGCCGGAATCACCTTCTCCTCTTCCTCGCCGTAGCCAAACAGGCCATTTTCCCCCGCGTGAGGGTTAATTCCGCAGACGGCGATCCGGGGAGAAGCGATGCCCGCTTTTTTCAGCGTCTCGTCGGCCAGGGCAATCACCTTGTACACCCGCTCGGGATTAATCATCCTGACTGCATCGAGGATGCCGACATGCGTGGTCACATGAATCACGCGCAGCTTGGGGGCCGTGAGCATCATCGAATAGTCTTGGGTATCCGTCAGCTCGGCCAGAATCTCGGTGTGGCCCGGGTAGAGATGGCCCCCTTTGTGCAGCGCTTCCTTGTTCAGCGGGGCAGTACAGATCGCATCGATTTTCTCTGCTTTCGCCAGCTCAATCGCCCGCTCCAGGAAGCGAAAAGCGGCATCGCCCGCCTGGGCAGATACCTGTCCAAACGGCAGATCGGCGGGGAGCAGGTCGAGATCGAGACAATCGACAGTCCCCCATTGGAATATAGCCGTCTCGATTTCCTCTATCGGACGAACCGCCAATGAGGCACCGACGATATTTCTCGCCCGCTCCAAAATTTTCGCATCGCCGATCACAATCGGGCGGCATTGCCGGTAGATCTCCTCTTTTGCCAAAGCCTTGATGATGATCTCGGGGCCGACGCCTGAAGCATCCCCCATGGTGATCCCGATGATGGGTCTCGTCATTCGCTGCTCTCCCCTCTCAGTTCATGAAATGCGCGCCAAAGCGATGGCCTGGTGCCGAAAGCGCCCGCTTTGGTCACGACACAGAAACGGTGCGGGCCGACCAGACGGCCAAGCGGTATCCCCGGCTCCAGCTCGCGGAGAAGCTCCATGCCAGTCGCCCCCATATGGCGGCACACCGCTTTTGCAGTATCTCCTCCGGTGAGAATCATTCCTTGCAGGTCGTACTTCTTCACAATGGCCGCTGCGACCTCCCCCAGTGCCGATGCGATTCGGTTGGAAATTTCACCGTTGGGCAGCCCTTTTTCCGCTTCGAGCTCTTTGGCTGCCCGTACGTCCTCAGGACCAGCCTGGGAGGACAAGGCGATATTCCCCTGTCCGGCTTGAAGGGCCGCTTCCATTTCGGCGATACAACGCGCTATCTCCTGCTCTTGCTCAGCTTTTGCGCCGAGTAAAGGCAGCGGGTTCAGCTCCACACGGGCAACGCCGCCTTGCTCGTGCACATGCTGCAGCTGTTCACGGGTGGTCGGCGAGATGCTCCCCGCCACCAAGACGATCGGATAGCCGGTTTTGGGGAGGGGAGCCGCTTTTTCGCCGCTGCCGCCAAGTCCCAATGCCTGGGGCAAAAAATCGGCGAGGCCTGCGGAGCCGGTCCACAACATGCGGGCCGGGTAGACGCTCACGCTCCTTGCAATTCGCTGCATGTCTTCATCCGTCTCCGCATCGCAGATGATCAGTTCGGCACCGCCCCGGCGCAGCTCATCCAGCCTGTTCCCGACGGATTCGTCCCCTTCCCGCAGGACGGACAGAGGCAGCAAGCCGGTTTTTCGCTTGGATTGGGAAGCCAGCAGTCTAGCCAGATCCGATTCGCGAACAGGTGATTTGGGGTCGCGTCCCATCTCCGTCTGATCCACCAAAGTCCCGTGCAAGTAGTGGCGGCCTGCCACCGTGGTGCGGCCGATCTTGGGAAAAGCAGGGGCCACCAGAGCCATATCGAATGGGATCGCATCCATGACACCGTCAATTTCCGCGCCGATATTGCCGCGGAGGGTGGAATCCATTTTTTTGTAGAAATGCAGGGCACCGGACTCTTTCAAATAGTTGGCTGCACTCGCTGCCTGGGCGTAGGCTTGCTCGGCCGGAAGAGAGCGGCTGTCGGTATCGACCACGACAACATCTGTACGCGCCGAAGCTGCCCCCTCCTCTCCGAGATGAAAGATAACCTGCGCCGTCATACCCATCCGTGTGAACTGGACGCCGGAATCAGAGGCTCCGGTGAGATCATCGGCAATGATGCCTATCTGTATCGTCACGGAAGCGCCACTCCCTCTCTCTTTTGCTGTGATGTCTGGCAATAAAGGCCGTTATTGCTTTTAACGATACTATCCGATGTATCAAAATGCAATGGTAAAACGCTCAATATAATGTTGTATTTTAAAACAAACAAAAAAAAGAAGCGACAAGCCGATCGGCCCGTCACTCCCGCGTGAGCTGTTTGATTTTCCGCCACAAGGTGGAACGATCAATCCCCAGCCGTTTGGCTGCCTGCGATTGGTTCTGTCCCTCTTCCTCCAGCACGCGAATGATGATCTCGCGTTCGAGCTCCTCCAGCGTTTTCGCTCCAAGATCAATCCACCGCTCCCGGCTTGCTGTCGGTCCGTCGAACGCTTTGGCCTGTGACAGCTCCATCACCTGCTCCGCTTCGATAAAAGGCCCCGGCGCCCGCTCACACAAGCCGTGCACCGCGATTTCGAGTTCTGCCAGATTTCCCGGCCAGCTGCGCTTTTTCAGCAACGCCAAGGCTTCCTCCCGCATGCCCACGATCTGTTTGCCATGCTGCTGGTTATACGATGCGATCATCCAGCGCACCAGCTCTTCCAGATCCTCCATGCGGTGACGAAGCGGCGGAATCAGGAGCGTCGATCCGCTCAGCCGGGAATGCAGCTCCCGGGAAAATGTCCCGGCCTCCACAGCCTCTTGCAGATCTCTTGCGTCTGCGGCAATCAGCCGAATCTCGACCGGATGTGTTCTCGCATCTCCGTCCGCGATCGCCCGCTCTTGCAACACCCGCAGCAGCCTGCTTTGGACCACCGGGGGCAGAAGGCTCACATGATCGATGAACAGTGTCCCGCCCGAAGCGAGGGCCAGCGCCCCCTCGCCCTGCGGACTGTCTGTGCCATCCTGCGGTTTCCGACCGAAAAGCTCGTTTGTCAGCTGCTCCGGCTCATGGGCTGCACAGTCCAGCGTGACAAAAGGACCGTCACATCTCTCGCTGGCGTTATGGATGGCCCAGGCGATGCTCTTCTTTTCGGTGCCGGCTTCTCCCAAAAGGAGGACCGGGAGATTGCTCTGGCTGCACCCTTCCGCTGCGGCCAGTATTCTTTTCATCGCATCAGAGGTGGCCACCAGCTGGTTCACATGGGAAATCGGCTGCTCCCGCTCCCGCTCCCGGACCCGATGTTTTCGCAAGAGCAGCTCGGCTGAGCGGATTTCCGCGGCGGACTTCAGAACAAAGAGATGAGCGCCCCCGCCGCCCACGATTTCGAGGGGAATTTGTTGGGCAAGGATATCCTCTCCCTCTGCCTCCAACTGGATCACTTCCGGTCGCCTCCCGCGACTTTGGCTGGAAAAGGAGGAGGAAACCAGCCTCGTCACCAACTGCCGGACAGCATCCGGCTGCGCTTCCTTCGCCCCGTCCTCACCCGGCGCTTGAGACTTGCGCATCAGCGCGATCGCTTTTTCATTGGCGGCCAAAACTTCTCCCGCCGGGTCTGTCAGCAAAAGACCACCTGGAAAATGCGCAAACGCCGCTTCCAGGAGACTTCTCGCCTCCCGCTCTTTTTGGATGGAAGCAACCAGCCGTTCAGCTTCGTCGATGGCGTCCATGACCGCTTCCCTGCCGGAGGTGATCAGGATCGATTTGATTCCCAGACGGGCCGCCGCCTGTGTGGAGATGACGTCGCCAACCATGACGGCGATTCCCTGTTCTTTTGCTTTGCGAAGCTCAGCCTCCAGCTGGTCCTCCTGTTCAATCGGGTAAAATTCAAGATTCATATCGATCAGGGCTCCGATCTCATCTGCCCGTTGCACGGTATTGCGGTAGCTGACCAGACCGATTTTACCCGGGTATCCTCTGAGCAGCGTCAAAGTACGAAGCAGATCATAGCCCGTTACCTTTACATCGACCACAGGCGTGCGGCAATGCTCCCGCAGCAGCCGGGCGGTAGCCCCTCGGCTGATGATGACATCGCAGGAGTCTTCTCCCAGTTCTCTGACCTTGGCCAGGCCTGCGGACAAATCCCCCACTTCGACGCGGATCTTTTTGCCGCTCTCCGCAGCCGCCTCCTGGAACAGATCTGCCAGACCCTGGTAGGGGGCAATCACCAGTATATTTGCCACACAACCCACTCCCTCATCGTTGCATTTTGCATCATCTCTCTATTATAAAGGGTTGTCTCGCGGTTATCCAGTAGCGGGAGAAAAAGCCGCAGCAAAAAACCGGTCCCAAGCCGGCCACCGGTTTTCTTTACGATGTATCTCTGACCCCTGCTGCCCGACCTACTTGCCGGCTGTGGAGTCGATCACCAGATAATAGCTGCATGGCGTCTCCCCGACATTGATAAATCGGTGAGGCAGATCCGCCTCAAAGTAGAGCGAATCCCCTTCTTCCAAAATCGTATCCAGCACGCCATCGCCAAGCACGGCTCGAAGCTTCCCCGAAGCGACGACGAGATATTCTTTTACGCCTTGTTTGTGAGCGGGAAAAAGTCCGGACTCCTTGCCTGCCGGAACGACATTCAGCACAAATTCAATCCCTTTCGCCGGAAACGACGGGGACAACAGGTGGCGCTCGAAACCGGACTGCTCATCGCGGTAGACGAGCCGCTCGCTTCTCCTGATCAGCATGACCTCTCGTTTTTCCTGCTCCCCCAATAGCTGCGACAGGGTAAGCTCCAGCGCTTCCGCGATCTGGCAAGCGACATGCAAGGTCGGATTTTTTTCCTCGCGCTCTATCATCGAGAGCATGGACGGGCTCACCCCTGAGCGATCCGACAGTTCTTGCAGCGTCAATCCCTTTTCCTTTCGCGCCTGTTTGACGTTCAGACCGAAGCTCATCATCTTTCCCCCTAGTATCTCTCGTCCAAAACGATCGGTATGCCTTCTAGAAACTATAGGTAAAAAAGCCTTGACGAGTCAAGAATGCATTCACTAAGATAAACATAAATTTCCTATAGTAAAATTGAGGTGAGGAGCGTGGCCGCTGTTTTTCTTGCCTGCTTTCCCATCCTGCTGATTCTTCTGCTTCTTTTCGTTGGCAGGCTGTCCGCATGGAAAGCAGGGCTCGCCGGGGTCTTTGCCGCCGCAGGACTGGCCCTGTTTGTTCCCTATTTTGAGACGCCGATCGGCAAACTGTATACGGCAGCGGTAAAAGGGGCGTTGACTACCTCGCTCGTTGCCTATGTCATCTTCTTCGGCATCCTGCTCTTCCATTTGATGAATGTATCAGGCGTAATGCAGAGCATTGCCTCGTACATCGCGCATTCTACGAAGGATCCGATCCGGCAAGTGCTTCTCCTGGCCGTCGGCTTCTCTCCCCTGGTCGAGTCGTCCAGCGGCTTTGGCATCGCTGTGATCGTGCTCGCTCCGATCCTCATTTCACTGGGCTTTGACCGATTCCGCGCAGTGCTGATCGCGCTTGTCAGCCTGAGTGCTGTTCCATGGGGATCGCTGGCCATGGGCACGATCATCGGGGCCAGCCTGGGGAATATTCCCGCAGACAAACTGGGGACCGGCAGCGCCCTTTTGTCGCTCCCGACGTTTTTCTATTTTGCCTTGCTGATCGTCTATCTGGCTGGAGGCTGGAGCGGAGTCAAACGGCGTTTTTGGGAAACGCTGCTGGTTAGCGGTGTATGCGGCCTTTCCGTTTGGGGCGCCAACCGCTATGTCAGCGTAGAGCTTGCCGGGGTATTTGGCTCGATGGCAGCGATTGGTGCCGAGCTGCTGTGCATCCGTTTCACAGCCGAACGGGCCGGATATGAGAAGCGGGCAGCAGAGGCAGAGCTGTCCGCAGCAAAGGAAACGCTGCCGGGAGGTGAACGGGGCAGCGGCATCGCGAAAACGTTCAGTCCCTATTTGATCCTGATCACTCTCTTGCTGTTGTCCCGCTTGATTGCCCCGGTGGAAGCCTTTTTGCAATCCCGCCTGGTCCTGAGCCTGCCGGCTTATGGTTTTTCGCTGCCGCTGCTATATTCTCCCGGATTTTTTCTGGGGGTGACCTGCCTGTTGACCTGCTTTCTGTTTTCCTTGGGAAAAGGCAAGGTGATCAAGAGCCTGCGCTCCACATTTGTCCAGGCCACTCCTGTGATTGGGTCCACGCTCTTTTACGTCGTCCTGTCCGAGATGATGGCCGCCGCTTCGATGACGGACACGCTGGCTCATGCCGCAGCCGCTCTGTTCGGCGGAGCCTTTCTGTTCGTCTCTCCGCTGATCGGAGGGTTGGGCGGCTTCTTGACCGGAAGCAACACCGGTTCCAATGCGATGTTTATCAAGCTGCAGACGCAAACCGCGATACAGCTGGGCATTTCTCCCGAACTGGTTGCCTACGGACAAAACACGGCGTCCTCCCATTCCATGATGGCTTCCCCCTCCCGCGTTCTGCTCGGGGTCACCGTCGGGGATGTCAAAGAGCGGGAGCATGAGATGCTCAAGAAAATCACTTTGATCACGCTTGGGACGATCTGTCTGGTCGTGCTTGGCCTCGGGGCGATTGCGCTTTTCTCGGAGTAGGCTTTTTGGTTTTCATTTGCACGGAAAAAAACCGGCTACCAATCAGGTGCCGGTTTGCCTTGCGTTTTCAATGATTCTCTCTGCCTCCAGATCCCTTCGCTCCCGCTCCCCCGACTTCGTCCAGCAAAGAAAGCGGTCGTCCAGCAATGCAGACAGAATTTCGCGCTTTTGCCGGTCATCCAAAGACAGCTCCAGTACGCGGCGGCGCATGGCTCCGAGAAAGGCCGTATACTCCTCGTATTCGGGACCTATATGCGCTTCCATCTGTCTGCGAAGCTTCTTGGCCAACCCCGGGTTGTGTCCGCCCGTAGAGATGGCGATCTGCAAATCCCCCCGCTCCACCACGGAGGGCACGGTAAAGCTGCAGAGATCGGGTCTGTCTGCGATGTTGACCCATTGGTGAGAGGCACACGCCTGGTAGACGGCCAGATTCACGTCTGGGTCGTCCGTCGCCGCGATGACGATGAGCGCATGCCGGGTATCCTCCGGCGCAAAGGGACGGCGGTAGAGGAAAAGACGCTCTTCGCGAGCCCACTTCGCAACGGCCTCCGTACATGAAGGGGCGACGACGGCGATCTCGGCACCGGCGGCGAGGAGTTTGTCGATCTTCCGCTCCGCTACTCGCCCCCCTCCGACCACGAGGCAACGCTTTCCCTCCAGATTGACCATCATCGGGTAGAGTCGCATGGTTCCTGCTCCGTTTTTTCCGTTTCCATCCGCTCAAACCAGTTGATCCGCTCCCGCATCCGGACGACCTCCCCTACGAGGATAATCGCAGGATTGGATATTTTCGGGCCGCTCGCCAGACGTTCTTCAATATCTTCCAGCGTTCCGGTCACTGTCGTCTGCTCCGGCAGCGTTCCCCAGGCGATTACGGCGACAGGGGTTTGCGGGTCGCGCCCGTGGGCGATCAGATTTTGGCGAATGGACGGTAGGTTGCCGACTCCCATGTAAAAGGCGACCGTATCGATGCCTGCAGCCAGCGCTTGCCATTTCACGCTTCCCGGGCTGCTTCCCTGAGCCCAGCCGCTCTCCTGCTTGCCCTCGCGGAGATGGCCGGTCACCACGGCAAAGGAGGAGCCGTACTCCCGGTGCGTCACGGGAATGCCGGCATAAGCCGGCGCGGCGATCCCCGCCGTGACGCCGGGTACGATTTCAAAGGGAATGCCGCAAGCGGCGAGATGCTCCGCTTCCTCGCCCACGCGGCCAAACACGCAAGGATCGCCGCCTTTGAGCCGGACGACGGTCTTTCCTTCGCGCGCTTTCTCCGCCAGCAGGACATTGATTACCTCCTGGCGCATCGTGTGGTTGTCCGGCAGCTTGCCGCAGTAGATGCGCTCGGCATTTTGCGGCGCATGCGCGAGCAGAGCGGGATTGGCCAGGCGGTCGTAGACGACGACATCGGCCTGCTGCAGGCACTCCAGCCCTTTGAGCGTGATCAGCTTGGGATCGCCGGGTCCTGCTCCGACGAGGTAGACGCGCCCCCGCCCGCTCATCGGTTGCTCACCCCGGCAGACGCAAAAGTCGCCATCTCCCGCAGCATCCGCGTAGCCGACTCGACGATCGGGAAAGCGACCGCCGCTCCGCTGCCCTCGCCCAGCCGCAGGCCAAGGTCAATCAGCGGCTCCTGCCCCAAAGTAGCCAGCACATGAGCATGTCCCGGCTCCTGTGAACGGTGGCCGGCCAAGAGATAGTCTGCCGCAGCCGGACATAGTCGGACGGCCAGCAGAGCCGCCACGGTGGAGATAAACCCGTCCAGGAGGACAGGCACGCGGCGGGCCGCCGCGCAAATGATCGCGCCCGCCATGGCACCGATCTCCAGACCGCCTACCTTGGCGAGTACATCGAGCGGATCAGCAGGATTCGGCTGATGCAGGGCAAGCGCCTCTTTGACCACCGCTTTTTTCCTCTCCCACTTCTCGTCGCAGACACCGGTGCCCCGGCCTACCAGCTGATCTGGCTCCGTTTCGGTCAGGGCGGCCAGCATGGCGCTGCTGGCTGTCGTGTTGCCGATCCCCATCTCGCCGACGATCAGCAGCTTGGCCCCTTCGGCGAAGAGGGCCTCTGCGCTCTCGTATCCGACTTGCAGGGATTGTTCCGCTTCCTCCCGGCTCATCGCCCATTTGCGCAGCATGCTGGCCGTTCCGTACCGCACTTTTTTCGACCAGACGCCAGGCGCATCCACATCGGTGGCTACGCCGACGTCCACGACGTGCAGCAGGGCGCCGATCTGCCGGCCAAATACGTTGATCGCCGCGCCGCCATGGGCAAAATTGGCTACCATCTGGGCCGTCACTTCCTGCGGATACGCCGAGACGCCTTCGGATGCCACACCGTGGTCGGCGGCAAATACGAGTATCCCCGGCGGAGCGACAGCAGGGGCTGGCTCTCCTGTAATCGCAGCCAACTGCACAGCCAGCTTCTCCAATCTGCCCAGGCTTCCCAGCGGTTTAGTCAACTGGTCGACATGGGCGCTGGCCCGTGCCGCGGCCTTTGTGTCCAGCGGCTGCACCGCATCCCGCCCTTTTTTCCAATCTGCATGGCTCATATGCACTCACTCCCCTGAAAAGCTTTCATTTGCTCTTCGATGATGTCCAGGCGGACGTGTTTTTTGACCTCCTCAGCGATGCGGTCAAATCCCTGTTCCCTGAGCGCTACAAAAGAAGGCCGCTCCGTTATGGGAGCCAAGCCCTTTTTCCCGCGCAGGAAATTGAGCAAGAGCTGGCGGAAGCGGTCGTCGTGAAACAATCCGTGAAAATACGAGCCCAGCACCAGCTCCCGCTCGTCCCAATACCCGTCGGCACGGTCTGCCAGCTCGATCAACGGGGCCCGCTCTTCTGTAAATACCGATTGGCCCATGTGAATTTCGTACCCCAGAAGGTCGATCGTTTCCCCGGCGAATCGGGCTGTTCCCCGGGACAATACGGTCGTCTTGCGCGTCTGCATCGTCGTTTCCATGGGAATCAGGCCGAGGCCCGCCATGGATCGTACGGGAGACTCCACGCCCTGTGGATCGTGGATCGAGCTGCCCAGCATCTGATAGCCGCCGCAGATTCCGGCGAGCAAGGTGCGGCCCTCCCGGTGAAGACGCAGGAGCGCCGCTTCCAGCCCCGTCTCCCGCAGGAACAGCAGATCCTCCAGCGTATTTTTGCTCCCCGGCAGGATGAGCAGGTCAGGCTGCCCCAGCTCTTCTGCTCTCGTGACAAAACGGACGCGGCAATCGGGCTCCACGAAAAAGGGATCGACATCCGTAAAGTTGGAGATGCGCGGATAGCGGATCACGGCGATGTCCAGCTCGCCCGTTTTCTCCGACTTCCCCTGGTAGCGGTGCAGGATCAGCGAGTCTTCCGCGTCGATCCACAAATCGGGTATGTACGGAACCACGCCAAGCACCGGCTTGCCCGTATACTGCTCGAACCACTCCAGCCCCGGCGTCAGGAGTGAGAGGTCGCCGCGAAAACGATTGATAATCACCCCGATGACGCGCTCTCTGTCCTCTGGCTCCAGGAGCTGCAGCGTCCCGACCAGGCTGGCGAACACGCCGCCCCGCTCGATATCCGCCACCAGGATGACCGGCGCATTGACCAGCCGCGCCACCCGCATATTGACGAGCTCGCGGTCGTTCAGATTCACCTCGGCCGGGCTGCCCGCGCCCTCGATCACGATCCGTTCGTAGGATTGGGCCAGCCTGCGGTAAGCCGCTTCGATCACGCGCAAGCCCTGCTCGTAAAACTCCGTGCGGTAGGCCATCGCCTTCATATTGCCGTACGGCTCTCCGTTGACGACGATCTGCGACTCCGCGTCCCGGGTAGGCTTGATCAGGATCGGATTCATGTCCGTCGTCGCGACGATCCCCGCCGCCTCCGCCTGCACGCCCTGCGCCCGCCCGATCTCTTTGCCGTCCAAGGTCACATAGGAGTTGAGCGCCATGTTCTGCGATTTGAAGGGCGCCGTCCTGTAGCCGGCCTTTGCAAAAATCCGGCAAAATGCAGTGGCAATCACGCTTTTTCCGGCATCCGAGCTGGTCCCCTGGATCATCAGCGGGAGTGCAGAGATGGCTTTCGCGCTCGCCCCGTTCGGCCCTGCAACTGCCTGATCAGCCACCTGCTCTCACCTCCCGGCAACGCTCCACCCAGCGCTTCGCCAGCTCCGGATTAGAGGCGAAATGCAGATGCGTATAGCCTGCGACCAGATTGTCCTTGGCGTAGCCCTCCGTCTTGGTGCCGCGCAGCCCTTTCGTCTCGTAGGCGTGCGGATACTCGGCCTCGGCGGCAAAGGTGGAGTAGTGAAATTCATGCCCTTTTGCCTGCTCGCCTGGCCCGATCAGGAAGTTGTGCTGCGTGCCCGTGATCTCGCGGTAGCCGAGCGCCGCCAGCCGCTTCTGCATCGTCACCTTCCCGCGAATGAGCCCCACCATGGGGTAGACGCTGCCGTCCGTCGTCTCGATCGCGTCCGTCAGGTACATAAACCCGCCGCACTCCGCCAGCGTAGGCAGGCCGGAGGAAATCGCCTCCCGAAAAGAGCGGAGCACCGCTTCATCGCGGGACAATTCCGCTGCGAACTCCTCGGGGAAGCCGCCCCCGATATACAATCCGTCCGCCTCCTCTGGCACAGGCTGGCCCGCCAGCGGGGAGAAAAAGAGCAGCTCCGCCCCGCAGGCTTGCAGCAGCTCGAAGTTCTCCGGGTAGTAAAAGTGAAAAGCCGGGTCTTTGGCGACGGCGATTTTGACACGGCCGTCCGGTTTCGCGCGATCCCGGCTGCCGGGATGTCCGGCTGCACCTTTGTCCAGTGCCGCAGCATTGTCCAGATGACCTGCTGCCTCCCCATCATCCCTGTGTCCGCCGCTCTCCGTCAGCGGCACCTGGGCAAACATCCGCGGCTCCACGTGAAGCGGCTCCGCCTCGGCCAGCGCCCAGATCTGCTCCATGTCGACCGTCTCGGCCATCAGCTCGGCCAGGCGGTCGAACAGCGGATTCAGCTCCCCCCGCTCTACGGAAGGGACCAGGCCGAGATGCCGCTCCGGGATCTCCAGATCGCTCTCCCGCTTCAGATAGCCGACGACGGGGATGCCGCACTCCTGCTCGATGGCCGTCTTGACGATCTTGTAGTGGCCTTCGCTGCCGACTTTGTTGGCGATCACTCCAACGATGCGCGCCTCCGTATTCAGCAGTTGAAAGCCTTTGACAATCGCCGCTGCGCTGCGGGCCATGCTCTGCGCGCTGATCACCAGCAGGACGGGCGACTTCGTCAGAATGCTGATCTCGGCCGTGCTCCCTCGGTCGCTTCTCGGGTCTTTGCCGTCGTACATGCCCATCACGCCCTCGATGATCGAGATGTCGGCGCCGTGGCTGCCGCGGACAAAGATCTCCTGCATCGTGTGCGTATCCAGCATCCAGCTGTCCAGATTGCGCGAGACGCGTCCCGTGACAGCGGTATGATAGGTCGGGTCGATGTAGTCGGGGCCGCATTTGAAGCCCTGCACCACATGTCCACGGCGCTTCAGGGCGGCCATTAGGCCGATCGTCACCGTAGTTTTCCCCGCGCCGCTGCCGGTTCCGGCGATGACGAGGCGGCGGGTGCTGCTGCACGTCTGTCCGCTCATGGCCTGCCCTCCCCGCCGTACGGCATCAAGGCGACGGAGATCGTCACATTGCCCGACTTTTTCTTGGTCAGCACCAGTTCATCCACTCCGGCGCACAGCTTGGCCGCAGGCTCGCTCACGCCGTACGCGCCGGTAAATTTATAGACCGTCTCCGAAGGCTCCTCGATCGCCACGGAATTCAACTGCTCCGGCGTATACCAGACAAAGGGCCAGCCGAATTTTTGGCAGACCTGCAAGAGGCCTTCCTCGTCCTTTTTCAGCTCGATGGTCGCCAGCGCCTTTACGCTCTTGATGGAAAAGCGCAGCTCCTCCAGCGTCTCCCGGATCACCGCTTCGATCTCCTCGGCGGAGGTGCCGCGGTTGCAGCCCATGCCGATCACGATCACCTTGGGACGGTAGAGGACGCCGTTTTCCAAGATCGGCTCTTCCTCGGGGGTAAGAATGCGATGAGTGACCACCAAAGCTCCGTGCGGCTTCGCCTCCAGCGCTTCGGCGACGGTGCCGTAGACCGTGATCGACGGAGGCATCGGCGTCTCGTGCATCCACCAGTTGCGCTCGCCAGACTCCACGACGACGGCGACCGGCTCCTCGTTGACCACGGAAGCGCTGACCGGGGTCAATTTTTCGTCTGACTCCCACTCCCAGCCGAAGCGGCGGCCGAAGAGGTCGACCGGGATCGTCTTCTGCACATCGGAGGCGGTCGTGATGATCGGCCGCGCCCCCAGCACCGCCGCCACTTCCTTGGCCAGCTCATTGGCCCCGCCGAGATGGCCGGAGAGCACGCTGATCACATTCTCGCCCCGGTCATCGACGACGACCACGCCCGGGTCTGTCTTTTTGTCCTGCAAAACGGGCGCGATCATCCGTACGACAGCGCCGAGCGAGATAATTAAGATCAGTCCTTTATAAGCAGGCCAGAGGGCGGGAAACAGCATCCGTACGCTGTTTACGAAAAGCTGAATGCCTCGCGCCTCTTCATCACCCCGGGCGAATTTGCTCATGTAGTACAGGTCGGCACCGGGAAAGCGCTGGTGCAGGTCGCGGGCCATCTCTACGCCGTGCTTGGTGATCGCCACGATGGCGTACTCGCCGCGCTGTCTGATCGCCGGGATTTCTCCCTCTTTCAGCTCGATGATCATCCTTCTTTCACACCTTTTCTGTACCCATGCGTAAAGGTTTTATCATACAGCTTGGAGCGATGCTGCTCGCTTTTGGCGTGAATCTCCGGGTCGAGCGCCCATCCGGCCAGAATCATCGCATGGGAGCGGATGCCGTTTTTGCCCATCTCCTCGTCCAGATGCGCCAGCGTCGTGCGGATGATCAGCTGATCCGGCCAGCTCGCCCGCTGCACGACGGCCACCGGCGTGTCCAGGCTCCAGCCCGCGTCGGTCAGCTCGCGCACCACTTTTTTGGTCAGGGTGGCACTCAAAAAGAGCGCGATGGTGCAGTGATGCTCCGCCAGCGCCCGCAGCTTCTCCCGCTCCGGCACCGGCGTACGTCCCTCGGCCCGCGTCAGGATCAAGGTCTGGGTCAGCTCGGGGATGGTCAGCTCTGCGCCGACTGCCGCAGCCGCCGCGAAGACGGAGCTGACGCCCGGCACGATCTCCACCTCGATGCCCTCTTCCTTCAACAGCGCGATCTGCTCCATCGTCGCCCCGTACACAGACGGGTCGCCGGTATGCAGACGGACGACGGTTTTCCCCTGACGGATGCGGTCGACGAGCAGTTCGACCATCTCCTCCAGCGCCATGCCGGAGCTTTGCAGCACCTCTGCGCCGGGCTTGGCCTTAGCGACCAGCTCGTCATTGACCAGCGAATCGGTGTAGAGCACGACGTCAGCGGCTTGCAGCAGTTTCAGCCCTTTTACGGTAATCAAATCCGGGTCGCCCGGTCCTGCTCCTACGATATACAGCTTCATCCCTTTTTCACCACCATCAGCGTAAGATAGCCGAGCTCGGCCCGTTCCAGTTCGCGGACATTGGTCCAGATCATCTCCTCCGCGGAGGTTACTTTGGTCGCCACTGCCGCTTTGTCCACCAGATTCATTTCCTTCAAGAGATCGATGATCATCGGCAAAACCTTGGCCACTTTCAAAAAGATCACGCAATCATGCTCGAGAAGCGCCTTTCGCATCGCGTCGCGGTCCTCCGTCGCCGGAATGATGCCGATTTGTTCATCCCCGTCCGCGAGTGGCAGATTGAGCCGCGCGGCTGCCCCGAGAAATGACGAGATTCCCGGCACCGTGACGACAGGCACTTCCGGGTATTTCTCTTTCATGACCCGCATCATGTGGATGAAGGTGCTGTAGAAAAGCGGGTCGCCCTCCGTCACGAAAGCCACATCCTTGCCCTCGCGCAGGCGCTCCCAGACGATGTCCGCGGTGTTGTTCCACTCCCGCTCCAGAATCTCCTTGTCCTTGGTCATGGGAAACACCAGCCCGAGCATCTCCTTGTCAGGCGATGGCTTCACGTACAGCTCAGAGATTTGGTGCGCGTAGCTTTTGCTGCCCATCCGCTTTTTCGGGTAAGCGATGACAGGGGATTGTTGCAAGAGGCGAAATGCCTTGACCGTGATCAGCTCCGGGTCCCCGGGCCCGACGCCGATGCCGTACAGTGTTCCGATGGTATTCACTTGCTGTCTCCTCCTTGCTTAGCTTGCTGTTCCTCTTGCTTTTCCCCCTGCTTGGCCCAGGCGGTGATGATGTAGATCGGGTTCAGTCCCTCGAAGCGGGTCATCGACAAAATCGGCTTGCTGCGCGAGAGCTGGGCCAGCGTGATCGAGGTCTCGAAGCCTTCGGCGGCAAAGGCCTGCGTGGCTTCGTACAAGGTCTCGATCGTCGCCGCGTTCACCACGATCCGTCCGTTTGGCCTCAGACGGCTGCAGCAAATGGCGAGCAGCTCTCTCAGCTCTCCGCCGCTTCCGCCGATAAAGACCGCATCCGGGTCGGGAAACTGCTCCAGACCCTCCGGCGCCTTTGCATGCACGGTCGTGATGTCGGCGCGGAATTTGGCCATGTTTTCGTGGCAATTGGCCAGGTCGTCGGAATTTTTCTCCACCGCGTACACTTCGCCTTCGCGCGCGATGCGGGCCGCCTCAATCGCGACCGAGCCGGTGCAGGTGCCGATGTCCCAGACGATGCTTTTGGCGTGCAATTGCAGCTGGGCAATGCTCAGGATGCGCACTTCTTTTTTCGTGATCAGCCCCTTGTCCGGCTTGCGCTGGGAAAATTCCTCGTCGGCGATGCCGAGCGGCCAGACGGGACTCTCCCGCCGTTTGCGCAGGATGACCACATTCAAATCGGCAAACTGGCTGTCTGCCATCTGCTCCAGCGAGTACCAGCCGGTCCGCTCCTGCGGGCTGCCCAGGTTTTCCCCTACAAAGGCATCGTACTCGGTCATGCCGAAGCGGAGCAGGTAGCGGGCAATTGCCGCCGGATTGTTTTCCTGATCCGTCAGCAGTGCGACTTTTTCCTTGCCGTCGATCCGCTGCGCCAGCCCTTTGATGCTGCGTCCGTGCACGCTGTGAAACGATGCGTCCTGCCAGGCCTCGCCCATCCGGGCAAAGGCGAGCTGGATGGAGCTGAGATGCGGGTATATCTCCACGTTCAATTTTCTCGCCAAGAGGCTGCCCACTCCGTAAAAGAGCGGATCGCCGGATGCCAGGATCACGGTTTTTCGCTTTTCCTCGCGCAGTTCTTCGATCAGGGCGGAGAGGCCGCCCTTCAGGACGCGCTTTTCTCCCGGATAATCGGGGAAAAAGGCGAGATGCCTCTCGCCTCCGACCAGAAGCTCGCTCTCCGCGATCCACGTCCGGTACAGCGGCAGCAAGCTGTCCGCGCCGTCATCCCCGATTCCGATCACCTTCATTGCCTCTGTCATCTATCGTCACCTTTCCCAACAGGGTTCCTTTCATCGTGATCAGCATGGTCTCGATCTCCATGCCGCCGCCTACCTCGCGCAGTCCTTCGCGGGAGCAGCTTTCGCACAGCTTTTCAAAAAAGAGAGGGTAGTCCGCCATCATGTCACCCACCTGCGAGGCCGTATTGGCCCCCCGCGCTTCCTCCACCAGCTCCGGCGGCGCCCCTGCCTCGCCGACCAGTCTGGCGAGAAAGCCGAAGTCGACCGGCGCGCTTTTGGAGTGGACCATCATGACGCCCTGCGCGACCTTGGAGAATTTGCCCATCATGCCGACGAGCGTCACTTTTTCGATTCCTTTGCTCTTGCACTGCTTGAGCGCAAAGCCGACGAAATCGCCCATCTCGACGAAAGCCTCCTCCGGCAGCTCGGGATACTGCGCCATGCCGAACTGCTCGCTCTTGCCTCCCGTGGAGAGGACGATGTGGCGGCAGCCCATTTTCTGCGCGACATTGATCGCCTGGGCGACGCTGGCCTTGTAGGCGGAGGTGGAAAACGGCACGACGATGCCGCGCGTCCCCAGAATGGAGATGCCTCCGATGATGCCGAGGCGTCCGTTCAGCGTCTTTTTGGCGATCTCCTCGCCAGCGGGGACAGAGATGACGATCTTGATGCCCCGCTTGATCTCATACTGGTCGAGCACCGCTTGGGCCGTCTCCAGGATCATCTTGCGCGGGACCGGATTAATCGCCGCTTCGCCGATGGGCACCGGCAGGCCCGGCTTGGTGACGCGGCCCACCCCGACGCCGCCGTCCAGCACGATGCCCGGCTGATCCAGCCAGCTCACCGTGCTTTGGATGAGCGCGCCGTGGGTCGCATCCGGGTCATCCCCGCCGTCTTTGATGATGCCCGCTGTCGCGGAGCCGCCGTCAAGCGAGCAGCTCTCCATCTGAAACGTGACATCCTGTCCGATCGGCAGGCGTATCGTCGCCTCCCGCTGTTCTTCCTGCAAAATCAGGGCGGTCAGCGCCGCTTTGGTGGCCGCTGTGGCGCACGATCCCGTGGTGTAGCCATGGCGCAGGGGTTTGGCTTCTTTTTCGTCCGCAGTCGCTTTCCCCGCCATACGGTTACCCCTGCCGCTCTGCCATCAGCGAGATGGCGTTCAGTGCCGCTACCGTCACGGGACTTCCGCCTTTGCGGCCCATATTGGTGATGAACGGGATGTCCAGCTTGGCCAACTCCTCCTTGGATTCCGCCGCCGAGACGAAGCCGACCGGCATGCCGATGACGAGGCCCGGCTTTGCCTCTCCCTCTTTGACCAGACGGATCAATTCGAGCAGTGCGGTCGGGGCATTACCGATGGCGAAGATGCCGCCCTCCGCCTCCTTGACCGCCTTGCGGATAGAGATGATCGCCCGCGTGGTGTTGAGTCGCTTGGCCTCTTCCATCACGTCCGGGTCGGAGATGTACACCTTTACCTCGCCGCCGAATTTTTCGATGCGGTTTTTGCTGATGCCGACCTGCACCATCTGCACATCGGCGACGACGATCTTGCCGCTGCGAATAGCATGAATGCCTGCACGGATCGCATCGGGATGGAAGACGAGGCTGCGGCCCAGGTCAAAGTCCGCCGAGGCGTGGATCACTCGCTGGACGACCGGGTACTGCTCCTCGGTGAAAGGATGCTCGCCCAGCTCCTCGGTGATGATTTGAAAGCTCTTCTCTTCGATTTCCTGCGGTTGAACGGTCAACGGTTTGAATTCCGTGCGAAAGTCCATGGGGATTCCTCCTTTGGATTGGCTGTTTCCCTTTTCAGGGGCAGTGATGAACCGGTTTTGGCGCGGTCTTTTCTATACCAGAGGCAGTAGCTGCTTCAACTGGCCGACGACCCCGGCAAAATCGGAAAATTTGGTGCCGTAATCGATCTTCGGACGAGCGATGACGATGGTCTCGATGCCCATCTCCAGGGCGGCCTCTACCTTTTCGTCAAAAGCGCCCACCTTGCCGCTCTCTTTGGTGATCATCAGGGTGACGCCGTAATGGGCGTAGAGGGCTTTGTTCAGCTCTTTGGAAAAAGGCCCCTGCATGGCGACGATGTTCTTCTGCTCGATGCCCAGCTCCTCGCATTTTTCCATATTGTCGATACGCGGCAGCATGCGGGCCACCAGCGTCGTCTCGGGCAGGCCCAGCAGGCGGTCGGCGAAGATCTTCAGCGTCTTGCTGCCCGTCGTCAGCATGATCACGCCACGCTTCTCCGCCGCGATCTCTGCCGCGTGCTTATAATCCTCGGCAAAAATGATCTTCTCGTGGCGGGGCGATTCGGCATTCTCCCGTTCGTAGCGGATGTACGGGACATCTGCTGCCTGCGCGCCGGCCATGGCATTTTTCGATGCTTCCTCCGCATAGGGGTGGCTGGCGTCGACAACTGCCCGAAAGCCGCGTTCGCGAATCAGCGACGTGATGTCATCCGCGGTCAGGCGGCCGACCTGCACGGTCAATCCCGCCTCCTCGAGGCTTTTGGCGGCATTCTCGGTCACCACCGTGGCCAAGAGGTCATACCCGTTTTCTTTGATTAACAAGGCCAGCTCGCGTGCATCGCTCGTCCCGGCCAGTACCAGTATCATCGCGCGTCCCTCCTCTATTTGTTCACCTTGTGTCGGCCGTGTTCGTGGTCTTGATGGTGCCCGTGGCTGTGATCATGTCCGTGGCTGTGATCATGTCCGTGACTGTGATCATGTCCGTGGCTGTGATCGTGCCCGTGGCTGTGATCGTGCCCGTGGCTGTGATCGTGCCCGTGGCTGTGATCATGTCCGTGATGATGGTGATGATGCCCGTGATCGTCGTCGTGATGGTGGTGGTGATGGTCGATGTGCTCCATCGCTGCCAGACGATACTGGCAGGTGTCGCAATTCAGCTTCACTTCGCCGTGCAGCGCCTCTTGCACCCGGTCTTTCAGCACCTCTTTGAGCAACGGGTGGAAGCCGAAGTACTCCGCCAGCACAAATTCCGCTTCCGGATAGCGGCTGCGGAATTGCTCCAACTGGTCAGCCATGCGCTTGATCAGCACGCCGGTAAAGAGGAAGTACGGCAGGACGACGACGCGGCGCGCGCCCAGCTTCAGGCAGCGCTCGATCCCTTCTTCATACAGGGGAAAGGTCACGCCCATGAAGGCCGTCTCTACCCATTTCGCCTTCCAGCGCTCCCAGAAGAGGCGGGACATTTTGTAGATGTCGCTGTTGGCGTCGGGGTCGCTGCTGCCCCGTCCGATGACCAGCACGGCGGTATCCGGATGCTCCTCGCCAGAGGCAAAGCCCGCTTCCTCCATCCGCGTCGCCAGAATGTTCAGCACCTCGGTGTGAATCCCGATCGGGCGACCGTAGATGAACTGCACATGGGGATGTTTCGCCTTGGCTTCGTCGATGGCCGCCGGGATGTGGATCTTGGCGTGGCCCGCCGAAAACAGAATGATCGGGATGACAGCCACGCGGGTGGCTCCCCGCTTGACGCAAGCATCCAAGCCCTGCAGCATGTCGGGCCGCTCAAACTCCAAAAAGCAGGTTTCCAAAATCGGCACATCCACCTCGTTTGCCAGCGAAGCGACAAACTGCCTTACCTCTTCATTTCCTTCGGGATCCTTGCTCCCGTGTCCGACGAACAATACCGCGTCCATCCTGATTCCTCCCTCATCTTTTTCGTCTATGCTCAATCGCCGCAGACGGCGTTTTCAATCTTCGGAATCGGCACCTCCTGCCAAGCGTATCCCTCCAGCTCGCCTATCCGCTGGAAGAACTTGTGGAAGCGCTCGTTGGGGAAGGCCTCACTTTTATAGCGCGCGACGATCCGCTCGATCAGCGGCACGATTTTATCCGGCTCGATTCCTTCCGCGACCGGAACCCCGGAGTGCGCGGTCCGCCCCACCGTTTTGGCTCCCAGGAAGAGATCGAACTTGCCCTTGCGGAACACCAGTCCGATATCCTCTTGAACCGCCCGATAGCAGGCCATCCCGCAGCCGTTGATGCCGATCCGCGTCTCCTTGGGCATCTCCAGGCCGCCCAGCTTCTGTTGCAGCTCCTCTGCGTAGGGAATGGCGTCCTTTTTCTCCCCGTCGCAGAAATCGCAGGCCTTCACCTGCAAAACATCGCCGACCGGGGTCAGGATCAGCCCGGCTTCGCGGAGCGGCGCCGTTACTTCCTCCGGATTGCTCGTCGGCACCCGCAGGATGATCTGATGATGCGGCGTGTATTCCAGCTCGCCCTTTTCCCCTGCGGCCTGGGCCAGCGTCATCATCTGCAGCGGGGTAAATTTTTTATTGGCGACACCGGGACTGACCGCGCACTCGAAGATCATCTCCGGGACAAAGACCGCCGCCGGGCGATGGAGTTGAGTGCCTGATGCGACTGCGGTTGCGGCCGCCGCCGTTCCCTCCGCGGTGATGCCTTTTGCCTCATTTACAGCCTGCAGCGCCTGAGCCGCCCAGTCGTACGGCGTAGCGGCGGCCGCCTGCGTGCCTGTGCCGGCCGGCGCGCGGTGAGCAGAGTCGACCGGCGCGCTCACGCTGTTCACCGGCTTCGATGCGGGCCGCTCCTGCGGGGCCGCTGCCAGGCTCGGGCTGTCGCCTAGTGCCGCTGCTCCCTGCAAGGCTGCCGCTTCCAGCGACCAGGGCTCGTTTTCCGGACGGAGACGCTGATGCGGCTTGAGGGCCTGTTCGTCGGAGTTCAGCGTATATTTCCGCTGATAGCCGCGCGGCGTAATCATTTTCCCGTCGTAGACGAATGTGGACGAATTGCCGATGATAACCGTTGTCAGCATGCCGATGTCGTGGTTGAGCATATCGGCCAATGTGGTGATGACGATATGCTCCCGCTCGCGGTAGGCGCTTTTCACGATGCCGACCGGCGTGTCCGGCGAGCGGTATTGCAGGAGGATGCGCTGCGCTTCGACGATCTGCCGGGTGCGCCGCCCGCTGCGCGGATTGTACAGCGCGATGACAAAATCGGCCATGCCGGCCGCGTCGATTCTCCTCGCGATCAGCTCCCACGGGGTAAGATGGTCGCTCAGGCTGATCGTGCATGCATCGTGCATGATCGGCGCTCCGAGCAAGGCACCGCAGGAGTTGATCGCCGAGATGCCGGGTACGATTTCGACCTCGACGCCTTCCGCCGCAGTCCAGCCTTGTTCCACGAGGACCTCGTAGACCAGCCCGGCCATGCCGTACACCCCGGCGTCACCGCTGGAGATGACCGCCACTTTTTTGCCTGCTTCCGCCTGGCGGACAGCTTCCCGCGCCCGGGTCACTTCCTCGGTCATCCCGGTGCTGACGATCTCCTGATCGGTCAGCAGGCCTCGGATCAGGTCCACATAGGTGGTGTATCCGATGATGATCTCGCTCTCCTCGATGGCTTCCCGTGCCCGTTTGGTAATATGGTCAAAGCTCCCTGGTCCGAAGCCGATGACAAACAGCTTGCCGCTCATGGGAAAATCCCCCTTTCAATTTCTGTCCTGTATGGGAGCGACTCGTTTTTTAAGTCGCGTGTTTCGCTTCATGTAACCGTTGCCGCCGGCGAAGCTGAACGCTGCGATCCGAAAAAGGAACGAGAGCGAAATAACGGCGGCACAGCCATTTATCCGTACAAAAGAAAGGCGATGGCAGCGCAAACCGCCGCACACATCCACGATGCCAGCCGCATCAGCCGTACCGTGGCCAGGATGTCCTCGGTACGGAGCGGCCGGAGCGGATCGCCCAGCTTCGCCCGGTGGGAGGCCACGCCCTGGTAGTAATTTAATCCGCCCAGCTGAACGCCCAGTGCCCCGGCTACGGCTGCCTCGGGAATGCCGCTGTTGGGGCTGGGATGGAGGCGGGCATCCCGTCTCATGATTCGATAGGAGCGGCGCCAGTCCAGCCCCTGCAGCCGGCTTGCCGCCAGCAAAAACAGGGCGGTCAGACGGGCCGGTATGTAATTGAGCACATCGTCGAACCGGGCAGATGCCCAGCCGAGATGGAGATACTTCTCGTTTTTGTAGCCGACCATCGAGTCCAGCGTATTGGCGGCCCGGTAGGCCATCGCCAGCGGCGCTCCGCCGATGGCGGCGAAAAAGAGCGGGGAGACGATCGCATCGACGATGTTCTCCGCCACGGTCTCTACGGCTCCGCGGCTGATCTCCGCCTCTTCCAAATGCTCCGTATCCCGGCCAACCACCATCGACAGCGAGCGGCGCGCCTTGGCCACATCTCCCGCGAGCAAATGGCGGCCGATCTCCAAACCGGCGTCAGCCAGCCCCTTGGTCGCAATCGTCGTGGCGATCAGCCAGATTTCCAGCCCCACCGCCAGCCAGGGGTGGAGCAGCCCCGCTCCGTACAAAAGCCCCGCGACTACCATGTAGCTGCCGCCGACGATCAGCAGCGGAAATAGCAACCCGGCTGCCCGCAGTCCGCCCGGCTTTTTGACAAACAAGCGGATCATGCGCTCCAGGCGGGTGATAAACCAGCCGATGATCACGACAGGATGGGGGATCCTTCGCGGGTCCCCGATGATGCGGTCTACCAGATAAGCGGCCGCGATACTATACGCGATGTTCATCCTGCCTCACACTCTCTTCCTTGGCTTCGCTCGTCTCCGCACAGAGCCGCCAGCCATCGCCCGCAGTCTCTGCCATCATGGCCTGGCCGTGGCGAAGACCATCCATCTGCCAGTAGAGGCGAGGGTCTCGGTGCAGCCAGGCCGCCTGGAACCAGCGGATGACGCCGCCGTGCGTGACGATGGCGATTGTCTTTTGCTCGGCCGTCCTGCTGACGCGATGCAGCCAGCGATCCACCCGCTCGCCCAGCTGGGCCAGCGTCTCTCCGCCCGGCGGCGCCACCTGAAACGGATCGTCGTACCAGCGACGGGCTCTTTCCTCATCCCGTGCCATCAGCTCCTCGTAGGTGAGCCGCTCCCACTCGCCAAAGGAAAGCTCGCGCAATTCCGGCTCGAGGCGAGGGGCCATTTTCCAGACCGCCCCGAGCTGTTCGGCCGTTTGCCTCGTTCGCAGCAGGTCGCTGGTGTAGAGTCGCACCGGCTTTTCACCGGCCAGCCGCTCCGCCAGCTCTCTGGCCTGCTTCCATCCGGTTTCATTCAGCGGCGCGTCCGCATCCCCCAGATAGCGGCCTTCCCGATTCTCGGCTGTCTCTCCGTGCCGGATCCAGATCCACCTCATCGCCACCAGCTCCCCGCCAGGATGAGCAGCATGACCGCCTCGCTGCTCTCGATCAGCGCTCCATAGCAGTCGCCAGTGAGTCCGCCGAGCCGCAGGGAGATCCCGCGCGCGAACCAGAGGACAAACAGGAGCGAGACGGCCACCGCCGCCACCGCCTGAATGCCGGCAAGCCACCAGCCCAGTCCGAGGAGAGCTAAGTATGCGAGTCCGATATGCCAAAGCCGCAGTCCTTCCCCGATGTTTTTGCCGATTCCGCCCTCTTCGGTCGCGTACGGCCAGAAATGAATCGCCACCAGCACATGCGTCCGGGCCGCAAACGGGATGATCAGAATCACGGGGAGAAGCGATGCCGATGCAGCCGCCAGCTCAGCCAGTCCGGCCGTTTTCACCAGGAGCAGCAGTATCGCCGCCAGTACGGCCATCGCGCCAGAACGGCTGTCTTTCATAATTTCTAGCATCCGCTCCCGGGAACGGCTGCTGCCGAGCCCGTCGGCCAGATCCATCCATCCGTCCAGATGAAGTCCGCCCGTGATGTACACCCACGCCGCACAGGTGAGCACGGCCGCAAGCAGCGGCGAAAAGGCCCAAAGCGCAGCCGTCAGAAATGCCCACAAGAGGCAGCCGATCACCAGTCCGACGGCCGGATACCAGGCGACGCTCTGCCGCCACGCCTTCTCGGAAGGCTTCAGCCACGGTACGGGTATCCGGGTAAAAAACGACAGCGCATGAAAAAATGCATTCATCCTTTTAACCTCCAGGGGATGCCGGCCATTACGGCATAGACCGCATCGGCACGCCGAGCCGTGCGCTGATTGACATCGCCGAGCACGTCCGCAAACCAGCGTCCCAGCTTCGACAAGGCGACGCCGCCCAATCCCACTTCACTCGTCACGGCGATGACGATGCGGTCGGTGGCCGCCGCCTTATCCAGCCAGCGCTCAGCTTCCGCCAATATCTCGCCGGTAATCGTCTCGTCCCGCCAGGAGGGCTCCGGCACGTCCATCAGCCGACCGCTGATCCAGGTGGACAGGCAATCGATCAGCACGACAGGATACGCATCCGCGTCCGCGTCCGAAAGAGAATCGGACAGCTTTCCCCCGATCTCGCGCAAGCCCCAGCCTGCAGGCCTGCGCTGACGGTGCAGCTCGATCCGTTTGCGCATCTCCTCATCCCAGACCTGGCCCGTCGCCACGTAGAGAACATCCCGGCCATACCCGCCTGCCAGCTCCTCGGCAAACCGGCTCTTTCCCGAGCGGACGCCACCGGTTACCAGAATCAGACTCATGCGCGCGTCCCCCTTTGTCCGGCGACTTCGCGAAAAGCCTGCAGCAACCGCAGATTTTCAGATCGCGAACGGACCGCGATGCGAAAATCATGGGCAGTCAGGCCTGCGTACATGGCGCAGCTTCGGATCAAGATCCCCCGTCTGCCCATCTCCTCCTGCAGCGTGGCGGCATCCAGATTCCCTGCCGAACGCACCAGCAAAAAATTGGCCTCTCCCGGCCATGTCCGCCAGCCCAGCTCCTCTACACCCGACATCAGAAAATCCCGCTCGGTTTTGACCAGCCTGCGGGTCTCCTCCTCATATGCGGCCTCCCGCAGGCACAGTTCACCAGCCAGGAGGGCGAGGCCGTTGACGCTCCAGCTGACCTGCTTCTCTCTCAGCCTGCGGATCAGCTCAGGATGGGCGATCGCATATCCCAGTCGCAAGCCCGGAATGGCAAACATCTTCGTCATCGAGCGCATCAACAGGACGCGGGGAAACTCTTCCAGCCGATCCGCCAGGGTATACTGTTTTTCTTCCGCCACAAAATCCAGAAATGCTTCATCGACCACCAGATAGGTGCCCGTTTCATTGGCATGTGCGGCTAGCTGCAACAGCTCGCCCGGCTCGTACAAGGTCCCCGTCGGATTATTGGGGGAGCCGATAAAGACCAGCTCCGTTTTCTCCAAGAGCGAAAACAGCTCTTCCATGCCGGGCTTGAAGTCCCGCTCCGGATCGCCGACGCAGGCGACGACCTCCGCGCCGAATTGCTCGGACAGTTGCCCATATTCGGAAAAGCAAGGCGCGGCGATGCCGACCTTCTTTGGCTGCAGGGCGAGGATCGCGAGCGCCATCGCCTCTGCAGCGCCGTTTGCCGGCAAGAGGAAATCTTCCGGCAACCGCAGCCGTTCCGCCAAGGCCTGCCGGAAGGAGCGGTGCGCGGGGTCCGGGTAGCGGATCACCGCCGAAAGCGCCTGGCCCAAGGCCTCCATGACCCGCTGCGGCGGGCCGAGCGGATTGATATTGGCGCTGTAATCGAGAATGGCATCCGTATCCAGCCCAAACCGCTCGGCAGCCGTGCGCAGATCTCCTCCGTGGCCGTATATCTCCAGCAGCTTCATCAGTATTCGACCCCCAGCACTGCGGGGATGCCTTCGTCGTAGTAGTGTTTGACCGGCTTCATCTCGGTCACCAGATCCGCCATTTCGATGATCTCGGGCTTGGCGCTGCGCCCGGTAATGACGAGATGCATGTGGCGCGGCCGATTTCGCACCGTCTCCAGCACGTCGGCCAGCGGCAGCACATCATCGATGGGGAAGCGGTCGATCGCCAGCGCATTGTTCAGCTCATCGAGAATCACCACGTCGTATTCGCCGCCCAGCACCTTTTCCCGGGCGAAGCTCCACGCCGTCTGCAAGGCCCGGCGATGCTCCTCCGGCGTCTTCGTCCAGGTAAATCCCGCCCCCATCTGCACCATCTCGATGCCCAATCGGTCGAAAATGATCTTTTCCCCGTAGGTGCGCTCCGGCGACTTGATGAATTGGATCATCAGGACGCGTTTGCCCCTGCCGCAAGCACGCACGGCGAGGCCCAATGCCGCCGTGGTTTTCCCTTTGCCGTCTCCGGTATATACGAGCAGCATGCCCCGTTTCTTGTCCGAATCTTTGCTCATCGTCGCTCCTCCTCTGTGTTTCAGGCTTCTCCCGCAGGTCACGCAGGTTCGCCGGGCGGGCGAAGCCTATGCTGCCATCCTGCTGCCCGCCTGTTCCGCTGGCATCGCCCGTGGTCCGCGCATAAAAAAAGCGCCTTGCCTCCCGGATTGCAAAGGGAGACAAAGCGCGGACAGTTCGCAGGCAACGATCCACCTCTTCCTTTGACCCGAAGGAATGCAGTGCTGAAGGCAAGAACAGGCAGGTCTCCTGGCTCGAGAATCGCCGCTTTCCTTCTCCTTCCCGCACCCGGTGGGGGCAGTGGATGGCAATGCCTTGAAGGAAAACTCCTCTCTTACAGTGGCGGGACCGCGTTGGATTTTCACCAAACTTCCCTTTTAACTTCACCTCTCGCACCACAGACACGGGCGCGGAAGCGAAGACCTGTTTCGCGCAATATGCAATTGGGCAAACCAGCCAAAATGAGGCTCTTGCTCTCATCATAACAAATGTGGGGACAGATAGAAAGAACAAGCTGGACCAAGCGGCCATTCAAGCCAAGTTCAACAAATGAAAAATAAATGCAGTTTACTAAATATTTTTTCTTTGTTAGGATATTGGAAAAACCCACTGCCAGGAGGTGATTTTACTTGAAACAGGATATCCCGATTCCCCCGGAGGGTATGCCGCTGCCCGCTCAACCAACCCTGATAGAATGCGGCGAAGGCATGATTCCCCTCTCCGCCTTGTCTGACAAAATTACTGTCTACCCCATCTATCACCGACAAGGCTACGAGGGCGCGACAGCCGAAGCCTATCTGAGAGAGAGTGCAGCAGCCAGACTCGTCCGGGCAGCAGAAGCGCTTCCTCCCGGACACCGATTTGTCGTCCTGGACGGATGGCGCTCCTATCAGGTGCAGACTTCCCTCTACGAAGGCTTCAGAAAAAGGCTCCTCGACCAGGGGTGGGAAGAGGGGGAGTCGCTGCAGCGTTTGCTGGGCAAATTTGTGGCGGTTCCGAGCAAAGACATCCAAAAGCCTTCCCCTCATCTGTCCGGCGGCGCAGTCGATCTGACCATCGAGGGACCCGAGGGATGGCTCGATATGGGAACAGCTTTTGACGACTTCAGCGAAAAGGCGGCTACCCGTTACTACGAAGATAATCCGCCCGAGCAAGACGAAGAACGGATCGTCCGCGCAAACAGACGACTCCTCTATCACCTCATGTCAGAAGCGGGATTCGTCAACTATCCGAAGGAATGGTGGCACTTCGAATACGGCACATTGACCTGGGCAGCCCGCAAGCAGGAGCAAGCCATCTATGGCGGAATTTTGCAGTTATCTGACAAAAGTGGTTGAATACCACGAATATTTGCAATATATTAAAATTATCTTTAGTTTATCACAAATTATGGGGGTAGATTTCATTGAATCGCAGATGGTCATTCGTCTTGACGAGTCTGGCACTGACGTTTTCCATGCTTGTGACAGCCTGTAGCACACCTGCAAACCAGTCGCAACCGCCTAGCCCTGGAGACTCTGCAGCGAAAACGGAGACGTCCGCACCCAAGACAGCGGCGGACACTCTGTATGTGGCGATCAACGCTGACCAGGGGACACTCGATCCTGCCGTCACCTTTGACAATGCGGCCTGGAAAATTACCTATCCGACCTATGAGCGGCTCGTTGAGTACGACGGAGAGTCCACGGAGGTAAAACCGGGTCTGGCGAAAGAATGGAAAGTGAGCGACGACGGTCTCATCTGGACCTTTACGCTGGAAGAAGGCCACACCTTTTCCGATGGAACACCCGTGACTGCCGAGGCGGTCAAATTCACCTTCGACCGGACATTGGCGATCAAAAAAGGGCCGGCTGACGTCTACAGCGTGATCAAGGAAGTGAAGGTGGAGTCGCCCACTGTGGTTTCCTTCGTTCTCTCGCAAAACTTCCCTCCTTTCCTCTCGACGCTCGCAGCCAACTACGGCGGCATCGTCAATCCGAAGGTGAAGGAAAAAGAGCAAAACGGCGACCTGGGCCAAAACTACCTCGCCAGCAACACGATGGGCAGCGGTCCCTACCAGTTGTCCGAATGGAAGAAAGGCGAGTACCTGAAACTGACGGTGAACCCGCATTCTTCCGTCAAGCCCGCCTTCCAGACCGTCTACTTTAAAATCGTTCCCGATGCAACGGCTCAGCGCCTGCAGCTGGAACAAGGCGAGATCGACATCGCGGAAGGCATTCCTAACGAACAATTGAAAGCGCTTCAAAACCTGCCCAATATCGAAGTCCTGCAAAAACCCAGCTTGTTTGTCGATTACGTCTACGTGAACTCCTCCAAAGGAAATGAGGCGCTGAAAAATCCCAAGGTTCGCCAAGCGCTCAGCTACGCAATCGATTACGACGCGCTGACCGAATCCGTCCAGGAAGGCTTTGCCACCCAGATGCGCGGCCCGATTCCAAAAGGTCTCTGGGGCCATGACGAATCCGCGCACCAATATACGCGGGACGTGGAAAAAGCAAAGGCGCTGCTGGCGGAAGCGGGCGTCACCGATCTGACGCTCGACTTGTTGTACTCCGACAACAAACCGTGGTGGGAGACCGAAGCCCTCACCCTGCAAGCCTTTTTGGCCGATATCGGCGTCAAGCTGAATCTGAAGAAGATCGCCTATGCCACCTCGCGCGAAATGATCGACGCCGGCGAATTCGACCTGGCACTCGGCGTCTGGAGCCCTGACTTTGGCGACCCGTACATGTTCATGAACTACTGGTTTGACTCTGTCAACTTCGGTCTTGCCGGCAACCGCGCCTTCTACAAGAACGACCAGGTGGACGAGCTGGTGCGCAAGGCCGCATCGATCAACGACAAGGCCGAGCGGGAAAAGCTCTACCAGGAAGCACAGAAGATCGTCATCGAGGAGGCTCCTTACCTCTATCTCTATCAAAAAGACTTCCTCCTGCCGATCAGCAAGAACGTGAAGGGCTTTGTCTACAATCCGATGCTGGAAGGGATTTACAACCTGGCGGATATGTCCAAATAAACGCCGTAAATGAAGGAGTGCTTTCCTCATGAAACAGATCATCCTGAAACGTCTCGCCATGCTGGTGCTGGTGCTCCTGGGAGTCACGATGATCACCTTCTTTCTCTCCCATGTCATTCCCGGCGATCCGGCACGGATGATGGTGGGACAGCGCGCGAGTGAGGAAACACTGCAAGAAGTTCGTCGGCAATTGGGCCTGGACCAACCGGTCTGGGTCCAATACCTTACTTACATGAAAGGGCTTTTTGCAGGAGACTTTGGCAACTCGATTCGCACCCAGCAGCCGGTCATCGACGACCTGATCACCTTTTTCCCGGCCACCCTGGAGCTGGCCATCACAGCCTTTATCATCGCCATCCTGATCGGCATCCCGCTCGGCGTGCTCTCCGCCGTCAAGAAAAATACCGGCTGGGATCATGCGAGCCGTTTCTTTTCCATCGCGGGCATCTCCACGCCGGTTTTTTGGAGCGGACTTGTCGGCATTTTGATCTTTTATAAATTTCTCGGCGCCCTGCCTTCCAGCGGGCGAATCGATCTGGCCGTCCCCGCACCGGCCAAAATCACCGGTCTTTACGTATTGGACAGCCTGCTCACCGGAAACTGGGCTGCCCTCAAAAACAGCCTGTGGCATCTCATTCTGCCCGCTTTTACCCTGGCTTTTGCCCAGCTCGCGATCGTGACGCGCCAAGTGCGCTCCAGCATGCTGGAGGTGCTGGGGCAGGATTACATCCGAACCGCCCTGGCGAACGGCATACACGGGCCTGTCCTGCTGATCCGCTACGCCCTGCGCAACGCATTGATCCCGACCATCACCGTCGTCGGACTTTCCTTTGGCTCTCTGCTGGGCGGAGCTGTCGTGACGGAGACGATTTTCAGCTGGCCCGGGATGGGGAAATACGTGGTTGATTCCATCGCCTTTCTCGACTTTCCGGCGATCATGGGCTTTACCTTCGTCATCTCGCTTGGGTACGTCGTCATCAATCTGCTGGTCGACCTGACGTATTATGTGCTCGACCCGCAAATCAAGGAATAGGAGGGGAAGATCATCATGTCCAGTCTCTCGGCAAAGGCGGATGCGGCCGCAGCGCCCCGGAAAACAAACCCCTTTTGGTTCCGGATACGGCGCAACCCGCTTACCTTATTTGGACTTGTTTTGCTGCTGATGATTGTGCTTCTGTCCATTTTCGCACCGCTCATCTCACCCTATGATCCGAGCAAAATCAGCATCAAGGAACGCTTCTCTCCTCCGTCAGCTGCCCACTGGTTCGGGACGGATGAAGTGGGGCGCGATATTTTTACCCGGATCCTGTACGGTGCCCGCCTGTCGCTTGGAGTGGGGGTAGCTGCTGTTCTCTCCGCCGGTCTGATCGGCACGATCATCGGCTCCATCTCCGGTTATTTCGGCGGCCGTGTCGATCAGATCATCATGCGCCTGATGGACATTATCCTGGCTTTTCCCTCGCTCGTCCTCGCGATGGCTGTAGCGGCAACGCTGGGTCCAAACCTGCAAAATGCGATGCTGGCCATCGCCATTATCAAGATCCCGGTCTATGTGAGACTGGCTCGGGCGGAGACGCTCGCCCTCCGGGAAAAGCTGTTCGTAAAAGCGGCCGTCACCTTCGGGATCAAGCCCTGGCGGATCATCGCCCGCCACATCATCCCGAACGCGGTCTCGCCTGTGGTGATCCAGGTCACGCTGGATATCGGAGATGCCATCCTCCTGGTCGCTACCCTGGGCTTCCTCGGACTCGGCGCTCAGCCCCCCACACCGGAATGGGGAGCGATGATCAGCGTCGGCTGGAAGTACCTGCTCGACTACTGGTGGTACCCGACCTTTCCGGGACTTGCCCTGTTTCTCGCTTCGTGCGGGTTCAATCTGATCGGTGACGGAATTCGGGACATTCTCGATCCGAAATCGAACCGATAGGAGTGTTGACCATGCTGTTGGAAATCCGCGATCTGTCCGTTACGTTCTCCTCCATGCAGCAGAGTGTTCAGGCCCTCGACCGCGTCTCTTTTTCCATCGGACAGGGAGAGATCGTCGGGGTGGTGGGAGAATCCGGCTCGGGCAAGTCTGTGACCGCTCTAACTATCCTGGGCCTATTGGAAAAGAACGCAAGCATCAAAAGCGGCGAGATTCTCTATCGCGGGAGAAATATTTTGCGGATTGGCAAAAAGGATCAGCAGGCGCTGCGCGGAAAGCAGATCGCCATGATCTTTCAGGAGCCGATGACCGCCCTGCACCCGACCATGCGCATCGGCGATCAGCTAGCCCAGGTCATCCATCGGCATCGCGCGCTCCCCTACAAGGAAGCCTACCGGCAAGCCGTGCTCAGCCTGGAAGAAGTCAAAATCAACGATCCGGAGCGGGTCGCACGCAAATACCCGTTTGAATTGAGCGGCGGCATGCGGCAGCGGGTCGTGATCGCTCTGGCGATGTCGGCCCCTCCCGATCTGTTGATCGCCGATGAGCCGACGACTGCTCTGGATGTGACGATCCAGCATGAAATCCTGAAGCTGATGAAAGAGCTGGCCGAAAAACGCGGCACCTCGATCATGCTGATCACGCACGATCTCGGCGTCGTCGCACAGGTGTGCAAGCGGGTAGTGGTGATGTACGCGGGGAAGGTTGTCGAAACGGGACAAACGGACGAGGTATTGCAAAAGCCGGTTCATCCCTATACGCGAGCGCTGATCGGAGCCCTGCCCGACATGGCTTCCCCCGACCAGCCGCTGCTCGCCATCCCCGGGGAATCGCCCGACTTGCGCAATCTGCCCGCCGGCTGTGTCTTTGCCCCGCGCTGTGAACATGCGTTGCCCCTGTGCCGGGAGGACCGTCCTCCCCTGGAGCCAGTAGCGGCAGCCAGCGCCGAATCTTCCGATATCCATCAAGTCGCATGCTGGGTGAGGTGATCCAAATGACCAGAGAACTGCTGCAGCTATCCGGCGTCGGCAAGCAATACGGAAAAGGAAGCAAAGCCCATCGCGCCGTATCGGATGTGAGCTTTTCCATCTACGCCGGAGAAACCTTCGGCCTGATCGGCGAATCGGGATCAGGCAAGAGCACATTGGGAAAGATGGTGACAGGACTGGACTACCCTACGGAGGGAACGATCCTGTACGAAGGAATTTCCCTGTGGAACGAGAAAACGTACAAGAGAAGAAAGCCGGGCGAGGTGCAGATCGTCTTTCAGGACCCCCAGTCCTCCCTCGATCCGCGCATGAGCGTCCAGGAGATCATCCTGGAGCC
Organism: Brevibacillus composti; assembly: GCF_016406105.1. Lineage (NCBI taxonomy): Bacteria > Bacillati > Bacillota > Bacilli > Caryophanales > Paenibacillaceae > Brevibacillus > Brevibacillus composti. Next base: position 3,457,333 of record NZ_CP066308.1, read on the forward strand.
GCTGTGGGCGCTGCCCGCAGAGGAACGCCGGCAAAAAGGGAGCAAAGAGCGGCTCCATGCCCTGATCAGCCGGGTCGGCTTGAAGCCGGAGCATCTGCCCCGCTATCCGCATGAATTCAGCGGCGGACAGCGTCAACGGATCGCGATCGCCCGGGCCTTGATCACTGACCCTGCCTTTGTGATCCTCGATGAGCCGACCTCTGCGCTGGACGTATCGGTTCAGGCCCATGTCCTGAATCTCTTGAAAGAGTTAAAGCGCGAGCGGGGGTTGACCTATTTGTTCATCTCGCATAACATGTCTGTGATTCGCTATATGTGCGATCGCATGGCTGTGATGCAAAAGGGACGGATCGTCGAGACCGGGACGGTTACGGACATCTTCGAGCACCCGCAGGAGTCCTACACCCAAACATTGTTGTCTTCCCTGCCCAGCCTTCACAATAATAGCTATTCTCCAAGCTTGTAGAGCAAAGTAGGTCGATACCATGTTTAACGGAGCAGAATTGAGAGAAATACGGAAACAAAAGCGGCTAACCCTGCAAAATCTGGCGGACAAGACCGGCCTCAGCATGAGCCTGCTTTCCCAAATCGAGCGCGGTCTGGTCGACCCGACCGTAGGGACGTTTTGGAAAATATGCTCCGCGCTTGATGTACCGATCAATCATTTTTTCAAAGGAAAGGATGACGAGGAGCCGGTCATCCGCAAGAATCAGCACAAACTGATTCAATTGAAAAATACCAACGTCAAATACCATGTGCTTACCCCGATTCAGGCAGGCAAGATTGAGTTTTTGCTGATCGAGATCGAGCCGGGGGAGACGCTGGAGCAGGAGCAGATTTCCCATTCGGGCGAAGAGTGCGGCTATATTCTGAAAGGGGAGCTGAAGGTGCTGCTGGCCGACCGGGAGTACCATCTCTACGAGGGGGACAGCATCGGCTTCAACAGCTCATCCCCGCACCGTTTTATCAATCCGGGGAACTCCGTCTCGCTTGCCATCTGGGCTCGTGCCACTTGATCCGGCCAAGGGGATGGGGTTTGCTGCCAAAAGAAAAACAGGGTACGGCTGCTTGGGCGCCATACCCTGTTTTTTTTGTGCCTGTTGGTAGCTAGAGTTCCCTTCCCGTCAGCTTCGCTCTCCCGCCGGCTTTGGATCTGTCTTCCCTTTGGCCGGGACCAATGCCCAAAAGAAGGTTTGCGCGATCGAGGAGGCGAGGAGATCGGGATGTAGATCGTCGCGATGATAAACGACGCCCCGTAGAGCAAAGCGACCGCATTGCTGGCGGCAAACAGCCGCTTTTTAAACATCGCAAAGGAGATGATCGGCTCCTCCGCGCGCCGTTCGACGACGATGAAAAGCGCGAACATCAGGCTGACGACAGCACCCACCAGCGTGACCGCTCCCCACCAGTCGATCTTCTGCTTGCGATACCCCAGCGTCTCTTTGTAGTAGACACTGATAAAAATGAGCGACAACAGCCCGATCGGAACATTGATGTAAAACACCCAGTGCCAGCTGATGTACTCGGTTATGTAGGCGCCCAAAAGCGGACCAAAAACGCTGGAGGTGCCAAAGACGGCACCAAAAAGACCGGTCATCTTCCCCCGCTTCTCCGGCGGATAGATGTCAAAGATGATCGTAAAGGCGATCGGCATGAGCGCTCCCCCGCCGATCCCCTGGATGGCGCGGTGATGCTCAATTGGACGATGCTGTTCGCCGTCCGTTGTCCATCCCGCCCATTTCCGCCACGATGGTGCCCATGGCTGTCGCGACTATGGTGTTATCCATCGATGCCATCAAGAGACCTAGCAGGAGTCCCGCTACCACAAATCCAACTTTGCTCTCTTTTGCAATCACACGGTACTCCTCCGTTTGTTTATCGCATTTGTTCGCATCTTATTTTTTTGAAAACGGCGATATCCCATTCAGATGAGCCTTTTGCATAAATCTAAACCCTTGAGCAACAAGGTTTTCTGAGCATAAAAAAAGGACTTCACCCCGACCTGGAGAAGTTTTTCGGTGACCAAACCACAAACCCCAGAGGAGGGAAGTCACTTTGTATATTCTCCAAGAAAGTCTGTTTTCCTTTGAGGAACTGCAAAAGTTAGAATCGCGGGAGCGATTGCCTATTTTCTTCAGCGTGCTTGATTTACGTCCCTACGCCCAACAGCTAAGAAGTACTTCACCCCGTGGTGCTGAAGGGCACTGCCGCCAAGCGATTCTTCGGGCACTCCTGGTCGCACCGTTGGAAGGAATCTCAACATTTACCACATTGCAGCGTCGTCTTGAGTTGGATTTGCGTTTCAGATATCAATGCGGTTTCCCTTTAGACCGCTCAGCTCCATCAATCGCTACGATTAGCCGAGTATTTGCCGAACTGACCAGGAAGGGGTTGGCAGAGCAACTATTTCTGGATCTCGTTCGCTTCTGCCAAAGTGAAGGAATCATCAAGGGGAACCATCTGGCCATCGACAGCGCAGCCATTGAAGCGTATGAAAAGAAGCAACCGAAGTCTCGCAGTGAGCAGACAGGCAATGCCAATTGGGGAGCCAAATTCGACTCGTTCGGAAATAAGCTTTCGTGGTTTGGGTACAAGATTCACCTTGCGGTGGATACAAAAAGCGAATTGCCCATGGCTCTTAAGGTCACTCCCGCCCATATAAATGACGGAGATATGGGTCCTGTGCTGATGGAGCAGGTAGCGGCTCGTCGGCTAACAAAAGTGGACTTCGTCATGATGGATGCCGGATACGATCAGTTGAAGAATTACATAGCTGCTCGTAGAATCGGGGCGCAAGCGATTATCCCACTAAATCTACGCAATGAGAAAGAGCCTCCCGCTGGCATGACGTCAAATGGGACTCCCTGCTGCTCCATGGGGTACGAGATGACGTATTGGGGAGCCGATGGCGACCAACTCAAGTTCCGCTGCCCCCATGCAACAGGAAAAGTGGACTGTCCTCTCGGCATGGCGGCTTGTTCTGCATCGAATTACGGCATGGTGGTGAAAGTCGACATCAAGGATGATCTTCGTCGATACAGCCATCCACATCGAGATACCAAACGCTGGAAAGAACTTTACAACGAACGAACCAGTGTAGAGCGTTGCAACTCTCGCCTCAAATCGTATTTGACAGCCAATTCCCTGCATGTATGGGGCATCGAGAAAGTCAAGACGCATGTATATCTGAATGCCATCGTCCTTTTGGTTTCCGCACTGGCTGTGGCAAGAATACATAAGATCGAGAAGGAAGCTGCGTAAAAAACGGAGCGATAAAATTCTGCAGGTCTGCCCAAAATCAGTGTTAGCCCTTGATTTTCTTTTATTTTGATAACAATTCTTCATGCAAGGACTCCTTCGAATTTATCGCGTCTAATCAAGAAGTGAATTTTGCAAAAGGCTCAGATAAAAAACAGCGCATGGAAGCGCTGCAAAGGAAACCAATCCGAGCTTGTCTCTCATGGGAAATTCGGATTGTAAGGCCTCGGGACCGGAGTCGCCGGCGGCTTGCTGTAATGGGTGATCGTCGGCGGTTGAAAGCCGGCCTGCTGGCTTTGATACATCTTGTAGGCCGCTTCCGACATCGGCTCGACAAAAGGCTTGATTTCTCCCGTGTAGGGATTTTTTTCGTAAGGGAGGTTAAACGTCCGCGTTCCATCGCTTTTTCGCATGATAGTGCCGTCGGACAGCTCTACCCAGCCGCTGTTCGGGCTGCCGTAATCGACCACGTATACGCCTTCATCCGAGTAAGCGGGAGCGCCGTATGGCGAATAGCCTGCTGGCTGTGTCGCTGCCGGATTCGCGGGTTGCCCGGCCGTCTGTTTTTTCGTCTGCGCCGCTTTCTTCGCACTGGCCGTCTGCGCAGCCTTCTTTACCGGTTTCTTCGCCTGTGCGGCTGTCTTTGCTTGTGCAGCCGGCTTGTGTTGCCCCTGCGCAACGCTCCCCTGAGCGGAGAAGCGCTGTGCAGCGTCGCTTTTTTCCGCCGACTGGGCCCATTTCTGAAAGACCGCTTGGGCGGCTTGAGGGTCTTGGTTGGAGAAATCGACACCCGCCGCTGCTGCTGTCGCTTTTTCACGGGCAGTGCCCGCTTCCCCCGCCTTGGCCGAGGCCGACACCGATTTGTACAAGGCAGGCCATATGTAGGCATTCAGCCCAAGCAAAGCCGCCATCAGCGTAATTCCCAGGACTTTTTTCATCGCATTCAGCTCCAGTTATCATCTCATCCGTATCGTATCCAGTATGGCGGTCAGATGAACGTGCGACCTGAGAACTATTATACAAGAAAAAAGTTCCTGGTGACTATAAGAGACGATGCTCCCGTCCCTATTCGCGGAACGGGAGCCTCCCGGTTTATCCCTCTTTTTTCAAGATGTCATGGTCGACGTAACGCTCACCGTTCAGCTCACTGATGATGTTGATCGCCACTTTGGCCCCGTCGCCGGCGGTAATAATCGTATGGACACTGACGCCCGCGCAGGTGCCGGCTGCCCATATCCCCGGGATATTGGTCTTGCCGGACGCATCTGCATCCACGACGGTTTTGATCCGCGGCTCGGTGCCCGGCTTCGTCGCGACGCCTGCCTTCTCCGCCACATCCACAGAGAGACCGGTGGCCAAAATCACATGCTTGGCCTCAAAGCTGCCGTTTTCTTCTGTCGCAAGGGAAAAGCCGTCTGCCGTTTTCGTGATTTCTGTCACTTGATCCGCAATCAGCTTGGCGCCGAAATGGGCCGCTTGCTGTTTTCCGATCTCAATCATCTCGGGACCGGAGATCCCTTTGACGCCGTAATGGTTTTCTACCCAGGCCCGTTTCGTCATGCCCTTGTCGCTGTCAACAAGCAAGGTGCTTTTTCCTGCCTTGGCTGCAAACAGTGCCGCACTCGCCCCGGCGGGACCTGCTCCAATAATTGCGATATCGTACATGAGAACCACACCTTTCCAAATTCTTTTACTCAACTTAATTATAGAGTATGTATCGAAAAAGAGAAGATTTTTTTCTGCTTCTTTACAGTTTGGAGAGAAGGAGGCGCTGTTCGTCGGGGCGGAGCGGCCAGGGTTGCAGCGGCAATGGCTAATTCACCACCTGATCACCGGAAAAAGAATAATCATAGCAAACCCGATACAACTGCAAAATCTCCTCTATCGTCGGAACCCGCGGGTTATTCGCCGGACTCCCGCTGTCCCAGGCATCCCGCGCCATTTTTTCCAGGGACGCCTGGAACTCCCTCTCCGGGATGCCCCAGCTTCGCAGATTGGGGATCTGCAAATGCAGGCACAACTCTTTTACATTCCGAATCACATAGTCAGCCCGCTCTGTGACCGTCACCAGTTCCACGTCTTGCTCCTGCAAAAACAAGGGCGTCAGCTCGGCCAGCTGCTCCTGGCAGGCCGAGCTGCTGAACTCCAGTACGGCGGGCAGCAGCATCGCATTGGAAATGCCATGCGGGACGTGGAATATTGCCCCGATCGGACGGGACATCCCGTGCACCAGGGTCACCGAGGCATTGGAAAAAGCCATCCCCGCCTGCAGCGACCCGATGCTCATCCGCTCTCTTGCATCCAGATCGTGCGGGTTGTCGTAGGAGCGCCGCAGAGACTGGATGATGTGGCTGATCGCCGAACGCGCCAGCATGTTCGTCATCGGGTGAGCTTTCCTCGACAGGTAGGCTTCCAGCGCGTGGCAAAGTGCGTCGATACCCGTAGCGGCGACGACTTGCGGCGGGGCTGACATCGTCAGCAGAGGGTCCACGATGGCGAGCGCGGGCATAAAGGCGGGATGCTTGATCATCATTTTCACATGGCTCTGCGAATTGGTGATGACCGTCACATCGGTCGCTTCCGAGCCCGTCCCGGCTGTCGTCGGTATCGCGATATGGGGGATGCGGGGTTGCACACACGCTTTTTTGCCCCCCATGTAGTCGCCGATGTAACCGCCGTTACTCTCCAGGACGACGATCGCCTTGGCTGTGTCGATGCAGCTCCCGCCGCCGAGCGATATGACGATGTCACAGGCCTCTTTCCGGAGCACTTCGAGCGACTCTGCCACATACTCGTCCGTAGGCTCGGAGATCACACCCTGATAGACGACGCTGTCCACGCCTTCCTCCGCAAGAAGCTGGCGGCACTGCTCCACGTATCCGAGCCTTGCCATGATGGGGTCCGTGACGATCAGCGCATTTTTTCCCTTAGCGGCGGCTTCTTTTCCCGCTTGTTGGAAACAACCCCGTCCGTACAGCACGCCTGGCGGAGAGTGAAATTGAGCGAAGGTATTCACTACAATCACCTCATTTTTGCAGGATCTCGCTTCCGATTACCGCTTTCTCATCTTATTCGGCCTTTACCCGACATTTTCCTTTTTTTGCTATCCCCGTACGCGTTAGAAAACCGGGCTTCGCCAAGCCTGATAAATTCCTATTTGGCCAAAAAAAGCCGCAAAAAGGCGGCTTCTTGCGTGCCTTTCTGCGGCTTTCGGTTCGTACAGATCTACGGGTCACAGCATCCGGACGATCTCCCCCCGAATCAATCCTTACGCCGGTATCGACTGCTGTTTATCATGAAATACATCCGCATCCAATTCTTTGGTCGCCCGGCTGGTCAACAGCCCCGCTGTCATGCTGCCGCTCACATTGAGCGCGGTGCGGCCCATGTCGATGAGCGGTTCCACCGAAATGAGCAGACCGACGATGGCAATGGGAAGATTCATCGTGGACAGCACGAGCAGCGCGGCAAACGTCGCGCCACCGCCTACGCCGGCAACCCCAAAGGAGCTGATGGCGACCACGGCGATCAGTGTCAGGATGAAGGACGGAGTCAGCGGATCGACGCCGGCGAGAGGCGCTACCATCACGGCCAGCATGGCCGGGTACGTCCCCGCGCAACCGTTTTGGCCGATGGACAGACCGAACGATCCGGCAAAGTTCGCGATTCCCTCGGGAACTCCCATATCCTGCGTCTGTGTCTTGACATTGAGCGGCAGCGTACCGGCACTCGTTCGGGACGTGAAGGCAAACGTCAGCACCGGAAACGCCTTTTTCACATACGTCAGCGGATTCAATCCCGCGATCGCAAGCAAAAGGAGATGGACGGCAAACATGATGAGCATGGCCACATAGGAAGCGGCGACAAATTTGCCCAGCTGCCAGATCGCCTGGTAGTCGCTGGTAGCTGTCACCCGCGTCATGATCGCCAGCACGCCGTACGGAGTGAGGCGCAGGATCAGTGTGACGACGCGCATGATAATGGTATGGAACGTATCTACGATTTTGGCGAACAGCTCAGCCTGTTCCGGATTTTTTCGCTTGACCCCGAGAAAAGCGATACCGATGATGGCGGCAAAAATAACGATCGCGATCGTCGACGTCGGCCGCTCGCCTGTAAAGTCAAGGAACGGATTGGCCGGCAGCAGTTCTGTTATTTTTTGCGGCAGCGTCATGCCCTGGAGTGTGCCCAGTCTATCTTCCACCTGCGTGATGCGGGCCGTTTCGGCTTCCCCCTGCTGGAATTGGGCGCCGTCCAGATGAAAAGCGAACGTCGAGGCAATCCCGATCGCCGCCGCCAGCGCTGTCGTGCCGACGAGGATTCCGATGATGAGAGAACTGATCTTTCCGATGTTATGGGTCAGCTTCATTTTGGTGAAGGCCGACACGATGGCGATGAAAACAAGCGGCATGACAATCATCTGCAAGAGTTTCACGTAGCCTTTGCCCACGATATTGAACCAGTCGATGCTTGTTTTCAGGATGTCGGACTGCGTGCCGTACGCCAGCTGCAGGCCGAGTCCGAATACGATCCCGACGCCGAGGGCGACAAACACCCGTTTGGAAAACGAAACGTGTTTTTTCTGCAAAGCATACAATCCATAAATGAATGCGAGCATGAGTGCGATGTTGACGATGGTCAGAAACGTCGACATGGCGGTTCCCTCCACTTCCTTTGTCAATTTTGTATGAGCAAGAAAGAAAACCTTACTCTTTTATCTTATCTAATAATTCCGATCTGTAAAGTATGTTTTCAAATTATCTCCTTCGAAACTTGGGTTCGCCATGCTGTACCCATAGTTTCGATCCCGCCTCACCCCTGAAAAAGCCTCTCATCTCCTTGGACGAATAACGGCCGTACTTATGCCCTCCCCACTTGCGGCATAAAGAGCATTTACTCATTCGCTTACATTGGATGCTTTTAACCTGACGTTCGTTTATCGTGTTTTAGCTACCACATAATGTCCAAAAGTTGATGAGGTTGGATGACCAGAAACTGATTGCTAAAGTGACCAGAGCGGTGAACCAGTCAAGGCCGCGAAGCGTTTATATAGCCTTGACTGGTGTCCCCTTTTTCCCGACGCTATTACACCGCCCAGCAATCCCTTGCTGGGCCTGCTCACGCGGCAAGCGATGGGGTGCAGGGGACGAGTTCCCTGCTTTTCCCCCTCATGGGGGACGGAAGGGGGAGATTGCTGTGACTGTAAAAATTCCCCTCGGCAAGTCGGTCATCAATGTCCAGATCACTATGCCATTTGGCCGATATATCTCATCAACGCTATTTTGCGGTAAAAAACGTGAAGAATTGGACAATTCAGCTCATCAAATTTTTCATCTTTATTGGCTTAATCACAGCATTTGGACGTGTTCACCGTCTAAATGAGGACATCTTGTACCATCAACCTTTGGACTGGATAGATTAGCATTAACATTATCGTTCCTCGTATTAGTGATTCGAAAATGTGAAAACCTTCAATTGAACTATCTTAGTTATGATTACTTATAATCATGAAGAAGTATTTTTGTAAAGCAAATACAATATGTGCAACTTTTCCCAATTTATTAAACGTTATAAATAATAAGTATGTATATGGAGGTGATTGATTTTGAAAATAATTCTATGAAAACTGTCTATATTATTAAAAAGGAAGAGGGAGATTAAATTGAAAAAAAGAAAAGTAATGACAAGTATTGTTTTTGTTCTATCAACACTGGCAGGTATAGGTTCAGCTCTGGCTGCTCAAACGTTAGTTGATCCGTACTACAACTCTAGTTCAAACTTATATGCTATTGAATTTCTAAAACGAGGAGATGTTTATTCAACAATTAATGTTAATAGAAATGCAGATTCAAATAGCAGAATTTGGGCTCAGTACTGGGTAGGACATCCTTACACGAAATCACAACCGATGGGGGTAATCCACTCTTACGACAGTACTAAGATGAGTTTAGTTGGAGTACGAGAGCCAGCACCAAATGCACCATATAACAACGTGCTAAATTATAAAATAGAAAGTGATTCCTTTCATCCAAATATAAGAGATGTAATTGCTAATGGAACTGTTGACCCCAATAAAACAGGCTATATTGGATTTCAATACCAGTTAAAGACAACTTCTCAAAAATTTGATTACTCTTATTACGGAAGTAGTGCTCCTCACCACAGTCTATCAGGTTATATGATAGATTATATTATGTCGTGGACCGATGATGTTACAGTCGTTAATGGTAACAACATGTATATATATCAGTAAAAATAATATATATAACGAAGAGGAGGAGTCATTTGTGAAGTTTAAAATGTTTAAAAAGGTGACAGGTATCTCTGCTCTAGGTCTTGCTTTAGGTTCTGTTATGACATTTGGATTTTCGGTTGTCAGTGCAGATTCGAAGTACATTGAAAAAGATGGTTTTCTTATTAATTCGGAGACTCAAGCACCTGCGACAGAATATGTAACTATTGAAAAGGGATCACCTGCCGCTAAACAAAAGAAGATTACATTAGTTAACGGCATAGACAAATCCGTAGTCGCTGAAATCACCTTTGACGAATATATTGAAAGGCAAGAATATTACGAGGGATTGTTAACAGAAAAAACTATTAAAGCAAAAGAAGCTCTTATAAAGGCGGGTAAATGGGAAGAATTTAAGGAAAAACATCAAAAACGGTATAGACTAGGAAGCGAAAAGGAAAAGTAATATTATTAAGGATATTTACCTTTAATGTTAACCAATATGGCTTCCACAAGTGAAGATCTCCTTTTGAATAATGGATGGGAGCGGAAACGCTCCCGTTGTCATTTTATTATTTTATCTGAGCCTTTTGCAAAATTCACTTCTTGATTAGACGCGATAAATTCGAAGGAGTCCTTGCATGAAGAATTGTTATCAAAATAAAAGAAAATCAAGGGCTAACACTGATTTTGGGCAGACCTGCAGAATTTTATCGCTCCGTTTTTTACGCAGCTTCCTTCTCGATCTTATGTATTCTTGCCACAGCCAGTGCGGAAACCAAAAGGACGATGGCATTCAGATATACATGCGTCTTGACTTTCTCGATGCCCCATACATGCAGGGAATTGGCTGTCAAATACGATTTGAGGCGAGAGTTGCAACGCTCTACACTGGTTCGTTCGTTGTAAAGTTCTTTCCAGCGTTTGGTATCTCGATGTGGATGGCTGTATCGACGAAGATCATCCTTGATGTCGACTTTCACCACCATGCCGTAATTCGATGCAGAACAAGCCGCCATGCCGAGAGGACAGTCCACTTTTCCTGTTGCATGGGGGCAGCGGAACTTGAGTTGGTCGCCATCGGCTCCCCAATACGTCATCTCGTACCCCATGGAGCAGCAGGGAGTCCCATTTGACGTCATGCCAGCGGGAGGCTCTTTCTCATTGCGTAGATTTAGTGGGATAATCGCTTGCGCCCCGATTCTACGAGCAGCTATGTAATTCTTCAACTGATCGTATCCGGCATCCATCATGACGAAGTCCACTTTTGTTAGCCGACGAGCCGCTACCTGCTCCATCAGCACAGGACCCATATCTCCGTCATTTATATGGGCGGGAGTGACCTTAAGAGCCATGGGCAATTCGCTTTTTGTATCCACCGCAAGGTGAATCTTGTACCCAAACCACGAAAGCTTATTTCCGAACGAGTCGAATTTGGCTCCCCAATTGGCATTGCCTGTCTGCTCACTGCGAGACTTCGGTTGCTTCTTTTCATACGCTTCAATGGCTGCGCTGTCGATGGCCAGATGGTTCCCCTTGATGATTCCTTCACTTTGGCAGAAGCGAACGAGATCCAGAAATAGTTGCTCTGCCAACCCCTTCCTGGTCAGTTCGGCAAATACTCGGCTAATCGTAGCGATTGATGGAGCTGAGCGGTCTAAAGGGAAACCGCATTGATATCTGAAACGCAAATCCAACTCAAGACGACGCTGCAATGTGGTAAATGTTGAGATTCCTTCCAACGGTGCGACCAGGAGTGCCCGAAGAATCGCTTGGCGGCAGTGCCCTTCAGCACCACGGGGTGAAGTACTTCTTAGCTGTTGGGCGTAGGGACGTAAATCAAGCACGCTGAAGAAAATAGGCAATCGCTCCCGCGATTCTAACTTTTGCAGTTCCTCAAAGGAAAACAGACTTTCTTGGAGAATATACAAAGTGACTTCCCTCCTCTGGGGTTTGTGGTTTGGTCACCGAAAAACTTCTCCAGGTCGGGGTGAAGTCCTTTTTTTATGCTCAGAAAACCTTGTTGCTCAAGGGTTTAGATTTATGCAAAAGGCTCATCTAAAAAAGCTAACCAACTTCTTAATTTATAAAAAATTGAGGTGTTCACAAATGTGCGATAATTATAATAATAACAATGAGAAGAAAGAAGATGAGCATCAGAAAAACCCATTTTCTAATCTCAGGGATACCTTTGATCGTGCTGAATTTGGGGATTTACGGCCTTTGAGTAAATTGGGGATAGTCCCCACAATTGTTATTTTTGTGGCTATCGTATTTCTAATATGGTTATTCTCAAAAATAACAATTTAGAGAGTGTGGTCAAGGCCACATTTGAAAATAAGAAAACCCCGGCCAATAGGCCCTTAACTGATGCCTACATTCACATAAAACCGCCCTCGGCACATAAAAGCGCCAGGGCGGTTCTTGAAACCGAAAAACGAACTACTGCACCTGCGAGTTAAACGTCATAATCCACATCGAACCCGCTACGATAGTAAACACAATCACCGCTCCCAGCACCAGCGCCTGCACATTGTAGCGCGGCTTTTCGCCCTCGCGGATGTGCATGAAGAAGAACAGCTGGACAAAAAGCTGGGCCACAGCCATCAACATGATCGTGACCACCAGCGCCGTCCCCGTAAGGATGTGATTCATCACCAGCACCAGCGGAATGATCGTGAGGATGATCGACAGGACAAAGCCCGTCACGTAAGACTTGAACGTACCGTGGTTTTCACCGTGATTCTCATGCTGCGCCATCTTACATCACCCCCAACAGATAGACGACCGTCAGCAGGAAGATCCAGACGACGTCGAGGAAGTGCCAGTACAGGCTGAGGTTGGTCACTTTGCGGCGGGTCACCGGGGTAATCCCGCGGCGGGCCAGCTGGATCATCAGCGCGAGCATCCAGAAAAGGCCGACTGACACGTGCAGACCGTGCGTTCCCACCAGTGTATAAAAGGCGGAGAGGAATGCGCTGGTGGAAATCGTCGCGCCCTCTGCCACCAGATGAACAAACTCGTTGATTTCCAAACCGATAAATCCAAGACCGAGCAGCGCGGTCACGACCAGCCAGCCGATCAGCTGCTTGGTGTTGCCTTTGTGCATGGCCAGTGTAGCCAGGCCGCTGGTGAAGCTGGACGTGAGCAGGATAAAGGTCTCGGCGATGACGCCTGGCATCTCGAACAGCTCTTTGGCTGTCGGGCCGCCGGCGACATTGTGCATGAGGACGACATAGGTGGCGAACAGGGTGCCAAACAGGATGCAGTCCGTCACGAGGAAGATCCAGAAGCCGAGGACCTTGAGATTTTCGTGGTCCTCGTGCCCGTGATCATGGCCGTGATCATGACTGTCTCCGTGATGCGTCATGACTTGTTGCATGATATCCCCCTCCCAAAAGAAGCCTCCGTGCGTCGCACTTCATCGACCGGGATATAGTAGTCCGTATCGTATTCGAAGGACCGCGCCCACATCGTCAGGGCGACGCCGATCATTCCCACGACGGCCATCCATACCCAGCCGAAGACAAATCCGAAGCCGGCGACAAACCAGCAAGCCGACATGACAAACGGAATGCCGGAGTTTTTCGGCATGTGAATCGGTTCGAGCTGAGCTTTCTCTGCTTTCGCGGTGCCATTGGCCCTCTCTTGCTTCGTCAGCCACCAGTCGTCCGCCCCTTTTACCTCGGGGACGACGGCGAAGTTATACAGCGGCGCCGGGGACGGAATCGACCATTCCAGCGTGCGTCCATTCCACGGATCGCCTGTCGTGTCACGCTCGCCGTGCTTGATGCTGTAGAGAATCTGCCACACCTGGAAGACGAAGCCCGCGCCCATCAGGAATGCCCCGACGGTGGAGATCAGGTTGAGCGGCGCCCAGCCCATATCCCAGCCATAGGTGTACAGGCGGCGGGTCATTCCCATGAAGCCGAGCGCATACTGCGGCATGAAACAGACGTAGAAACCGATGTTCCAGAGCCAGAAGCCCCATTTGCCGAGGCGCTCATCCAGCTTGAAGCCGAACATTTTCGGCCACCAGTAGTAAATCCCGGCGAGGTAACCGAAGACCACGCCGCCGATCAGCACCTGGTGGAAGTGCGCGATCAGGAAGTAGCTGTTGTGATACTGATAGTCCGCAGGTGCTACCGCGAGCATGACCCCGGTGGCCCCGCCGACGAGGAAGCAAGGAATGAAGGCAATCGTCCATAGCATCGGCTGCTCAAACGAGACACGTCCACGGTACATCGTAAACAGCCAGTTGAACACCTTCGCCCCGGTCGGGATAGCGATCGCCATCGTCGTGATCGCAAAGAACGCATTCACGTCGGCGCCAGCCCCCATCGTGAAGAAGTGATGCACCCAGGTAAAGAAGGAGAGCACGCTGATGGAGATCATGGCGAAGACCATGGATTTGTAACCAAAAATGGTTTTCTTCGCAAACGTCGCCACGATCTCGGAGAAGATCCCGAAGGCCGGCAGCACCACGATGTACACTTCCGGGTGGCCCCACATCCAGATGAGGTTGACGTACATCATCGGGTTACCGCCGCCGTCCATCGTAAAGAAGTGGGCGCCGAGGAAGCGGTCGATGTAGAGCAGCGCCAAGGTTACGGTCAAAATCGGAAACGCGAAGATGATCGTGATGCAGCTGGACAAAACAGACCAGGTGAACAGCGGCATCTTCATCAGCTTCATGCCGGGCGCGCGCATTTTCAGGATCGTCACCAGGAAGTTAATTCCGGTGGCAAGTGAACCGATACCGGAAATCTGAATCCCCCAGATATAGAAGTTCTGCCCGACCCCGGGGCTGTGCGAGAGCTCCGACAGCGGCGGGTAGGCGAGCCAACCGGAATCCGGAGAGCCCCCGATGACAAAGGACAGGTTGAACAGCATCGCCCCGAACAGAAACATCCAGAAGCTGACGGCGTTCAAAAACGGATAGGCAACGTCGCGGGCCCCGATTTGCAGCGGCACCACGATATTAAACAGGGCAAACATCATCGGCATCGCCATGAACAGAATCATGATCGTGCCGTGAGTGGTGAAAATCGCATTGTAATGTTCGGAATGCAGGAATTCCACGTTCGGGAAAGCGAGCTGCAGACGCATCAGAAGCGCGTCCACCCCGCCGCGGAACAGCATCAGAAGCGATGCGATCAGGTACATAATCCCGATTTTTTTATGATCGACGGTGGTCAGCCACTCGCGCCACAGCCAGCCCCATTTTTTGTACTTGGTCAGGACAAAAACGATGGCTGCCATGGTCAGCACGATGGAGACGTCAGCGCCGTAAATCAATGGATCACCGGTGACAAAGAAGGTAGAGGCAAAATCCTTGATCTTCTCCCACATACGGTGTTCCTCCTCCCTATGGTTATGGATTCAATGTGTGGCTGGATGGCGCTTGTGCCGCTGGATTCGTTGGCGCATGCTCATGCTCCATGTGCATACTCGTCTCATCGGTACTGGTGACAGGATGATCGGCATGGTCCGCATGGTCCGTGTTTTTCGCGGGGGAGCGATCGCCCGCATCCGATTGCTCATTATTTTTGTAGTGATTCATCCCGTTCGGATGATGGTGGCCGTGCCCGTACTTCTTGACGATCTCCTCAAACAAGCCTTCCGGAAACGCAGAGTAGGTCAAGCGGTCGGAGAGACCCGGCTCCGCCAATTTTTCGTAATCCGCTTGGGTCATCTTGGGCGCCGTACCTTTTACCTCGCTCACCCACTTGTCAAACTCTTCCGGCGTCTTCGCGATCACTTTAAAGTTCATGTGAGCGAAGCCTTTTCCCGTGAAGTTGGCGCCGGAGCCGAAATACTCGCCCGGCTCATCCGCTTGCATCCACAACCCCATCGCCATCCCCGGCATGGAGTAGGTCTGTCCCGCGAGCTGCGGCACCCAGAAGGAGTTCATCGGGGCGTCGGACGTAATTTCAAACTGCACAGGCACACCGGCTGGAATCGGAGCATAATTAGGGGCTGCTGAACGGTTTTCAAACTTCAAAAATGTTTCCAAAAGCAGGAATTCTATAGGAAAGAAGACGGTTTAACCAGGAGACAAAAAAATCCCGCAGCCTACGCTCGAGGTTCATCACCAGGAGCTGAAGCGCGATGACGGTTTCACTTGTTTTCGCAAGGCATGCTCGAATACGGCCAAGCCCATACCTGCGCTTGCCCTCACCAAATTTGCCTTCTATGGCGTTGCGTTTTCGTGCATCTTGTCTTGCGACTCGCCGTTGTTCTGTCGCTTCTTCGCCTTGTACGGGACGGCCAAGCGCCGGACCGCTCAAACGAATGCCATGCGCTTTGCAAAATGCCCTGTTTTGCCGGGTGCGATAGATTTGATCGGCAAGTACCGCCTTCGGGTAACAACCAAAGCGTCTCTTGTATGCTTCTACAGATTCGATCAGCGTCACCCCTTCGTTGAAGCTGTCCCATGATAGACGCTCCAGAAAAGCATAACCGTTCACCATGCTGACCGATACTTTGGCGCCAAACTCTACTCGCGCTTTCGCTTTGCCGCGTACGACCGGGCGGACGTGCGGTTGGTGGATGCTCACGATTCGATCTTCGATCTGATGCGTTTTGCGTTCAAACATCATGCGTTGCTGTCGATACAGTTCCTGAATCACAAGCAAGTCGCGATATTGTTTCCGGCTCAAAAGTGTCAGCGGCTGCCGTGAGGCCATGTTGCGGATAATTTGAAGGTTACGTGCTACATACCGGAGTTGCTTGCCGATCGCTCGACGAATCACCTTGCCGTTTGCACGACGCTGTTTGGCCACGGCCAGGTACTCCTTTCGAGCTTTATCCCGATAAGTCCGTGGTTTGCGGGAACGACCAATCTGTGGAGCATGTAACGTATCGATGATCTCCTCCAGTTTCTCACGCGCCTCGTTCAGCAAGTTCAAATCGGTTGGGTACGCCACATCCGCCGGGGCACATGTGGCATCCAGCAACAAGACACCCTGGTTCGGATCTTCCTCGGATGTTGAGTGACGCTTGGTCGTACGTTTACCTTTGGATTTTGTACCTGATTTTGGTTCATCGTCACGGTCGGAATCTGGAATTGATTTAGCGGCCTCAACCGCGATGATCTCGTTGATTTCACGGAGAACCGGTTCGCCTAAACGTTTGCGAAAATGCGTCATGAGCGACGGGTGGAACGGTGGATGATCCTGATAGCCTTCCAGCCCGATGAAGTATTGCAGATACGGGTTTTCGACAATCTGCTGGACCGTTTCCCGGTCCGACAGTTGCAAACGTTCCTGAATGATGAGTGCCCCGAGAGCGACACGGATGGAAACGGCCTTTTGTCCACGAAACGATATGCGGAAGGACTTGGCATACTTTTTCTCTGCATGTGCCCACGGTACCAACCGAGCCAACTTGACCCAGCGATTTTCTTTACTCAACTTGCCGCCAAATGGCAAGAAAAAATCATCAGGGAGAAGCAGTTGATTTTCACGATGAGAGAGAAATTCGTACATTCAGATCCGCTCCATGTGCAAGGAATTTGAAGAAAAATCGTCGATTTCCTTGCACATGATTTCGATGAAAGCGAGGCAAAACCCTTGTGGTTACAGTATTTTTTATCTGTTCAGCAGCCCCTAATTAACGGTTGCGATGTTTTGTTCAGGGTAAGTGAACATCCATTTCCAGTCCAGCGATGTCACCTGAACGGTAATCGGCTTTACTTCTTGATTGGGCGGCTCCACCAGAGCGTAGGTGTCTCTGACCGTAAAGTAGCCGAGCAAGGCAATAATCACAACGGGAATCCCCCACCAAATCACTTCCAGCTTCGTGCTATGCGACCAGTTGGGCTGGTAAGGGGCTTTGTTGTCCGGTTTGTCGCGGTAGCGGTACACGACGTATGCCGTGAAGGCCAGTACAGGGACCACGACAATCGCACACAAGATAACGGAAATGATGATGAGATTGTACTGCGTCTCCGCAACGGGCCCTTTCGGATTCAGCACGATGTAGTCACTGCCGCAGCCCGATACGAGGACGCTGACGAGCATCGCCATGATCCAAAAACTCATTTGACGAAGTCTCTTCAGATTGTTCATATCTGATACCCCTTCCTCTTTCATCACAGAAAAGGAACCAACCGTCCGTCCCCATTCGTTTAACTGAGTTGAACTTTTTTCGCATTACACATCGTAACAGAGGGAAAAATTTTCTGCAGGGCATTTTTTCAGCTTTCAAGATTCCGCCTCATTTTTGCTACAAACTGTTCAAGAAGGGTTCACGAGATGATCACGATATTGTTACGGATCCCCTGCATTGGTTCCGGCCTCCAGAAATGGTTGGGATGACAGGGGGGCATCCGTTTTGCCGGCAAGCATAAAAAAGCGAATGCTGCCATCAGGCAAACATTCGCTTGGGTATTGTTCATTTTCCATTGGGTTCGGATCAAATGGGTTTGTATGCAGGTCGTTTCGTCCGCAGTCCGCGTCTACTTCCCAGTGTCACCTCCCAAGTGACGAATTGCTACTCTTTTGTCATCTCTTCGGGTTATGAGCGGCGGAGGGGTTGTCGGGCAGGCAGCGCACTGGGCGACGGCCAGGGCGCTCTTCCTGCCGCCGCCCTGATTTTACATTTGCTATCGCCCCTGCTTTTGACTATAATGGAACTTATTTTTATCGGAGGGTTTGACCGAGAAGTCCGGTCGCCAGGGCTGCAAATCTGAAGAAATAATAGAGAAAAACGTCGCAGAAATAGATAGAAAGTGAAGGGAGAGAACCAGTACGTGAAAGAACAAAGCATGAAAACAGGGCCCCTCGTCATTTTGATGATCAACATGTTTATCGCGATGCTCGGTATCGGCCTGATCATTCCCGTTCTGCCCAAGTTCATGCTTGAATTCGGAGCGAGCGGGCAGGCACTCGGGTATCTGGTGGCCGCCTTTGGCCTCACACAGTTCATTTTCTCGCCGATTGCGGGAGAGTTGTCCGACAAATACGGGCGCAAGAACATGATCGTTTCGGGACTTGCCGCCTTTACGCTGTCCCAGTTCATCTTCGCGGTTGCCGACCAGATGTGGCTCCTGTATCTTTCCCGCCTGATCGGGGGAATGGGCGCCGCCTTTATGATTCCCTCGATGATGGCTTACGTCGCGGATATTACGACCGACGAAGCACGCGGAAAAGGCATGGGCCTTTTGGGTGCGGCCATGTCACTCGGCTTCGTGATCGGACCGGGGATTGGCGGTTTTCTCGCAGAATACGGATTGCGCGTTCCTTTTTATGTGTCCGCTGCGGTTGCCTTCGTATCGACGGTCGTATCCCTGATCTTCCTGCGGGAAACCCTCTCGATGGAAGACCAGCTGGCCCACCGCAACTCGGAGAAAAAGCGCTCCAATCTGTTTGTGCAGTTCGGACAGTCTTTTAAAGCGGCGTATCTGGTGCCGTTGATTCTGGTCTTCACGCTCACCTTTGGCCTCTCCAACTTCGAGGCCATCTTCGGCCTGTTCGTCGACCAGAAGTTCGGGTATACCCCCAAAGACATCGCCATCCTGATCACCGTCGGCGCACTGATCGGCGTCATCGTGCAGTCTTTTCTGATCGGGCGCCTGCTCCAGCGCTACGGCGAAAAGCGCCTGATCAACATCAGCTTTTTCGTCTCGGCGGTCACCATGGTGCTGATGCTGCTCTCCGGAAATTTCTGGTATGTCTTGGCCGTGACGAGCATCTTCTTTGTCTTCACCTCCATCCTGCGGCCGTCCATTAACACCCTGCTCTCCAAAATGGCGGGCAAGGAACAGGGCTTCGTCGCCGGGATGAACAACGCCTACATGAGCGTGGGCAATATCGTCGGGCCGTCTCTGGCGGGGATCCTGTACGATGTGCATCTCAATCTGCCGTATCTGTTCGGCGCGTTTCTGCTGCTCTTCAGCTTGTTTTTGTCGGTGTCATGGAATCGCCGGACCGGTGGCAGAGCGGTCACACCGGCAGTGCAGGAGTAGGCTGCATCCCCGCTCTTCCAGCTCTGTAAGAAAAAAGGCGTCTCCCTGGATTGGGGAGGCGCCTTTTTGTATGCGTGGATCTCCTGCGATTGTCATTTTGCCCGGGGCAGCCTCACTTCAAAGGAAGTGCGGACATCGGGGATCGACTGTACATCTATCCGGCCGCGCTGCCTCTCCACCAACCGCTTGACGATCGCAAGACCCAAACCGCTGCCGCTGGAGCTGCGGTTTCGGGAGGCTTCCCCCGTATACAGCCGGTCAAAGATATACGGCAGGTCAGCTTCCGCGATGCCTGGCCCGGCGTCCCAGATGACAGAGGGGCCGCGCGAGCCCCTCGACTCGTAATTCAGGACCAAAGAGACGTCCCTTGCCCACGGATGATCCCGCCAAAACGCCTCGGCCCCAAGCAAATTGAGTTCTTCTCCGTCTGAAAACAGAAAGATCAGGTCGTTTTTTGGCTTCGGCCCTGCCTGCGGCATACGCAAGGTCTCCAGCATGGCGGCGACAGCGACCCCATCGTCATTGGCCCCATAGCTCCCGGGTTCGGAGTCGTAATGCGCCGAGACCAGGATCGCCGAGGTGTGAGAGGTTCCCGCTACGCGGACGAGGATATTCCGGACGGTCGCGGCCGTCACGAGATTCCGGTTCCCATCTGTCTTGGACACTTCGGCCGTCTGCACCTGAGGCTCCAGCCCGAGCCGGTTTATCTCGGCGATGAGATAATCCCCCCCCCCGCTGATGACCTGCCGAGCCGGTCGGGTGCGGCTCCTTGGCAATCTCCTGTAAGTAGCGGAATGCCCGCTCTGCTGAAAATACGTCTGGACTTGCGTCAGCGGCTACCGGACGGGGAGGCTCCAACTCCCGGATGGAAAACCAGATCACTCCGATCAACAACAGCCAAAGACTCATCTTTTTTACGCGATTGGCTCGCATATGCTCCTCCTCTATCCACATCTGTCACGTGATGATTTGCATGATTGGATAGAATGGTAGCAGACGAACCTTACGCCAGTATTTACATGAATCTTAACGAATTCTTAACTCTCCCTGGTTGCATGAGGGAATAGGGACGGGATTTCCGGGAATGTGTTAGAATCGATCTCCAAAGGGCTTTACGTTATCTTTCTGAAACGTCTGTAAGGGGGAAGGGATCGCCTGTGTGGATTCTGCTGCTGCCGGTCCTTTTGCTGGCATTGGTCATACTCATCGGAATCATCGCTCTCGGCAGGTGGCTCCAGACCCGCTCCCGGCATGCACTCTACACCTGGGTGGTCTGTGCCGTAGTGGTGGCGCTTATGCTGATGATTGGATACATGTACTAATGCCGTGACATGCCTCAACGCGCAAAAAAATGAACATCCACAGCACAAGGGGCTGTCCAGAAAGTCAGCATAAACTGACTTCTGGGCGCCCCGTTTTTGTTGAATGTAAAAAATAAGCACAAAAAAACCGTCTTTTCTTGTAAAATGGAAGTTACCACACTACCAATTCAAGAAAGGACGATTTTCTTGCGTAATCGGACGACTACTAATCATGATTATACCATGCAACTGGCTCTTCCTCTACAGGATGTGGAAGAAAAAATGATGCCCACGCGACATCTTGCCCCTACCTTCAAACCGTACGACAACAAGCAGGCTCAGATGATTCTGGATTTGGAGATGTATGTTCCCACCCATCATGTGGCTCGTGTCATTGATGAAATGATCGAAGCCATTCCGGATCAGCAGTTGTTTGCTCATTACACGGGCGGAGGCCGCAGTTCCTACCATCCCAAAATGATGCTTAAGGTGATCCTTTACGGCTACTCACAAAAGGTTTATTCCTGCCGCGGTATTGAAAAGCTGTTGCGTGAGAACCTCCCGGCCATGTGGCTGGCGGCGATGCAGCAGCCTGACTTCCGTACCTTGAACGATTTTCGCGGCGTGCGCATGAAAGCGTTCATGGACGAACTGTTTGAAACGATGATCCGCAAGCTCATCGCGGACAACTACATTTCGATGGAGCAGTACTTTTTGGATGGCACAAAGATTGAAGCCGATGCGAACAAGTACTCTTTTGTGTGGAAAAAATCCACGCTTCGCTTCGAGGAAAAGCTCAAGGAAAAGGTGCAGGCCACCCTTGCGCATATTCATACGCTCACGCAGCAAGAAGCTGGCGAATATGCAGCGGCAGACCCGGAAGAGCTCCCTGCCAAGCTCGAAGAAGCAGCGGCCGTGCTGGAGGAAAGAGTCGAAGGCTTAACCGAACAGCTCACGCAGACCAGCGGCAGCGAAGAGCGGAAAGCCTTGCGCAAAGCGCGCAGTGCCTTGAAGAGGCCGCTGAAACAGATTCGGAAGGATTTCCTTCCTCGCTTCGCCAAGTATGAGCAGCAGAAAGCCTGCTTTGGCGATCGCAACAGCTACTCGAAAACCGATCCGGACGCCACGTTTATGCGCATGAAGGAAGATCACATGAAAAATGGCCAACTGAAGCCAGGCTACAATGTGCAAATGGCCACGGAAAACCAGTTTGTTTTGTTCTACAGCATCCATCAGCGTCCTACGGATACACGATGCTTTATTCCGCATATGGAGCGATTGGCGGCGTCTTCGTTGCCGATGCCCAAAACCGTGATTGCCGACGCTGGCTATGGCAGCGAGGAAAACTACTTGTATGCGATGGGCGAAGAAAAACAGCCGCGATTTGAGTTTCTCATACCCTACGGCAACTATTTGAAGGAGAAAACCCGACGATACCAGAAGGACATCCGGCACGCTTCCAACTGGACGTATGAAGAGCAGGATGATCGCTTTGTTTGCCCGAATGGTCGATACGTTCGCTTTAAGAAATACCAGACGAAAAAAAACGCTTCTGGCCTGGAGCAAAGCTTCAAGATCTATGAATGTGAGGATTGTAGCGATTGCCCGCTCAAGCTCTCGTGCACCAAAGCAAAAGGGAATCGCCAGGTACACTGGAACACGATATGGGAAGAGTTAAAGGCAAAGGCCAAAAGAGCCCTTGAGGATGACGAGAAGTCCGCGATCTATGCTCGGCGTAAAGTGGAGGTAGAAAGCGTGTTCGGTCACCTCAAGGGCAACCGGTCGTTCCGACGGTTCTCCTTACGGGGGCTGGACAAGGTTCACGTCGAGTTTGGGATTGTGGCATTGGCCCACAATCTATTGAAAGTGGCAGGCATCCGCCTCGCTACTTTCCTGCAAAAGCAGCCGCACAAAAAAGTTGGACGGAAAACATTACGTTTTTCCGCCCAACTTTTTATTTTGGGGACTTATTGGACAGCCCCTCTTCTTTCCTGCCAAACCGTACCGTTCACTTCTACAAAAACCGCCGATGCACTTTTTTCCCGTCATACGTAAACTGCACCGGCCTCTCATCGATCACCGACTCCAGATGCACATTTTTGCCCCACATCTGGTAGATGTACGGGATCGTTTTCTCCACGTACTTGACGTCCAGCTCCAGCCCTTCGTAGTGATGCTTCAGGTAGAGCTCGCCAGCCCGCAGATAGTCGCCGTCATGCACCATGATGTACGGAAAACCGCCGTTCACCCGCGAGACGGCCAGACCGTCGCGCACATCCTCCCAGGCTTTGTCCGTCACCACCCACTCATTGCCCTGCTTCCCAAACATGTACAGGTCCAGCTTGTTCACCAACTCTTTGGTCAGGTAGTTGCGGATGAAGCTGATGTCCGATTCCAGCTCCCGCACTTCAAACAGCTTCTCCCGCCCCTGACCCGGCTTGCGCCCAAAGCGCTCCTGCTCTTCCTGCGTCGGGTGGTCCCAGCGCCGCTCGATATCCTCGAAAATCTTCAGCCCGAGATGGTAGGGATTGATGCTGGTCGGCGACGGCTGGATGACGGACGAGTGGAGCTTGGCGAACTCGATGGTCTCCGCTTCCGTCAGATCCATCTCCCGGAGGATGCGCATATGCCAGTAGGTGGCCCAGCCTTCGTTCATGATCTTGGTCTCCAGCTGCGGCCAGAAGTACAGCATCTCATCCCGGATAATCGTCAGCACATCCCGCTGCCAATCCTCCAGCACCTGGCTGTACTCCATGATGAACAGCAGCAGGTCTTTTTCCGGCTGCGGCGGGAATTTGCGAACGGGCTTCTCCGGCTCCTGCTTTTGGCCTTTCTCATCCAGCTTCCAGAGATCGTCATAGGGGCTGCTTGGCTGCGACTTGGCCGGCGGACGGGCACCCGCCGCGCTGGCATCCTCGACTTCGCGCTTCCACCTCAGCTTGGGGCGCAAGAGGCTCGGGTCGATATGCTCCTGCACAGCCAAGCAGGCATCCAAGAGCGACTCCACCGCTTCCTTGCCGTATTTGATCTCGTATTGGCGGATGCGCTCGGAGCTGGCTGCCATGCTCTCCACCATGTCGCGATTGGTATTGGCGAAGCGGGCGTTGTTTTTGAAAAAATCGCAGTGGGCCAGGACGTGGGCGACGATCAGCTTGTTCTGGATCAGGCTGTTGCCGTCGAGGAGAAAAGCGTAGCAAGGGTTGGAGTTGATCACCAGCTCGTATATTTTGCTCAGGTTGAGGTCGTATTGCAATTTCATGCGATAGAAGGACTTGCCAAAGCTCCAGTGCGAAAAGCGGGTCGGCATGCCATAAGCGCCGAAGGTGTAGATGATGTCGGCGGGGCAGATTTCATAGCGCATCGGGTAAAAGTCCAGGCCGAAGCCTTTGGCGATTTCGGTGATCTCGTCGATGGCGCGCTCCAGCTCTTTGCGCTCTTCGTTTGTCATGTCGGTGTCCCCCCATGTCTTTCCGTTTCTTATACCTTATGTATATGGAGGGAGCTTGGGATTAGATGAAGAATGGCAGATTTTTTCGTCCTGTTTTTCTTTACTAAGAGCTGTGTCTAAAGTCGAACAAAACGATCTACGCTGATGAACAGATAACTGACTAACACCATCAGGAGAAAAAAGGCACCTCTCTTAGTAGCTTAATAGGGAGGTGCCTTTTTCTTGCGACCCTTCATTATTTGCCAATATTACATTTATTGATCTTTTTTCATTAATTGATAAAAAATAAACACAATCCCAACGTAAACTGGCAACCAAACCGGATTAAAAAAACCTGGAACTTTGTAGTCGGTTATACCTATTTTCGAAGGACCAAAATCCAATTGCTGAATCAGGTCAGAGAGCATAAATATCAACACCCAAACGACCATGATTGCAGACAATATTATTGAAATGGCAATATTCCTAATAATTCTCACCTCGTTAATAATCGTTTCTTAACTGATCTAGTATATAAAAATCAACATTCTTGTAGAACCCTGCATTTGTACTTAGCCCTTGTGTTAGGTCAACAGTCAAGAATGTTCCTGCCGACTTTAAATAAGCTGCATAGTTAACACTAAACTTACCAGGCAACCAATCATAGTAATTGTCTTCATTAACAACAAAAGTATACGATCCTTTATTTCCTCTCGTTAACTCAGCATCCAGGGTTGCGTGAAAACCATCCCTTGGCCAATCAAAAGAGATACTCACTGAGGGTGTCCCGGTTCCGTCAATCGAAAACGATACGTTGGTACCTTTGTCAGCGTCCAAGTTGAGTGCATCTGTAACCGGAGCCGCCTTAAGCATTTCATCAACAGTACTCGTTAAATATACTCCTGCATCATAACGGTCTAGTTTATTTCCAACCGATCCCCCTGATCGGGAACCATCATAGATCGTGAAATCACCCTCAATACTAAAGTAATCATATTCAGAACTGTTATCACTGTGCTTGTAAACAAACCGGTACCCATCAATCTTTCCTGCTGTTGGAGCTCCCGAAGTCCAATTCCCAAAGTAAAATGTTCTATTGACTCTAATATCATCCCAAATAATATCCCCTGATGTCGTTAAGGACTTATTAAAACTCCTAAGTTCATCCTTAGCTTGGAGTAACTCTAATCTGTCCTCTATGTAATCTGTTTTCAACATTTCATCAATTTCCATATCTACCTGTTGCAACAATAACTCTCTAGGGCCAAAATTTTCATTTTTTAAATTCTTTGCAAAATCTTTTGCTTCCTTCTTTGAGTCGAAGGTTAAGTAGGAGATGCCATAGGAAAGCTTTATCTCTCCCCCAATATTTGCCATTGATAAATATGTGGAGATAGTCGATCATCTCTTTCTCCATGTTTTTCATTAATCGCCATAAATGAATCTAGGTCAATCCGAAATTTCCCATCGCCTCTTTTATATAGTTTGCTAATCATTTTATCTTTTTCTTTTAAAGATAAGCCTTTAAGAACTACATGGCTACCTTTATTTTCTAAATAGTTAAGTATATCCTTAATATCATTATTTTTCAATTTATCTACGTTAATGACCACTGCATCACCTTTTATTGTTTCTGCTTTATCTGAAAGAAGAGAGGATATTTGACTATTAGCAAAAACACTCGTATTAGGTGTAGTTACACCAAAAAATAGAACTGAAAGTACTGAGAGAGCAAATAAAGTTTTTTTCATAAGAAACACCCCTTTAATTCAATAGATTCATATAATTAAATTAACACATTAATATAATATTGTAATTATATTGTAACTGATGAAGTGGAAAGTACCTCCCAACAAAGTAGGCACTTGAATATGATTCAACTATTAATAGCACCGATGCACTTTCATCCCGTTATACGTAATAGCACGTTTCAAGCCACAAAAGAAAAGCGGTGCCGATCTCTCGGGCACCGTCTATTTCTTCACAGATATTCGTATCCCCAAATCTTTTCCATGCCTTATTTCTGGAACATGTCCCGCACACCGTAATAAATGAGTGCACCGGAGAAAACAAGCATCGTGATCAGCCCGATTCCGTCCACGATAGGATTCAGACCGGAGAGGAAGGAGCCGTCCAGCGGGGTTTTCAACAAGGCATAACCGCCGACCAGACCGCCAACAAGCGAGAACCATTTGTTCATCTGCGTCACCTCCCGTTCATCCAGCTTTAACGATTGCTGGATTTACTACACCCTATGCAAGCGGTGTCCAAGCGGTGTAGACGTACATACAGGGCACGTTCATCATTTTGCAATTGGGCAGAGCGGCTGCCCATGAGGTACAATAGATTCGGGCAACTTACGGAAAAAAGGAGCGATCGATTATGCGTACCTTTCTGCTGCTGGGCGCAATCAACGGATTTCTGTCCGTCGCGCTGGGCGCTTTTGCCGCTCACGGCTTGAAACAGAAGCTGGATGAATATCTGCTTGGCGTTTTTCAGACGGGTGTCACCTACCAAGCGACGCATGCCTTGGCCTTGATTGCCGTGGCTGTGCTGCTCAAGTTTTTCCCGGGATCCTCGGCCCTCTCCTGGGCGGGCTGGTGCTTTTTCGTCGGAATCATTCTGTTTTCCGGCAGTCTCTACGCGCTCAGCTTAACCAACATTCGGGTGCTGGGAGCGATCACCCCGTTTGGGGGCGTGCTGTTCCTCGTCGGCTGGGCACTGCTCGCCGTGCAAGCCTGGAAATCCGCTACTTGACAGATTCGCTCAACCCTTGAGTCGGCATGTGGACGTGCTTCTTCTTCATAAATAGAAGAAGCCGTGCCTTTGGCTCTCAGAATATTTCGAACTCGGCATCTGCCGTTCAGCTATTCTTACATGAAGCAGACTTGAAGGAGGTTCAATCCCCATGCCGAAGTCTGAAGCCCTTTCCCTGCCGGACTGGGCATTTGCGTATCTACAGCGATTGGGGCTGGATCGCCAGACCGCCAGTTTCTCCTTTCTCTCCCAGCTGTGCCGTGCCCACTTGCAAGCCTTCCCCTTTGAAAATGTCAGCAAGCTGCTGGCCGCGGAAATCGCCGTAACCCCCGCCTCTTTATCTCCTGATCAATTTTTGCGAGCGACTGCTCTCAATCACTACGGGGGTACCTGCTATACCCTGCATACCCATTTTCACCGCTTCCTGCAGGCCCTCGGGTTTGACGCACAGCTCGTGCTGGTCGGGACTTCACACGTCGCCATCATCGTCAGGCTGCCCGAATGGGAGGGTGAGCCCGTCTATGTGGATGTCGGCTCCGCCGCGCCGATTTTTGCTCCCGTCCGCTTTCAGCGAGATCCGGAAAATTGTTCCCGCTTCGGTCCCGATCTCATCCGCATCGCCGCCGATCCGCACCAGCCGGGTCGATTCCGCTATCTCCGCTACCGGCAGGAGGAATTGGTCAGCGACACCTGGCATTTCCACCCCGATGAGCGGCGGGCAGCTGCCGATTTCCGCGATCAAGTCATGCGCTCCTTTGCGCCGGATGCTACTTTTCTTACGTGCTTGCGGATTCATCTGTACCAGCTCGACCGCCAGCGCTGCGTCTCTCTCAAAGATAACGTCCTGCGCATCATCCACGCCGACGGCTCGGAGTCGCAGACCCGTCTTCGTACGGCAGAGGAGATCGAGGAAGCGGTCCATCGGGAATTCGGCCTTTCTTCCCTCCCCGTGGCCCGTGCCATCGAAGTTCTCCAACGCCGGGGAATCGATCTCTTCCGCGAACCCGCCTAGCGCTTAGAAGAAGCAAGCACGGCGAGCGGGCGATTGCCATATCCTGTTGGTGAGTTTCCCTGAAGGAGCGAACCCGATGGCAAAACACCTTTTTTCACAAACGCCCTATTTTTACGGCATGACGGATATGTATATGCAGATGGGCTATTTTCCTTATCCCGGTCAGTCGCTCGACGAACAGGCGGACATGACGATCGGTATCCCGCTGGCAGCCGCCATGGCGATGCAGTGCAAATACTATCTGGGGCAGACCGAGCCGATTCTCGCCGGAAATGGCACCAGCAGCTGGGCCGCGCTGGTCAATCCGCCGCGGTCGGGTATTCATCTGTTCATCAACGAATATGTGATCTCGAACCAGTCCGCAGAGCATACGGCCCGAGTCCAGCTCTGGTTCGGCAAATCGTCCGCACTGGGGACACCTGCTGTGTCGCCGTCTGTGACTTCCGGGTTCGTTCAGCCCTCGCCTTGTCCGCTGGCACAGGGGCAACTCGTCTCAGATACGGGCTCGTTGCCGGAGGATGGGGTGGTCGCCGCCACCCGCCTCATCCCGCCCCGCACATCGGTTGCCGCAGAGAAGACCGGCCATTGGATTCTCGCGCCGGGAACGGCTCTATTGTTTTTCGTTCCGGCGGAGGAGGAAGCCGCGGAGCTGATCGTCTCCGTCGGCTGGTGGGAGCAGCCGATCTATCGTTGAGTCCGGCACGATCGTCTCTGCTGCGGCAGTCCGTATCGCTGCGGCAATCCGTATCGCTTCGGCAGTCTGCATTGCCGCCACAGTCAGAATCGCTGCGACAGTCCGCATAGCCACAACGGTCTAAAAAAACCGCTGCGTCCAAGCGGTTTTTTTACGTTCGGCCTCCCCTCCCTTTAGCCGCCACATACAGCGTGATCGCCATAAGCAGCAAATCCAGCTCATATCCTTTTTTCCCCGCCTCCCCGATCAGCCCGTTTTGCCACTTCACCGTCAGGATCGCTCCGGCCATGATCACTGCCAGCGCCCCTGCCGCATAGCGCGTCGCGACGCCGAGGATCAGCGCCATGCCTCCGGCGAGCTCGATGGCGATGACCGGATAAGCCAGCCATTCCGGCAGTCCCACACTGCCGAACCACTCGGTCACGCTGCCCATCCCCTGTTTCCATTTGGCGAGGCCATGCGCCCAAAAGACAAGGCCGGTGACGATCCGCAGCAGGGTATAGGCGGCCTGCTCCAGCTGACCCCGCCATGTGAGCACGCCTGCTGCGCCCGCCTCGCCGCTCCCCTTGTGTCGGCTCATCTCTTCTTCTCCTTTTCCGTCTTTTGCCCTTCCCCTACCTACTCTATGCGCCTTGTCCCGCAAACAGAAAAACCCGGACGATTCGTCCAGGTCTTTAATGCAATGCCAGCGTCAACGGGAAGCCAAGCCGTGGGAATGTCCTCACGAAGCAGATGCGCTTTTTTCAGCTACCCCGGCATCCCTTTGTTTTTTCACGTAAAGATGGCGTCCCGCCGCATAGAAAAAGAGGCTGGCTACGGCAAGCACCGCCATCACCAGAAACATGACCGGTCCTCCGTATGCGGACAAAATCAACCCGCCCGCCCAAGGGCCGAGGAAGCTGCCCAGCTCGCTTATGCCCTGCGCGCCATAATAGGTCCCGCGCATCTGCGGGGGCGCTATCTGGTCGATCTGGGCATATTCGGCAGGAATGATAAGAATCTCACCAAATGTAAATACGACCATCGCGATGAGAAAAGCGCTCCAGCCTTGGGAGAAAGCAAATCCTACTTCGCCCACGGCCATCAGCAGCCCTCCCGCCGCAATCCGGTGAAACAGAGTATAGCGCTCCGCCCAGCGCGTCAGCGGAATCTGCAGCAGCAATACGGTCAAGCCGTTGATGCTCATCATCGCACTGAACAGGGCGACGCCGTCATGAAATTGGTCGCTGAGGTATTGGGACAGCGTCACCGACATCTCCCCGTGGACGGTGACGAGCAGCACGCTCCCCAGCACAAACATCAGCAAAACGACGTCGCGGCTCATCACCTGCCAGATCTGGGAGAGGCGCGGCTTGGCGGCAGGATCGTCGCCACCCGGAGCATCCCCGACCTGGTATTTGCGGCAGGCGTAGGCCAGGACACCCGCGAACAGCACGTACATCACAGCCGTCAGCCAGAACGTCATCCCGCTTCCGGCAATACCGAGATAAGCTCCCAGCATCGGCCCGATGGCATAGCCGACGTTATTGGCCAGATAGCGGTTGGCAAATACGCGGAAACGCTTGTCCTCCGGGGTCAAGTCCCCCATCAGCGCCTTGGAGATCGTCGCGTAAAACGAGGCAGCCAAGCCCCTCAAAATGCTCCCCACAAGGAGCAACAGCGGATCATTGGTCACCGTAAATCCGGCAAATGAGGCGGCCATCAGCAGCATGGAGAGAAGCATCAGCTTGCGCCGTCCAAACAAGTCGGACAAGACCCCGCCGAGAAAACCGCCGACCATCCCCGCCAGCGGGCCCGCCCCGATAATGATCCCGATCTCTGCCGGTGACAGCGTGGTCGTGTCACTCAGCAAAATCGCCAGAAACGGCATACTCATCGACTGTGTCAGCATGACAAAAACAGTTCCGGCCATCAGGAGATGGACCACCGGATGCTGCGCGGCCCAGAGCTGCTTCATGCGGTCTTGCACTCGGCTCCTCATCGGCGGCGATCTCCGTTTCGGAGAAAGCGGGAGAGCAGCCCGGGCAGCTCCTCCAGCGCCGACTCCCGCAGACTGTAAGCGTGTGGAGCGGTGTGATCCAGGTAATGAGCGCGGATCAGCCCCGCCCTCCTCAGCGCCGTCACATGGTGGTGCACCGTGCTTTTCGCCAGCGAGACGGCTTGCTGCAGTTCGCCCAGGGTATGGCTTTTTTCGGCCAAGGCCCGCAGGATCAGCAGCCGTTTTTCGTCAGCCAGGCACTGGGTGATTCCCAGCAGCTTGGCGATCGGTTCTTCGCGGATCAGCTCTCCGTCGATCACGGGATACAGCACCGTGGCCATCGACCCGTGAAAATCCAGGATGGTCGCGGGGGCACAGTGGACCTGCGGCACGAGCACCACCCGCTGCAGACTTTCCGTAGGCTCGATCCAGATGCCGTTGGTGGCCGCGTCGATCAGGGCAGGACCGTCGAGCGTGGCGGCCAGCTGCTGAAAATGACGCGCACTCTCTCTCACCTGTTCGGAAGAGAAGGTCTGGAGGCGGGAAAAATACGTCTCGTTCCAGCGGGTGAGCAATGACAGCGACTTGTCGCGAATTTCCCCGAGATTGAGCGGAATGGCGTCCACCCAGGGAGCCAGCCGCTCGTACATTTCGCCGGCCGGAAGCCCCTCCAGCCAAGCGAGAAAGGCTTCGACGCTCTCCTTTTGCGGAGACTGCGCGGCTAAGAGGACGATCCGGTGCAACACCTCCCAGCGTTCATCCTCCAGCTCGGCGGCAAAAGAGGCGGGAAGCTGCTGCCGGGTCTGTTCCCTCCAGGCGGAGCCGAGCCAAAAGTGTTTGCTTTCTTTTTGATTCACATACGCGTAAAAGCTGATCAGGCACTCGTAAATCGGAGAGTATTCGATTTGAATAGAATATACATTTTTCATTCGATCACCATCGAACAGTTATTTTGGATAGGTATACTGTATCTCCCCGTGGATGATTTTGTCAATGGATTTGAAAAAAAAAGAAACGCGGAATCGGCATCCGCGTATTGTCCCAAGATCTTTATGCGGTTGTCTGCCGGGTGTGGCACACCTTCTCACCCGAGCCCGTCGCACGCGGGGAAAGGGGAAATGATTCCCCCGCTTAGACAAACGGAGGGCTCCACGCTTTTTTCCGCCAACCCAGCTTCAGCGAGACGACATTCAGCTTGCGGTCCAGACGCACATCCACGCCAAAAGGAAGCTGGCTGTCATACCAGAAGCGAACATCGCTCCAGATGACCTCATATCCGTCCTGCAGCTCCTTGCAGGTCACATGGATTCGCTGAGCAAAGCCGAGAAAGGCGCGCACGCCGTCCACGCCCATCGTAGCCCGGATGATGTCGCTCTCTCGCTCCTTTTGATAGAGATCCTCCAGACAGACCCGTCCGTACTCCACTTTTCCCGTATAAAACTGGCGATCCGTCTCCACGACGAACCGCCAGAGAAACGGGTGAAAACTGGGAATCACATGGCAGATGCCCGCGACACCCAGCTGCCTTTGAACCTGCCGAATCAGCCATTGATGCTGGCAGGCGCGCAGGCCGATATAGCCTGCCGACAGCAGATAAGCCGCTGCGCAGATCGTCCCTGGCTTTCCGCCGAAAAACAGCCACCACACCACAGCAGCCGCATGCAGGACAAAGAGAAACGGTTCAAAAATGGCCAAGATATCGAGATGCACCCAGCGGCGCGAAAAGGGGCGCAGGCACTGAACCCCATACGTATTGAGCATATCGAGAAATACATGAAACACGACCGCGGCAAAGGACCACAGATACAGCACCCCGAGCTGCTCCCAGACGCCGCAGCCCGCCGCGACAGCCAGCGCTATCACGCCCGGCCAGAGAAAGAGAGCCGGAATCGAGTGCGTCACTCCGCGGTGGTAACGGATGTAGGCCGTCGCTCCACGCACTCGCACGACCGTGTCAAAATCAGGAGCGTGCGAGCCGACTACGGCCGCAATCATCACAGCCTGCGCCAGCGCCGGATCGCCCGCTACTCCCGGACTCAGATGCGCCAATCCTCCCAATGTGACTCCCAGCAACAGATGGCTTCCCGTATCCACGCCGATCCCTCCGAGACTTTTTTAGGCCGGCAACCAGCGGCCCTTTTCCCACATCGACAGCGAAACCTCACTGGACCGCAGCATCCTTTCATCATGACGGCCACTTCTTTTACAGTACGAAAAAGACGTATGGCTTTCGTCAAGCAGAGGTAAAGGTTTCTTTAAACTTTCTTCGCCGCGCTCGGGCCAGGCCGGAGCAGACAGGCAACAAAAAACCGGCCGCACGCCAGCGGCCGGTTGTTCTCTTTCCCCATTCTTTTCCTTTTGGACAAAGGTGATTCTGTTCTGTCAGTCCCGCTCTATTCCGTCAGTCGGAGGAACTCCTCGATATCCGCCACTGCCAGGTCGACAGCCGTCTGCCAGAAGGCGACCGTCGTAATATCCTCGCCCAGATGGCGCATCGCCAACTCCTCCACCGTCATCCGTCCCGTATCCCGCAGGAGCGCATCGTATTTCTCGGCAAAGCCGGGCCCCTCCTGCAGCGCCCGAGCGTAGACGCTCAAGCTGAACAGATAGCCAAAGGTGTACGGGAAGTTGTAAAACGGATAGCTGGTGATGTAAAAATGCAGCTTGGATGCCCAGAAGTGCGGCTCGTAGGCAGAAAGCGCATCGCAATAGGCTTCTTTTTGCGCTTCCACCATCAAGCGATTGAGCTCACCCACGCTGACCAGCCCTTTTTTCCGCTGTTCGTAAAAGCGCTTCTCGAACAGAAAGCGCGCCTGGATGTTCATGAAAAAGGCGACGCATTGCTGCAGCTTGTCTTCCAGGAGAGAGAGGCGCTCCTCGTCGCTCTTTGCATGCTTCACCGCGGCATCGGCGACGATCATTTCGGCAAAGGTGGAAGCCGTCTCCGCCACATTCATGGCATAGTT
The DNA here is from genome assembly GCF_016406105.1 of Brevibacillus composti. NCBI lineage: Bacteria > Bacillati > Bacillota > Bacilli > Caryophanales > Paenibacillaceae > Brevibacillus > Brevibacillus composti. The sequence continues at coordinate 3,490,928 of NZ_CP066308.1, forward strand.
TTGCGCCAGCGGCGGGAGCCCGCTCACGACCTGCTGGTGGTAGGCGTGGCCCAGTTCATGCGCCAGCGTCGAGACGTTTTTCGCATGGCCGGCGTAGGTCATGAACACGCGGGATTGTCCCGACACCGGAAAGCTGGAGCAGAAGCCTCCGGGACGCTTGCCCGCCCGGTCCTCCGCCTCAATCCAGCCCTCTTCAAAAGCCCGGCGGGAGAAGCGGGCCAACTCCGGGTGAAAGCGATCGAACTGCTCCAGGATAAAGGCAGCCGCTTCGTCATAGGAGACTTGCTGCTGGTTGCTTCTGATCGGTGCGGCGACGTCATGCCAGCTCAGCTTCTCCACGCCGAGCAGCCGGGCTTTCCGGTTCAGATAGGAGACCAGGCGGTCCTTGCGGTTGTTGATCGCCTCCCACATGGCGTCCAGCGTCCCCTCCTGCATGCGGCCGATATCCAGCGGTTCCCGCAGGACGGAGTCCCAGCCGCGATGGCGGTAGAGCGCCAGCCGGAAACCGGCCAGATGGTTGAGCGCTTTGGCGAACAGCTCCGCTTCCTTCGCCCAGGCTTCATTCCATTTGGCAAATACCTGTTCGCGCACCGAACGGTCCGGATGATACCCCAGGTTGGCGGCCTGCCCGACAGAGAGCTGCTTGATCTCTCCCTCTATCTCTACTTCCAGGCTCATGCGCCCGGTGACGGCGTTGGAGAGGTCCTGCCAGGCGTGATAGCCATCGACGGCCAGATCATTGGCCAGCTTTTCCTGTTCGGGAGACAGCTTCTCCTGGGCGCGTCTCCGCCGCTCTTGGAGCGGAAAAGCAACGGGCTCCACCTCGGGCAGAGACAGCATGCCTTTCCACGTAGTCTCATCCAGCTTCATCAGATGCACATCCCAGGCGGTCAGCACGGAGGCGAAGGCGGCGGACAGACTTTTGACGCGTCCGCCCAGCAGGGTCGCCTGCTCATCCTTCACGTTTTGCGCGGTCAGGCAGGAGATAAAAGCTCCCGCTTCTTTTAGACGCACGGCGATGCTCTGGATGCCAGTCAGGGCCGCCTGAAATGTCGCTTGCTCCGCGAGGGAGAGGGCCTCCTGCTGCAACTGTCCATCCCATGACGAGATATCCGCTTCCAGTTGGTCTAGATATGTGCGAAACGCTTCCGATGCGCTTCCTCCGGGAAAGAAAACATCCAGATCCCAGCGCTGCGGCAATTGTTTTTCCATATGTATCCCTCCTTGATGCCATTGTAACGCAATGCCTGCAGAAAGTGCAGGAAATTGCCAAAAATGTATAAATTATGAAACAACTGCACCAAATCAAAAAAATAATTCAATTGATCTAAAGGAATTGAAAGAGGTGCATTACCATATGGTACCTCTTTGACGGGCCTGTTGTCCATGGGGAAGCGGGGCCGCCGGAAAATCGGGCAGCAGACGGATTCGAACCGGCCAGGAGGCGGCTCGGTTCTCCTCGATTTAAAAAAAGACGCACAGATGCGCCTTGGCGCTTCCATACGTCCTTTTCATTCGATATTCTCTTCATCCATGCTTCTCATTGGTCTTGGGATTGGGTGTACCTATCAAGAATGAATCTGGCGAGCTCATCCTCATCCCGCTGGAGACGATACACAGGCAAGCCAGGATGGGCGTAGTCTTCCCAGCTGACCACAGCCAGGACATGAGTGACCTGCGAAAGCAGCTCCTCATCCCCGGGCTCGCGCAGGAGCACCAGCTTGGGATACCCTTCCCGCTTGAAGCCTTCAACCAGCACCAGATCTGCCCCGGCCGCTGCCATGCGGGCGATCAGCTCGGCCAATCCGAGCGGCCGCTGCTCCAGCATCGCCGTTTTGGTCCGCGACGAGATCGCCACCAGCGAGGCTCCGGCTTCGCGGTATTTCCACGTGTCTTTGCCCGGCTGATCCCATTCAAAATCATGGCCGCCATCATGCTTGACGACGCCTACGCGTATGCCTGTCCGCTCCAAAAGCGGAATGAGCCTGGTCAGGAGCGTCGTCTTCCCGGAGTTGGAATAGCCGACGAACTGGATGACGACCGGCTTCTTCTTCATGCTCTCATCTCCCTGTTCCCTCATACCTGTACCCGCTCCCAGCTCGGCATCGCATGGGGAAGCACCTCGACCAGCTCGCCCGCCTGCTTGCCTCTGCCGCCGGGAGGAATGATGGCAAAACACTCGCTCATCGACATCGTGCACAGATTGCCGGCTTTGTGATTCCAATCCGGCCAGACGTACAGCCGGCCCCCCTCCTCGGTCAGCCGGCCGCGGAGATAGCGCGGATAGGGGCAGGGCTTGTCATAGGTCTCCCCGAGAGTGGCCCAGATGGTCGGGCCCGGGCTTGCGCCGGTCTGCTCTCCGGAGAGAGTCCGCACGGCAGGCAAGAGGAAGAGACAGGCGCCGAGAAAGCAAGCGCCGGGATTGCCGGACAAAGCGCAGATCAGCTTGTTTTGATAGCGCAGGGCAGTCGTCGGGCTCCCCGGACGCATCGCTACCTTGTTGAACAGGAGCGCCACATCCGGCTCATCCGCCAGGCTGGCGATCACATCAAAGTCGCCTACCGACACGCCGCCCGATGTCACGAGCATGTCTACATCCTCCAAACAGGCCGCCAGCCGTGCCTTCGCGGCGGCTGGCTCATCGGGCAGACCTTCCAGCATCACCGGGATTCCGCCCGCCTCCGCGATCATGGCCGCGAGCATGATCGCATTGCTGTTGCGGATTTTCCCCGGCACCAGCGGCTCGTCTATCCCGAGCAGCTCCGGCCCGGTCGACAGCAGGCCGATGCGGGGCTTTTTGACGACCGGCACCCATTTGTAGCCAAAGGTGGCCAGGATCGCCAGCGTGCCCGGATTGATCCGCTCTCCCGCTTTGGCCACGACGCTGCCCGCGGGCACCTCCTCGCCTCGACGGGAGAGGTTTTCCCCCGCTCGCAGGGAGCGCTTCAACCGCACCTCCCGTGCGAGCTGGCCGGGCTGCTCCGTCTGCTCAAACATGATGACGGCATCCGCCCCCTCCGGCAGCATGGCCCCCGTCATAATCCGGGTTGCCTTCCCCGGGCCCAAAGCGATCCGGGGGACTTCGCCGGCCGCGATGGTTTCCACCACTTCCAGGGTAACCGGCCGATCCGCGCTCGCCCCTGCCGTATCCGCTGCCCTGACGGCAAAACCGTCCAGTGGCGAACGGTCAAACGGCGGCAAATCACAGGTCGCCGTGATATCTCTGGCCAGGATTCGCCCCGCTGCCTCATAGATGGCGATCTGCTCCTCTCCCTGTCTTTCCAGCTCAGACAAAAGTCTTCGAGTCGCTTCTTCTACGCTGATCGTCTGCCTGTGAAAGCGCATGGCTCAATCCTCCTTCTCCCTGCTCCCTGTTCCGCAAACGGTCACCTCCGCTCAGCTCACTTCCACTTCCAGATCCTCCACCCGCTTTTCGATATACTTCATATCTTTCCCCGACGTATAGCGGTCTGCTTTTTCCACGGTGACGGCGGTATTGTATTCCGGGATCCCGGCGTATTTTTCATAGACCCCTTTGGGGAGCAAGACATTCCCCTCCGGCCAGTACACCTGGAGGTTGCCCTGCAGCGTTTCCGCATAGCGGGCTTTCCCCTGGAAGACGCCGAATTGATTGTACACCACGATGGATTCGCCGTCGCGAATATGCAGCCCTTTGGCGTCCTCCGGATGGATCAGCACATCGTAGCGGTCCGCATCGTTAAACGGATCCTTCTCCGCGTAGATCATCGAATTGAACTGCTTGCCCCTTCGCGTCGTGACGTAAAACTGTCCGGACGGCCGCTGCAGCTCCGGCAGCTCGATCGGGATCAGATTGGCCCGCCCGTCAGGCGTCGGACAAATGCCATCCTCGCAGAGCCACGCCCCGCCCCACTGGAAGACGTCGCCCCGCTTCTTCAGATGCTGGATGCCGTCGTAGTTGGGGTTGGCGAGGGCGATTTCGTTGCGGATCTCCTGCGCGCTCGCGAAGTGCATCAGATGCTTGCGGGCAGGATCGACGCGGGCCGCCAGATCGACGTAGATTTCCCACTCCGGCCTGGCTTCCTCGATGCGCGGCCCCTCGACCTCCGCACTGAAATAGACCATCCGCTCCGTACTCGTCGAGGTTCCGCCGCCGGGCTGTTCGTAGCGGGTCATCGCCGGCAGCACGATCACCTCTTCCTTGGCGTCGACCAGTGTAGAGGTATTGAAAATAATATCCTGGTGCACTCTCATCTCCATGTTTTCCAGGCACGACTTCATGTAAGCCGGGTCCGGCATCGTCTCCAGAAAATTGCCGCCGCTGGTGTAGAACAGTCTCGTTTTCCGCTCGTGGCCGTCTGGCAGGAGCGCATTTTCCAGCGAGACGCCGACGATATCTCCCTGCCAGTTCGGAATCGGGAAGCCCCATACCTTTTCCACGCGCTTCCTGTTCTCTTCGTCAAAATCGCCGCCCGGCAGGCTGAACGGGTCCGCCCCCATCTCGCCCGAGCCCTGTACGCCGGAGTGGCCGCGAATCGGCATCAAACCGCATTTTTCCCGGCCGATAAAGCCGCGCAGGATGGCCAGATTGGCGACTTGCGAGATGTTGTCCGTAGCGAAGTGATGCTGCGTCAGTCCCATCGACCAGACGAATACCCCGGTCTTGGAGCCGGCGATCAGCTCGGCGAATTCCTTCATCCGCTCCCGGCTCATGCCCGCCGACTTCTCCAGCGCCGCCCAGTCCTGTGCCTGCACATGGGCGCGCAGCTCCTCCAGGCCGTTTGCGTGCTCCCGCAAAAACTCGTGGTTGATCGCAGAGCCCGGCCGCTCCTCCTCCATCTCAAACCAGATCTTCATGACCCCGTTCATAAAGGCGATGTCTCCGCCGATGTTCACCTGGTAAAAATCGTCGACGATCTTGGTCCCGAACAGCGCGCTCTCCGGAATCGACGGAATCCAGTAGTTTTCCATCGCCGGTTCCTTGTAGGGATTGATCAGGATGATTTTCGTCCCCGCTTTTTTGGCTGCGTACATGTACTTGGTCGAGACGGGCTGGTTATTTGCCGGGACCGATCCCCAAAAGACGAGGACGTCCGTCCCGATCCAGTCCTTGTAGTTGCAGCTGGACGCCCCGATGCCGAGCGAGCGCTTCAGCGCCGTCTTGCTCGGCGAGTGGCAGATGCGGGAGGAGTTGTCGATATTGTTGGTCCCGAGAAAACGGGTCATTTTGGCTGCGGTGTAGAACACTTCATTGGTAATCCCGCGAGAGGTCAGGAAAAAAGCCATCTGCTTAGGTGTGATCGACTTGATCTTCGCCGCGATCCGGTTCAGCGCCTCGTCCCAGCTGATGCGGGTAAAGCGGTTTTCCCCCGGCTTGCGCGACAGCGGATAAGGAATCCGCCCCAGCTTGCGAAGCTCCGTGCTGGACAGCTTTTTCATTTCCTCGACGTTATCCAGCCACTTGGGATCGATCGCCGGCATCGTATTCAGCCTCAGGACGTTCAGACGCGTCGTGCAAAGATGCGGGCCGCTCAGCGTCTGATCGTACAGCCCGGACACGCCGAGCGCGCAGCCGTCGCAGACGCCTTGCGTCAGGATGCGGTACGCATACCCCAGATTGTCCCGATTCTCGTAGATGACCTTCATCGTATCGCGGATGTGATGAGGTTTTACCTTTCCCAGCCCCATCGGCATCAGTGATGACCACAGGGAAGGCTTCAAGGATGTATCCAGCTTGATGGGCCCTGTGTGTTTTGTCTTACCCATGCTACTCGCCCCTTTTCATAGTCTCTTACTGTAGTGCTGTGAATCTTCGGTATTGTCCCCGTTACAAGAAAATAACCACCGCAAAACCATCCCTCAGTCGGATACGTACGGGAAAGTCCACGGTGGCTCTATGGCAGGAACGCTACCAAGCAACCTGTCGTGTGTTCGTGATACGCCGTCCGGCCTCTTCGCGGGCAAAGGCTGCCTCGCGCAGGCTTACGGCAAGTTCTTGAACTTTTTTTCAATGTCCTGGTCGAAAACGAAGATGGACATACCAAAGTCGCGTTCGATGTCGATATCGACGAATAATTCCACGAAAGTCGCCCCCAGAAACGCCTCCATCTCAACAGGACGGTTCTTGCGGTACATTTCCTTGACCATTTCCGTCCGGGCCGCGCGGAGCATCTGTTTGCCTTCATCAGCAGTCGCGATGAATTTTTCGACAGGAGAGAGGTTCCCTTCCATTTCACAGATTGCCCAATTCTTGCAAAAAGTGGTGTTGATTTTGCTCGGTCCCTTGCCCATGTGGCGCTTGCGGAAAGCTCTCACCAGATTGCTGAACTCAGCTTCATATTTATTCATCGATGCAAGTCACCTTTACTATCCGTAATCTTACTTACGACTTTACCATCAATTAGCTGGCCAGTTCAACAGAGTTTTCCCCGCGCTCCGCTTCCGCCTTGAGCTTTTTGATATCCAGACGCACGAGCAGAGAGACGATCAGCGCTACGACGAACATCCCGACGAAAACCGAGAGTGTGCCTGTGTAGCTGCCTGTGGTATCCCGCACCCACGCGGCAAAGATCGGACCGACGAGTCCCGCCGCCGCCCAGGAGGTCAGCACATACCCGTGAATCGCTCCCAATTGCTTGGTGCCGAACAGATCGCCGATATACGCCGGGATCGAGGCAAAGCCGCCGCCGTAACAGGTCATGATGATAAACATCGCGGCCATGAAAAGGCTCGGCAAGGTCAGGCTGGGCAGCAGGAAAAACAGGACGATCTGAATCGCGAAGAAAGCGGTATAGGTGTTGGGACGGCCGATATAATCCGATACGGACGCCCAGCCGATGCGGCCTACTCCGTTGAACAGACCGTTGAGCCCCACCATGGTCGCCGCAAGCCCTGCGGACAAACCGGCAATTTCCTGCGCCATCGGGGAAGCCACGGAGATGATAGCGATTCCGCAAGTCACGTTGATAAACAGCATCAGCCACAGCCAGTAGAATCTGCGCGTCTTCACCGCTTCATTGGCAGTGAGCTGGCAGTAGTCCTTTTTGATCTGCTTCAGGCCTGCGGCAGCATCGGCGGAGTAGCCTTTTGGCACCCAGCCTTGCGGAGGCGGTGCAAGGTATTGCGCGGATGCGAACATCAAGATGAAATAGATGATACCCAGAACAAAGAACGTATTCGGAATGCCGACGGAGCCGATCAGCATCTGGATGATCGGACCGGCAACGACCGATGCAAAGCCAAAGCCCATGATCGCCAGGCCCGTGGCCAATCCCCTGCGGTCGGGAAACCACTTAACCAGCGTCGAGACCGGCGTGATATAGCCGACTCCAAGGCCAATTCCGCTGAGCACGCCGTAGCAGAGATAAAGCAGCGGCAAATTGCCCATCTTCATGGCAAGGCCGGAGCCGGTAATGCCCAACCCGAAAAAGATCGACGCGAGAATGCCCGACTTGCGCGGACCATGCTTTTCTACGTAAGACCCGAGAAATGCGGCAGATAGGCCGAGAAATAAGAATCGCGATACTAAACGTCAGCTGTACCTGCCTCAGCTCCCAGCCGTATTGAGACATGATGGGGTTGGTGAATACGCTCCAGGCGTAGACGGATCCGATCGAGATGTGGATCCCCACCGCAGCCGCTGCGATCAGCCAGCGATTTTTCTGTTTTTGCTCCATACCATTCATCTCCTTTTTGATAAAATGGGGGGCGATCCCGAAGCAACATCCCCAAACAACAAAAACTGCCGAATCCATCTTCGCTTCCGGCCCCAGGACGGGCAGGCGGGCAAAGACGAGACACGGCAGTTAATCATCAGCAGGGTCGCTACTTCAGCATCAACAGCAAGTGCTTGGTATTCAATTGGAGCAGCTCTGACAAATAAACCGGCGACAGGTTCGCTATCCCGTGTCAATTTGTGAACTCCCGGGCAAATCGTGAAAATTTTGTGACAACCGAAACCTCACATAGTATACTACCATGTGAGCGCTTACTCGACAATACATTCTCGTCAAATTTTCCAATTTTTACGACATCAGAAAGGAGGCTCCCCATGTCTCATTTGTCCAAAACCATCACCAGAGAAGTGTTAAAAGTGCAGGTGGGCCAGTCCGCCTGGGAAGAGGATGAGATCGTCACCGAATACCCGCTGACGATTTTTCTGGGGGACGAGGAATTTGCCACCATCGTCTGCACGCCCGCAGATTTGGAGGAGATGGTGATTGGCTTTTTGGCCGCCGAAGGGGCGATCCGCTCCTATGACGATATCAAGCAGGTCACCATCGACGAGGCGAAGGGCTTTGCCTACGTGGATACCCATCAGCAGACGGTGTTGTCGCAGAGCTTTTACTCCAAGCGGCGCATCACCTCCTGCTGCGGGAAAAGCCGGCAGTCCTTTTACTTTTTCAGCGATGCCCGCACGGCCAAACCGGCAGCGGACGGCGTCACCGTCACACCGGAACAATGCCTGCATCTGATGGACACGCTGCAAGCCTCCTCGGCCATCCACCGGCAGACGGGCGGCGTCCATAACGCTGCGCTCTGCTCGCCGGAAGAGGTGCTGCTGCAGTACTCTGACATCGGCAGGCACAATGCGCTGGACAAGATATACGGCTACTGCCTGCGCCACAAAATCGCCACCGACGACAAAATTCTCACCTTCAGCGGGCGCATCTCCTCCGAGGTGCTGCTGAAGTCCGCCAAAATCGGGGCCAGCATCCTCTTGTCCAAATCGGCTCCCACCGACCTGGCCTTGCAGCTGGCTGAAGAGCTGAACATCACGGCGATCGGCTTTATTCGCCAGGACCGGATGAATGTGTACACCCATCCGCAGCGGGTGCTGCTGGCCTAAGCATAGACTGCTTGCCTTTGCGTGGGATGCTTGCCTTTGCGTGGGATGCTTGCTCTTTACCGGGGCTGCTTCTGCATCCCCATGGGGAAGGTCCGCCTGCGCTATCGCTCGGACTCCCGCTTTTTCTGTTCCCTGAGGGCGGCGCGATATTCTTCCGGGGTGTTGACATTACAGGCCGCCCAAGGGTCGATGAGGCCTGGCGGCGTCTCGACGACGCGCAGCTTTTGCAGCACATCCATCAGACGGTACTGCCCCGCCTGGAGGGCCTCCTCAAAATGGTCTTGCGTCCGTCTGTGGTACAGGGCGAACAAGGGGTGAAGCCGCTCCTGCGCCCGGACCACGACCGCATCCCACGACCCCGCTTGGCCGGCGAAAGCGATCAGCCGCCTAAGCTGTGACCGCTCCGCAAAGGGCAGATCGCAGGAGAGCATCAGCAGCACCTCCTCGCTGCGCATCCGAAAGGCCGTGACGATCCCGCTGACCGGCCCGGCCGACGGCACCAGGTCCCGCGTGATTTCCACATCTGCGCCGGATATCAGCTGCCCCTTCTCTATCAACGTCTCCGGTCTGTTGGAAACGATCAGGCAGGGCAGACCTGTGCCGGCGATCTCCTGTTGCAGGTGGGCAATCAGGGTTCTCCCCCGCCACTCCAGCAGCTCTTTAGGCGTGCCCATCCGGCTGCTTTTTCCCCCGGCCAAAATGACGCCGGCCAGCTCCTCTCTCACTCTCGCTCCCCCGTTCCTGTTCGGTCACTCCTGCGCTTCGCTTTTCCATCCAACTGAAAGCAGCAAACCTTTCGCCCTCGTTTACCGATAATAGAATATGCTTCGAATATAGCAAATAAGGAGCGGTCACATGCACTTTTTCCGTAAATTATCAATCAGATCCAAAATACACCTGCTCGTTTTCGCCGTTTCGCTGTTCATGGCGGGCGCTGTCCTGACCAGTGCGGTGCTGATCCAGGCAGGAGGCGTCCAGACCGATACGCTGCTGCTCCTCGCAGGCGTCCTGATCGCTCTGCTCGGAGTCGGGCAGATGCTGCTCTACCCGTTTACGAGACGCCTCCATAAGCGGCTTTCCGCAATCGCGGCCGCGATGGAGAGTGCGGCGGCGGGCGATTTTTCCCGCAGGCCAAGCGACACCGCCAGCGATGAAGTCGGCCGCATTTCGCAGGCCTATGAACAGATGGTCGGCGATTTGCAAGATGTGCTCGGGACGGTTGTGCTCTCTTCGCGCGAGCTGGCGGCCTCTCTGGACAGCCTGTCCTCCCGTGCCGTACTGGCGGGCGAGAGGGGGACGGACATCGCGGCGCACGCGACCGAAGCCGCTATCAGTGCCGAGGAGCAGCTCCGTCGCATCGAAGCGAGCATCCGGGCGATCCGGGACATCGCGGCGGATGCCGCGATCATCAGCTCCCAATCGGAAGAAATCTCCCATGCCGTCAGCCGGACGGGGCGGAAAAGCGCCGAGGGAGACGAAGCGATCCAAGAGCTGGCCGAGCAGATGGACAGCATCTACACCATTATGGATCAACTGGCCCTGGTGATTCAGGAGCTGGGGGGACGGTCCCAGGAGATCGGCCAGATCACCAGCGTCATCACCGGCCTGGCAGGACAGACCAACTTATTGGCCCTGAACGCCGCGATTGAAGCCGCCCGCGCAGGCGAGCACGGACGAGGCTTCGCGATTGTCGCAGACGAGGTGCGGAAGCTGGCCGAAGAATCGGCGCGCTCTGCGGAGAGAATCGAAATCTTGATCACCAGCATTCAGAAAGAAACGGAGCAGGCCGTCCTGACCATGGCCACCGGCAGTGCCGAGGTCGCCGAAGGGATCCGCGCCGCGGGCGAGGCCAGAGCTTCGTTTGCGGAAATGCGCGACGCCATTCTCTCCCTGGCAAGCAGTGTACAGGCTGTCTCCGAGCGGGCGCAAAGCATGTCCCGTACCTCTGCATCGGCGCTGGATGCTGTCACGGAGGCCGCTGAGACCGCCGCTCGCTCCGCGCATCAGACGCAGGCGGTATCCGCTGCCTCCCGCGAGCAGACGGAAGCCTTGCAGGAAGTATCCGCCGCGGTCCGCAACTTGACCGATACCTCAGCCGAATTGGGCCGCCTGACCAGCCGCAAGCGCCTTTAAGCGCCTAGAGGCTCCAACTTGGCATCTCGGGGCTTCTCTTGACTTCTCGCTCCCGTGGCTTCTCCTGGCTCCAGTGGTTCTCGTGGTATCTCGTAGCTTCTCTTGGCTTCTCGACTCCTTTTGTCCTCTCGACTCCTTTTGTCCTCACATGCCGGGCAACAAGCCCGGCTTTTTTCTTTTTCTTCCCGAGATAAATATTCTCAAAATTGAGAGGATTATATCAATTGCCCGTCGAAAGGGTTGTTACCTGTCTGTTTGCGTATGGGCAAGCAGCCTGCGAACCGGGTTTCCCACGAGGGAGAAGCCTGCTTTTCCCATTAACCATGCGAATAGGAGGAGAGAGGCGATGAGCATTTTGCGCGACTTCCAGGAGATCACGCAGCAGGTGGCCGAGGCGATCTCAGCCGCTCTGCAGGTCGAGACGGAGATCGTCGATGATACCATGACGATTATTGCCGGCACAGGCAAGTACAAAGAGCGGATCAATCTGCAGGAGGAAGGCGGAGAAATCGATGCGGGCTATCTGTACGGCCGGGTGCTGCGAACCAACCAGCCCTTTTTCATCGAGGATGCGCGGAGCGATCCTTCCTACGATCCTTCTGTGCTGGAGGGCGTGACCGAAGAGCTGGCCGAGCTCTGTACTCCGATCCACTACAAGGGCAAGGTCATCGGGGTCATCGGCCTGATCGCCTTCAACGAGACTCAGCGTCGGCAGCTGATCCACAATCGCCTGGCCTACCTCACCTTCCTGCAGCGGATGACCGAGCTGCTCACGGGGAAAATCGCCGAGCAGGAGGCGTGGAACGAGTGGAAAAAAACCTTTACCAAGCTGGAGACGCTGATCGAATCGATTCACGAGGGCATTATCGCGATCGATGATCAAGGCATCGTCATCACCTGCAATCGCACGGCCCAGCAGTTGATTCAGCGGTCCAAGGATGAGCTGATCGGCACTCCGCTGGGCGAAATCTGGGCGGACTCTCCGATGCTGCAGGTCTTGCAGACGGGCAGCGGCTATGTCGAGCAGGAGGAGATCTATCAGCTCGGGGATCACGAAATGCACTTCATCGTCACCGCCCGCCCGATCCACGTCGACGACCGCGTGACCGGCGTGGTCGCCTCTTTCCGGCGGATGGCCGACATGCGCCGCCTCGCCTACGTATTGACCAATGAGCACAAGGACCTCTATTTTTCCGAGATCATCGGCAAAAGCCGCTCGCTGGCCCTGGTGATCAAACAGGCCGAACAGGTAGCCAGAGGCACCTCCAATATCCTGATCACCGGCGAGAGCGGCACGGGAAAAGGCATGCTGGCTGCGGCTATCCACTTCGCCAGCAACCGGCGGAGCGGCCCTTTCATCATCGTCAACTGCGGGGCGATCCCGGAGACCCTCTTGGAAAGCGAGCTGTTCGGCTACGTCGCCGGCGCTTTTACGGGAGCGAAACGGGAGGGCAAAGCGGGCAAATTCGAGCTGGCTGACGGCGGGACGATCTTTTTGGATGAGATCGGCGACCTGCCGCTCCATCTGCAGGTCAAGCTGCTCCACGTCCTGCAGAGCAAGCAGGTGGAGAGAGTCGGCTCCAATCAGCTGATCCCGGTCAATATCCGGGTCATTTCCGCCACCAACAAAAATCTGGAGGAGATGGTGCGCGACCGGGAGTTCCGCGAAGACCTCTACTTCCGGCTGAACGTCATCCCGCTGCACATGCCCGCCCTCAGGGAGCGGGTCGAAGACATCCCTTTGCTCATGGACTACTTTTTGGCGAAATACCGGGATCTGCTCAACCATCCCATACTCGACTTCACCCCCGAGGTGAGGGCGCTGTTCATGCATTACCACTGGCCGGGCAATGTGCGGGAGCTGGAAAATGCGATCGAATACGCCGTCAATATGGAGGTCTCCCCTTATATCGGGATGGACAGCGTCCCGATGCGCATCCGCCAGCATCACAGCGTCAGCGGCATCGCCTCCCCCGTCGAGGGCGACCAGCCGCTGAAGGAGAGGCTGCAGCGCCATGAGCGGCAGATCCTCTACAGCATGCTCCAGCAGTACGGCCATTCGCTGGAGGCCAAAAAGCTGGTAGCCGAAAAGCTGGATATCGGCCTGGCTACACTCTATCGAAAACTGGAGGGACATCGACTTCTCAACGATGAGAAAGTATTCTAATTTCTAGGAAGCAACGAACGAGGTCTCGCCGGTCGTCTGCTTCCTTTTTGCTGTACGGGCGCTCCGTTTTTCGAAAATTCAAAATTGGCATTGTTTTTGCTAGTACCCAGTAGTACGAAAAGAAAGCGAGGGGGGTTCCCATGCTAGGTCCTATGGTGGAGCTTCAAAATGTCGTCAAACGCTTCGGCCAACATACAGTCGTTCACGATCTGTCCCTCCACATCGAGAAGGGCGAGTTTCTCACGCTGCTCGGCCCGAGCGGCTGCGGCAAGACCACGACGCTGCGGATGATCGCCGGTTTTGAGCTTCCGACATCCGGCCATGTGAAGCTGGATGGAGAGTTCGTCGAAAATTTGCCCGCCTACTCCCGTGATGTCAACACCGTCTTTCAAAGCTACGCCTTGTTTCCGCATCTGAACGCCTTTGAAAATGTGGCGTTTGGTTTGCGTGTCAAAAAAGTGGCGAAGACAGATATCGAGCAGCGGGTGCGGCAGGCGCTCCGCCTGGTTCAGCTCGAGGAGTACGCCACGCGAAAACCGGACCAGCTCAGCGGCGGACAGCGGCAGCGGATCGCCATCGCACGCGCCCTGGTCAACAACCCCAAGGTGCTGCTCTTGGACGAACCTCTGGGCGCCCTGGACCAAAAGCTGCGCAAGCAGATGCAGGTCGAGCTGAAGCATCTGCAAAAACAGCTCGGCATTACCTTTGTCTTCGTCACCCACGACCAGGAAGAGGCGCTCACCATGTCGGACCGTATCGCCGTCATGAACAAAGGCATTCTGGAGCAGGTGGGCACGCCGGCCGATATCTACGACCGTCCGGCGACCCGCTTTGTCGCGGAATTCATCGGAGAGACCAATCTGCTCACCGGCACGGTCAAAGCCCGGGACGCCGAACGGATGCTGATCGACTGCGAGGGGCTGCAGGTAGCCGCGGCGGCCCAGTCCATCCCGGAAAATGAGCAGGTCACGGTGGCGATCCGGCCGGAGAAATCGGCTCTGAGTCTGGAGCCTGTGCAGACGGATGCCGGACGGCTGGTCCAGATTCCAGGGAGGCTCACGGAGCGCATCTACTGCGGCGGAATCACGCGCACGGTCATTACCCTGAAGGGCGGCATCCCCTTTGTCGCCGTGGAAAAGACGGATCAGCTCCTCCCTGTCGGGGAAGGCGACGAATTGTTCGTCAACTGGCAGCCCGAGCACGGGGTGGTGTTAACCCGATGAAAGCCCCGGTCATCGACTCTGCCTCCTCTGCAAAAACCGCGATGGCACCCCCCAAACGGCTTGTCCGCGATTACGGGAAGACCTGGACGATCGGGCCCATCCTGATCTGGATGACGGCTCTCTTCCTCTTGCCGTTGATTTTGATATTCGGCGTCAGCTTTTTTACCCGCAGTTCGTTTGGCGGGATCGAAGCCCCGCTCACGCTGGAAAACTACGTCCGTTTTTTCGACCCGCTGTATTTGAAAATTCTCTGGGTTTCCTGTGTGCTGGCCTTTTTTACGACGGCGATCTGCCTGGTGCTGGGCTATCCCTTCGCCTATATCATCGCCCGCTCTCCCGCCTCCTGGCGCAATATTTTGATGCTGCTGATCATCGTACCCTTCTGGACCAATTCGCTGATTCGCACCTACGCCTGGATCGTCTTGCTCCGGACCGAAGGCGTGATCAACACTTTTTTGCTCCAGCTCGGCATCATCAGTCAGCCCTTGCCACTCCTCTATAACGAGACGGCCGTCCTGATCGGTCTGGTCTATACCATGCTGCCCTTCATGGTGCTGCCGCTGTACGCCTCGATCGAAAAGCTGGACCGCTCGCTGCTCGAAGCATCCGCCGATCTGGGCGCCCGACCGCTGCAGACCTTCTGGAAGGTGACGCTGCCGCTGACCGCTCCGGGCATCATGGCCGGTTCCTTGCTCGTCTTCATCCCGTCGCTCGGCCTCTTCTTTATCCCCGATCTGATGGGAGGCAGCAAGACGGTGCTGATCGGCAATCTGATCAAAAATCAGTTTCTCACGGCGCGCGACTGGCCGTTCGGGTCTGCCAGCTCCATTATTCTGATGGCGCTGACGCTCTTGTTCATCACGGCGTACATCCTGATCAGCAAAGACAAAGAAGGAAAGGAGCTGATCTAGGATGCGCTCCTCGCTCGGCCAAAAACTATCCGTTCTCTACGCTTCGCTGGTCTATCTCTTTCTGTATATGCCCATCGCGATCCTGATCCTCTATTCGTTCAACCAATCCAAGCTGAACGCCGTCTGGACCGGCTTTACCTTTGACTGGTATGTCAAGCTGATGCAAAACAGCGATGTCCTGGACGCGATGAAGACCTCTCTCATCGTCGCGCTGATCAGCACGATCGCGGCGACAATGATCGGGACGCTGGCCGCTGTGGGCATGTACCGCTACCATTTTCGCGGCAAGACGGCGCTCGATGCCATGCTCTATCTGCCAATCGTCATCCCCGAAATCGTGATGGGCATCTCCATGCTGGCCCTGTTCGCCCAGCTCCAGGTGCCGCTCGGCTATCTGACGCTGATCGCTGCGCACATCACGTTTTCCGTCCCCTTTGTCGTCGTCGTGGTCCGCGCCCGCCTGGCCGGCTTTGACAAGAGCATCGAGGAAGCCGCGATGGACCTCGGCGCCACTCCCTGGCAAACCTTTGTCAAGGTGACGATGCCTGTCATCGCGCCGGGCATTCTGGCCAGCGCCCTGCTCGCCTTCACCCTGTCCATCGACGATGTGATCATCAGCTTTTTCGTGGCGGGGCCGGCCAGCGCAACGCTGCCCTTGAAGATTTTCTCCATGGTGAAATTCGGGGTGACACCGGAAATTAACGCCTTGTCGACGCTGATGCTGGCCGTCACGCTCGTCATCGTCATTTTTGCGGAGCGACTGCGGATGCGCAAGCAATAGGGCGCCGCCCTCGAGGCACAGCTTGCCAGCTATCGCGCACGCCATCGCGAGCAAAACAAAGCGCTTGTCACCGGTTACAAATACGCATCGATCCAAAAGGGGGATGTTTATGAAGAAAGGCTTCAGGCAAATCGCTGCGGTCGCTATTTTGTCGCTGTCTATGGTCCTGACAGCGGTGGGATGCAGTTCATCGACCTCGTCACAGGGGGAGAATGGCCTGTCCAAGGAGTTGAACGTCTTTAACTGGTCCGAATACCTCCCGGACCGCGTCATCAAGGGATTTGAGGAGAGGTATGGCGTCAAGGTGAATTACAGCACGTTTTCCTCCAACGAAGAGATGCTGGCCAAGGTATCTGCGGGCGGGGGCATTTACGACCTGATCGTAGCCAGCGACTTTTTGATCCAATCGATGATCAAGCAAGGGCTGATCGAGCCGATCGATCTGAACAACATACCCAACTTCAAGAATCTCGATCCCGATCTGATCAACAAAGAGCATGACCCCGGCAACAAGTACAGCGTTCCCTATATGGGCAATACGGTGTCGCTGGGGTACAATCCCGACCAGATCAAGACCAGCATCACTAGCTTTGAAGATCTGTGGAAGCCGGAGTTGAAAGGGCAGATCGTAATGGTAGACGATCAGCGCTTTATTCTCGGGATGGTGTTGAAAACGCTGGGCTATTCGGGGAACGACACCGACCCGGCCCATCTGGAGGAAGCCAAGCAAAAGATGCTGAAGCTGATGCCGAATATCAAGGCGTTTGACAGCGACAGCCCGAAAACATTGCTGATCAATGGAGAAGTGAATGTGGCGGTCGTATGGGGGCCGGAAATCGCGCTGGCGCAGCGCGAAAAGCCGCAGATCACCACGGTGATGCCCAAGGAAGGGATGATGATCACCTTTGACAATCTGCTCATCCCGGCCAAAGCCAAGCACAAGAAGACCGCGGAGGCCTTCATCAATTATCTGCTGGAGCCGGAGGTCAATGCGGAGATCGCCAAGGACTTCCCGTACATCAGCCCCAACAAAGAGGCACGCAAGCTGATCGACAAAGAAACACTGGCGAACATCGCCATTTATCCGCCGCCCGAAGAGATGAAGCGGATCGAAAGCCTTGCCGATATCGGCGATGCGGTCAAGTTATACGACCGCATCTGGTCTGAGGTGAAAAGCTCGCAGTAGTTCGGCAAATCATAGGAAAAGAGAAGGGAACGGCTCCGATGCAGGCGATCGGAGCCGTTTGCTGTTTCGATTCACCGCGCTCCGCTGCGTTTTCCCTGTTCATCCGGGAGAGAGGTGCAAGCGGTATTTTGGACTTTTTTCTACCTCAATTCGTCCAACCAACATTACAAACGCCCGAATATGATAGGGAAGCACAAATAGAAAGGGAGTGCTTCATGAGTAAAGAGGATATGCTGCGTCCAGGAACGGTGGAAGCTGGCAACAACATCTAGCGCGTGTTCGTGCAGGATATCTCCGGTTCCGGCATCGGATTGTATACGGCTAAGACTGGTCCGGATCATCCCGCTGGACCTGGCCTAAAGGTGCTATTCGGGGGCGGCCCGGGGACAACCTTTCATACGATTCGCTCCTATACCGGTGGAACCGATTATATTCAAGACGTAGAAGCCAAGAATTCCACGAATACGGTTGTGTTTCTCGATCCATTTGGTACGGTTATCCCAATCGGCACCACCGGCTTTCGGACCATCTATGAACTGCCTGGTCCGCCCGATACTCCCGATGCACTCTTCATTCAGTCCAGATGTCAATGTGAACGGGACCACCTTTGAGGACTCCACGATCGAGGTGACTACAACCGTCGTCAACAATGGATTGACTCCGGTTACGATCGGTATCCGATACCTCTTGGATTTTCAGATTGGCGCAGACGATGGTCCCATTTTTCAAGCGATGAATCCGGATGGTCCCGTTCTGACCCATGAGACAGAGTTTCTGAATCCATTGTTTGAATCGTTCCGCATCGAAGACAATGACCGCAACCCGAACCCGCCTACCTTTAACGTTTTTGGAACCGTAACCGGGCCTGCGACAGTCGTTCCTCCTCCGACACCTCCCGACTTGCTGCAGTATGTTGACTGGGCCAATGCGTTCCAGACTGCCTTTGAATACACCGTTGACCCTAATCTGGAGATCGCTTCCCCGGGAGACAGTGCGGTACATTACTTTTTCGGCCACAATCTGGCGAGCGCCATCACACTCCTTCCCGAAGGCAGGGTCACTGTTTCCGCCTCTCTGTTCCTCACCCTTCCGCAGCCGCCTGTGCCGCCAAATGGAGGGTATTGAAGGTAGCGATCCATCGTGAGAATCTTGCTTGCCACATATTGGAGGATGCCGCATGTCGGAGGCGTGAACACATTTCTTCAGACACTCAAAAAGGAGCTGGGGCTTCAGGGGCATCAGGCAGATGTGCTCGCCTATCATCCTAGCAGGACAAAAATCTATCTCGTCGATAAAGAGAAGGAAATAGACATACGCGAGATTACAAACCTGGTCGCCAATAAGGTATTTCATTACTACGAGAGGTATTTTCCCACTGTTGAGCCTTGGATTCGCTGGCAGGAGGTAGAGCGGTATGCCTTTGAACTGGCCATTTCCTTGTTTGATTTGAGCGGGTATGACTTGATTCACACCCAGGATGCCGTATCTGCGAGAGCCTTTTGGCGAATAAAACCCGATCACATCCCCCAGGTGGCTACATTGCACGGTTTGATCGCTTATGAATACGTCCATTCCGGCATGATTGTGCGCAAAGACAGTCTCCGGTGGAAATACCTGGCCAGGGGAGAATACTATGGCGCCGTCTCGTCCGACTGTACCATGGTTCCCACGAGATGGCTGCTGCAAGAATGACACGACGCTTGCGGTGTTCCCGAGGGCAAATTTGCAATCGTTCCCTATGGGATTAATCTTTCTTATTTCGATAGACATGGAAACGACGATTGTTTTTCCCGGGAGCGCTCCGCCTCGAAGCCGTTTGTGATTGCGTGCCCGGCGCGGCTGGTGCAGGGATGTTGTCCGGCGACGGCTCCGGCGCAGCATAGCGAGCTGCCGCCAAAGGTAGAGGAACCGAGCTGGAAGGGATTTTCCTCCATCTGGCCCTACCATTTTTTCTTGATATCGGGTTCGGAGCCGTTTTCTTGTGGCGTTTTACGCAATGGAGGATCTGCTTGTCTCAAGACCAGTGTGCCGGACGCTCCAGGGACGGCGGCAATTTTGTGCGGGCGTCGCCCTTTGCCGCATTGAGCTGGGCTTGGGTGAGAAAAATGCTCCCGGTGAGGTCAGCTCCGCTCAGGTCAGCGTCCCGGAAATCGGCCCCGATGAGGTCGGCTGCACGGAGGTCTGCCTCTCTGAGGTCGGCCGCGATCAGATACGCGCCTCTCAAGTTGGCGCACCGCAGATCCGCTTTTTTCAGTTTGGCTCCGATGAGGTCAGCTCCCCGGCCATACTTTTGTTTGCTTGGTGCCCCCTTATGACGCGAACGGGCTTCATCCCGGACAAGCTCGCTGGTTTTGAGGAGCAGTTCATTCACCTTGGCACGGTGGGCGGCTGCGTCTACTTTCAGGAGAGCGTCGGCATCGAGGTCAGTGAGGCGCAAGGTTTCCTCGAGCGCTGAGCGGATCTGGCCGTGGATCAAACGAGCCGGCTGCAAAGTCAAAGCCTCGCTCAGATACCAGAGCAGTTCATGCAGCTGCCGCATTACCGGCAGCACCTCAAACATTTTTTTCGCCGTTTCCGGAAACTTGCGCCAGTCACGTCCCCCGAATGTTTGCTGAGACACCTTTTGTCCGGCGCCAAAGCAATCGTAGACCGTGCATCCGCGAAAGCCCAGTTGCCTGAGACGGTTGTGAACGCCGCAGCGAAAGTCGGCCTGCAGGTTTTGACAGGGTTGTCCAGCTTCTTTGTTTACGGCGAAGTCTGCCGAAGCTGCAAAAGGCAAGGCGACACAGCACAAACCAAAGCATTTTTCGCAGTCTGCTTGCAGAGTCGGCAAAAGATCCCGAATCTCGTCATTTCCAGTCATGGGGTGATTTCCTCCCGCTCTATCGGATTCCAAATCTACTTTTCTATGATCGTAAGGCAAACATGCGAGCGAATGCAATCCGCCTGACATACTCTAGCATTTCTTTTACACACTCGCAATTGTACCATTCTCGTCTGTTTCCAGTAGACACGGAAGATCACGGAGAGTGGTGGGGGCGCTCACTGCAGGGAGGTAAAGTTTTTTCCATGGAGAACTCCCCCTTATAACCGCGCCCGGCAAAGCCTCAACACAGAGCGCAGAAACAGGGAAATGAAAACGGCAGAAGGAGAGAAAAATGAAAAGCAATCCCTTCGCATTGGCATTGGCAGGAATTATGGCTATCATCGCACTGGGCTGTTCCGCCCCCACATCATCCCCGTCATCAAAACCGACAGGGAAAGAAGAGCCTCCTCACGAAAACGTGATGCGGTTGGGGCGAAATGAAGGAACCGGCGTAAACCGCGAAACCCTGCTTGTTTTGCATACAGATGACTTACGTACAGCAGAGGGAAAGGAAACGACAGGCAACTGGCAGGATCACTCGATTTTTAACGGGGAAATCAGCTTGCCGATCCTGAATTACGCGTGGAAGGACGCCTTTACGCTAGAGGTAACCTTCCCCAAGATCGATTCGGCTTCTTATGAAGAGATCAGAAAGTGGATGAATACCGAGGGGGGACAGCAGCAAACACTCGCTGTCCGCTATGAGTGAACATTCGGTTGGAAAAGCGCTGCGCTTACCGGCAGGGCGAAAGGAGGAGCGGGAGCATACATATGCTTCCGCTCTCGCATCTGCCCCTGTGAAGAGCTACCGTGCCACTTTCATCTCCTTGGCGAGCTGCGCGATGCCCTCTTCGATGCATGCCAGCACGTAATCGATCTGCTCGTACGAGATCACGGCCGGCGGCTCGATGCGGATCACGGTGGCATTATTCAGCGTGCCGCCGACGAGAATTTTTTTGCCGAAAAGCATCTTGGCCAGCGTGTAGCCGAGGCTGTTGTTGGCGAACTCCATGCCGATCAAGAGACCGCGTCCGCGCACCTGCACCATCACCTCGGGATACTGCTCCTGGATTTCGCGGAGCCGCAGCATGATATAGTCGCCTTTTTCCTTGGCCATCTGCGGGATGTTGTCCTCCAGGATCGTGTGGATGCCGGCGATGGCTCCGGCGCAGCAAAGCGGGTTGCCGCCAAAGGTAGAGGAGCCGAGCAGGAAGGGATTCTCCTCCATTTTGCCCCACCATTTTTTCTTGGCGACCATCGCCGCGATCGGCATTACTCCGCCGCCAAAGGCTTTGCCAAGCGTCATAATATCCGGCACGACGTTCCAGTGATCGACGCCAAACAGGGTGCCCGTGCGGCCCATCCCGGTCTGGATCTCATCGACGATCAAGAGGCACTCGTACTTGTCGCAGATTTCGCGCAGGCGCGGCAGATAGTCGTCTGGCGGGATATTGACGCCGCCTTCTCCCTGGATCGGCTCGACGATCACCCCGGCCACCGTCTCGCCTGTCGCGATCAGCATGCGGATCGCCTGCTCCACTGCGTCCGCGTCGCCAAAGGGCACGTGCTGGAAGCCAGGCACGAGCGGCATGTACGGCTCGCGGAACGTCGCTTTCCCGGAAGCCGAGAGAGAAAACATCGTCTTGCCGTGAAAGCCCTTTTCAGTGGAAATGAAATATTTCTTGCCAGTCGCCAGCCTCGCCAGCTTCAGCGCCATTTCGTTGGCTTCGGTGCCGCAATTGACTAGATAGGAGTGCTGCAAATCCCCCGGAGTGATATACGCGACCAGCTTGGAAAGATAGCCGCGCAGCGGGTCCACCATCTCCTGACTGTGCAGCGCGTACCGCTTCAGCTGAGACTCCACCGCCTTGACTACCTTGGGGTGGCGATGGCCGAGCAGGTAAACCCCGTACCCGCCGAGACAATCGATATACTCATCCCCCATCGTATCGCGGAAGATCGCACCCTCATCTTCCCATTCCACCACGGAGAAATCGTTGGAGACGGACTTGCGGTGGGCCAGAATCGCTTTGGTCACATGATTCGTAAAGTTCTCGATGGAATCGCTCACGATCTTCTTCTTTTGCTCCACATTCAGGGTCTCACTTTCGATAAAAGTGAGTATTTCCTTTGCCAGTTCCAAAGACTCTTCCCGGGTTTTGCGCTCCATGCTCCTCATCCTTTCCAAATTGGTTATTCAATACGGGAAAGTTGCAAGAACAATGCCAGAGGAAAAAAGGAAAAGGAAGCGATGGAATCCCCTGTTTCCGCACGGCAGGGAACGTAAAATGAGAATGTTATTTCTCAAAATGTAGAAAACCGGCTTCGCCAAGACTTTGGCACAGGCGAGGGAGAGGACAGGACAGGAAAAGACGGACAGCCCCCCCTTTTTTTCGTGCAAAGAACAGATTGACAATCCTGGTGAAATGCTTATAATAGGTATTAGATAATAATAATTCTAATTTAGGAGTGATTCTACTATGGAAAATCTTTTCCCGGTATTGAATAAACAACTCGCCAACTGGACGGTCCTGCGCATGAAGCTGCAAAATTACCACTGGAATGTAAAGGGGCCTGCTTTCTTCACGCTCCATACCAAATTTGAAGAACTGTACAATGAAGCTACCAGCCTCATCGACACTTTGGCCGAGCACATCCTGGCCCTGGGCGGCAAACCTGTCGCCACACTGGGCGATAGTCTCCGCGACGCCAGCATCGAGGAAGCCAGCGATCGGGAAACGGCGGAAGAAATGGTCCACACCTTGGTGGAAGACTTTACTCTTCTCATCGACGAATTGAAAGACGGCATGAAAAAGGCGGAAGCACTTGAGGAAGAGGGCACGGCTGATCTGTTCCTGTCGATCAAGACCGGATTGGAGAAACACGTCTGGATGTTCAAAGCTTTTCTGGGATAAGGCATCGCAAAGGAGAGAAACCATCTTCGCGCTCCCTTCCCAGTTGTGAAGTCTCAAGCTGCCCGCATATCGGGCGATACAAAAGAGGGCACTTGCGCTGGATGCACAATTGCCCTCTTTTTTGCTGCCATTCTATGACTCCAAGGAAAATACAAGTTTTCTCCCATCCTTTTCAATTTTCACATTTGGTAAATGCTTGATGGCTTTGTGAATCCCGATATAAGGACTCGCGAACTCCACGCCACATCGTTTTTTCAGCTCGTCGCAGAGATCGTTCAGCGTCATGGCGGACATCTCTTTCAGGATGCGCTCCACCTGTGCAGCTACGGCTTCATAGTCGTGGCGGATATGGGTCTTCCTCGTCTTTACCCGCCCCATCGCTTCTGCCATCGCGCTTTCGGAAAAATCCTGCTCTTCTTCGGCCGGGACATATTCGTCGACCGTCCCGTCCAATTGGTCCAACTCACGCACACGGGCCAAAATTTGCTTAATATCCTGTCCGAGCTGCTTGTCCTGATCAACGTATTGGCGCCGAAGGGAAGCTCGTTGCTCCAAGAGAGATTGCAAAGTCATATGCAAAGCTTTACGTTCCGTCAGGTATTCAACCATAGCTTTCTCCTTTTTTCAACGATTTTGATATCCCTTATCATAATAGAATTGTCTTTACTTGAAAACGGTTGATTTGTCAACAACAAAGCAGTTAACAAACAGGGCTATTTACAAAACCGGCCGACCAGGGACAGCTGCAAAAGTAGAGTAGAGAACTGAAACTTTTGGGCGACCATATGGTCGCCTTACTCATTTCAGCTCCCCCTCATCAAACCGTACGTGAGGTTTTCCCTCATACGGCTTTCCGATGCTCTTCTTTCTTTGGCATTCGGTAGTCCTCTCCGGCAAGTTTCACCAATGATCCCCGTGTGGCTTTCATTACCTCCCCGACCCTGGAATGCTTGTTTCGCACATTCCTTTTCTTGTTAACGAATAGCGTCAGCCTTTCTATTACATACCAATCAATTCTGTTTAACCATCTTGCTGCTATAGTTGAAATTGAATAGTAGTTCTTGAATCCCTTAAGCTTTCGATTAAGCCCTTGTACCACCTCATGCAGCGGCCAGTACAACTTGCTGCGCGGTTCGGTGTACATCTTAATTTTCCGTCTCATTTCTTTCATTGCTTTCTTGCTTGGAATATGTGACATGACATATATCCTTTTTCCACCTTTAATGAGAACGGGAAATTTTCGATGATGAAAACCGAGGAAGTCAAAGCCTGCGGTGTTGTCCCAGATATTGATCAATCGAGACTTTTCCTTGCTAAGAGTCAGGTCAAGTTTGCTCATAATGGCCTTTATAACCTGAATGCTTTCCAAGGCATCCTTTTTCGTCTTGCACATGACCACGAAATCATCGGCGTATCGAACTAATTTGCCAAGATGAGAAAATTGTTTCTCCCAGATTGTATCCATGTAGTTGAGGTAAATGTTCGCAAGCAGCGGCGAAATTACTCCTCCTTGCGGAGTTCCCCAATCCGTTTCATGGAACTGTACACCTTCCATGACACCTGCTTGCAGCCATTTTCGAATCAGTTTTAGTACTCTGCGGTCCGAAATCCTTTGCTCAACCAGTTTCATCAGCTTCTCCTGATTGATGTTGTCAAAGTACCCCTTGATGTCTACATCAACTACCCAATATGCCTGTTTGCTCGCTTTTCTGATTTGTGCAATCGCCTGGTGGGCATTTCGTTTCGGTCGGAATCCATATGAGCAATCTTTAAAGTCCGCCTCGAAAATTGGCTCAATGACCATTTTGGTTGCCATTTGGACAACTCGATCTCGTATCGTCGGGATGCCAAGCGGTCTTTGCTTCCCATCCGCTTTTGGAATGTACGTGCGTCGAACTGGTGCCGGATGGTACCGTTTTCTCTTTAGGTCGAGGTAGATTTCATTGAGGAATTTACTCTCTCCGTATTCATGTACAATTCTTTCGATTGTCTGTCCGTCCACTCCGCCGCTTCCTTTGTTGGCACGCACTCTGCGCCATGCTTCGGCGAGGATGTCAGGACGATACACCTTGTCATACAGAGCATGAAATCGCCGTTTTGGATTTTCCTTGGCACAAAGATATAGGGTTGTCCAAAGTTGTCGAGCTTTTGCATCGGTGTAGTTAGCAAGTTTACTTGCATTCACTCACTCTTACCTCCTTTCAACCCGTGAACAAAGCAGGGCTCCTTTCCTCCATGGAGTTTTGTTGTCTCCACTTCTCTGGTACTATGAGCCCCTCCGACTCCCTCTCTGCCGTCCACCACTTCCCTTACGGTTATAGGTTTCCGCTTTACACTCCGACGGAGTGTGCAAAGTAGGGTCTCCCCAGTTCCGTTCCTTACTTTCTCAGCATACCGTTCCCCTTACCCCGAGAGGTTCTTGAGTGCTGCGATCCAAGTTCTACACACCTTCCGTGGCCTTCGCCCACTTCCCCCAGGCTCGGCTCCTCCTTGTCCATCTTACAATGGTCTTTCTTAACGAGGCGGCAGGATTCACTTTATGTTACGGTCTGCTGATTTGCTTGCACCCTTTCGGGTTACTTTGTCACAGGGCTTCAACCTTAGGATCACTCCACCAGTTGCCTGTCAGCTACGAGGCGACTTGGCTCTTACCTCGGTTGGACTTTCACCAACTAGCAATTAACGGCTTGCTGGGCACGCGGGAATCGGGTAGGGGGCTACCCATTAGTTGAGTAGCCGACCTCCCACACCACCGTACGTACCGTTCGGTATACGGCGGTTCCTTAGTTCACGCAGTCACTTGTCGATAATAATCTGAGAAGAAAAGAAATCCGAGGCCTTTAATGGTGTTGTTATCGAGGGCTTTCGCGAGGATGGGGCTATTGGAGATTCTCCAGTAGCTCTTTCTTGTATTTGCGTATTCCCATGCCTTGAACTTTGGGATTCCAAACGAGATCAGCTTTTCGAATTTTGTCCTTATTCGTTTCCATTGTTTCCAGTAGATCATTCGAATCCTTCTTCTCATCCATTCATCCGTTGTTTGGAGCAGGTTCTTCATATCCGCAATCTTGAAGTAGTTGACCCATCCCATGATATAGCGTCTGAGCCTTTCGGCTCTCTCTTCATTTCCCATGCCATTGCTTCTTGCGGTTAGTTCCTTCACTCTTGTTTTCATTTTGGCGATGGATTTGGGATGGATGCGGACTTTCACTTGCCCTCGTTGGTTGTAGAATGAGAATCCCAGAAACTTCACTCGAATGGCTAGGTCCACCACGGTTTTCTCCCGATTTACTTTTAGGAACAGCTTCTTTTCAATGTAGGGGAGAATGTTGGTTAGTGTCCGTTCGGCACTTCGTCTGCTCTTGCAGAAGATGAGTAAATCATCTGCGTATCGCACAAACTTGTGTCCTCTCTTCTCCAGCTCCTTGTCCAACTCATTCAGCATGATATTACTGAGAATTGGACTCAGATTCCCGCCCTGCGGTACGCCGACTTCTGTTTCCTCAAACTTGTGCTTCACGACAACTCCTGCCCGAAGATATTTATGAATTAGTGAAATGACTCGTCCGTCCTTAATCGTTCTTGAGAGTACTTCAATGAGCTTGCTTTGGTTGACGGTGTCAAAGTATTTCTCTAGATCCATATCCACAACATAGCGGTAGCCTTCCTGAATATATTGCTGGCTGCGCCTTATGGCTTGGTGGGCACTTCGTTTGGGTCGGAACCCGAAGCTGTTGTCCGAGAACTGTTGCTCATAGATCGGCGTGAGCATTTGTGCAATTGCCTGCTGGATTACTCGATCAACCACCGTTGGGATGCCCAGGTTTCTTTTCTTTCCGTTCTCTTTTGGGATTTCTACCCTTCGAACGGGATTTGGGCGATATCTGCCCGCCAGGATTTGTTCCTTGATGGTTTCACCGTTTTCTTTGAGATATTGTAGAAGTTCATCTACGCCCATCCCGTCGATTCCGTGTGAACCTTTATTCGCTTTGACTCTTTTGAACGCTTCGTTCAAATTGTCTCTGCTTATGATTTTCTCAAGTAACCTTTCCTTCGACTCGTTTGCGTTGGTGTCGTCGGTTTCAGCTATCCTCTCAGGAACGTGCACTCCCGCATATCCTTCGTGTTCCGCACTATTCTTTTGCGGTGAGCCTTCCGTTGGAAGTTGGCTGCCCTTATCTCCTGTTTCGGTAACATTCATTGACGACCACCTCCTAAGGTTCAGCCCTTCCCTCAAGCCGTCGACTGCTCGAGGTACTATGGCGTCTGCTGACTTCTCATGATAAATCTTGTTTCAACCGTGATTCGAATGTCATCTTCTCACGTCCATGAGACCTCCCACGGTAAGACGACTCACTTTCCTCCCATATACCCGCATCATTTACACCGGAATGTCCGTGTAGTGTATTGGACTTTGCTTTGTCTCGCAAGCTTGTCCCATTCCATATGCCTGATGATGTTCGTGTTCCTCGGGCCGGGATTTTGCCTCCAGCTTCCTTCAGATTCCACCTCACGGTGGACACCCTTGCTCTTGGCTAGTGGTTGGCCACTACCAGCCCCCACAGCGGACTTTCACCGCCTAGTTAGTCGCCATGCGTGGCGCACAAGAGAAACCCTTCCCGCACGAGCTGGGAAGGGTTCGCCTCCGTTCCGGTCTTGGTCAAACCGATCTTATTTTCCTTGCTCCAGCTCCTCGATCAACAGCGACAGCTCCGTCCAGCGCTCAATCGCCGCTTCCAAATCAGACGCGACCTGCTGCTCTTCGGCATACAGCTTTTCGATCTTGGCGTAATCGCTGCCGGCCCGCGCGATCTCCTGCTTGAGTTGTTCGCTTCTCTCCTCCAGCGCCGCGATCTTTCCTTCGATTTCGTCCCATTCCTTCTGATCCTTGTAGGAGAGCTTGCGGGTCCGGTTTTGCCCCCGGCCTGACGCGCTTTTCTCACTCTCGCCGGCTTGATCTCCGCCGGCACTCGCCTTGGGACTCGACTTGATGTCCGCTTCGTCCCGCCCGGCCCTGCGCTTTTCGGCCGCTTCCTGTTCCAGCTCTGCACGGCGCACTTCGAGGTACTCGGAATAATTGCCCGTAAACGGGCGGATTCGTCCCTCCCCTTCGAAAGCAAAGAGATGGTCCACCGTCCGGTCCAGGAAGTAGCGGTCATGGGAGACGGTAATCACCGCGCCCGGGAACTGCTCCAGATAATCCTCCAGGATGCTCAGCGTCTGTATATCCAGATCGTTGGTAGGTTCGTCCAGAAAGAGGACGTTGGGCTCGCCCATCAGTGTGCGCAGAAGGTAGAGACGGCGTCGTTCCCCGCCGGACAGACGGGAGATCGGGGTCCACTGCAGATGCGGCGGAAACAGGAACCGCTCCAGCATTTGCGAAGCGGTAATCACTTCGCCATCGCGGGTGTGGACGACCTCGGCCGCCTCCTTGACGTACTCGATGACGCGCAGCTTTTCATCCATCTCTACGTTTTCCTGCGTATAGTAGGCCAGCTTGACCGTCTGCCCTGTCTCAATCAGCCCGGAATCCGGCTCCACTCTGCCCGCCAGCATGTTCAGAAGCGTCGATTTCCCGCTGCCATTGGGCCCGATGATGCCGACCCGGTCCCCCGGCAGGACGATGTAGCTGAAATCCTCGATCAGCTTCCGCTGTCCATACGCTTTGCTGATGTGCTCGATCTCCAGCACCTTTTTTCCCAGACGACTCGCACCCAAGGCCATCTCCAGCTTTTCCGCCGGTCCGTCCACCTGCCGATCGCGCAGCTCCTCGGCTCGCTGCACGCGCGCCTTTTGCTTGGTCGTACGGGCTTTGGCACCGCGGCGCAGCCAGGCCAGCTCCCGCCGCAGCAGATTCTGCCGCTTGCTCTCGGCAGCCGATTCGTTTTCTTCCCGCTCCGCCTTTTTCTCCAGGAAAACGGCGTAATTGCCCTCGTAGCTGTACAGCTTTCCGCGATCCAGCTCGAAAATCCGGTTCGTGACGCGGTCGAGGAAATAACGGTCATGCGTGACGAGCAAGAGCGCCCCCTTGTAGCGGGAGAGGTACTCCTCCAGCCACTCCACGGTCTCATTGTCGATGTGGTTGGTCGGCTCGTCCAGGATGAGCAGATCCGCCGGTTGAATCAGGGCGCGCGCCATCGCCACCCGCTTGCGCTGCCCGCCGGAGAGCTCCTGCACCCGCTGGGAAAAATCGTGGATGCCCAGCTGGGTGAGGATGGTTTTGGCCATGGTGCTGGCCTCCCAGGCATGGGCCTCATCCATTCGGCCCTGCAGACGCAACAAGCGGGCCTGCTTCTGCTCGTTCTCCGGATCGGCCTGGAGCTCTTCCACGGCCTGCTCGTATTCCCGCAGCAGCTGCATCAGCGGGCTGTCGCCGTAGAACACCTGCTCCAGCACGCTGGAATTGTCCGCGAAGACCGGATTTTGCGGGAGGTACTCGACGCGGAAATGGTTGGCGTGGATCACCTTGCCGCTGTCCGCGGTGTCCAGGCCCGCGACGATTTTCAAGAGGGAGGACTTCCCCGTGCCGTTCACGCCGATCAGGCCAATCCGCTGGCCCTCGGCGATATGAAAAGAGATCGAGTCAAACAATACCTTCTCTCCGTAGCTTTTGGAGAGATTTTCCACTGATAGGATTTGCATATGGGTTCACCTGTACTTTTATGGGATAGGCCGTGTCCTTTTGGGAAAAGGGCTGCGGCTCGCGAGGTCGGTTCGTGAACTTGCTCATAAGGCCAACCGTAGACACTCTATCAAATCGTACCATGTTTTCCGGCTCCGCTCTATAGGAAGGGAATAGAGCAGAAGCATTACGATGAAGGGAGCGAAAGATCAAGCATACGGTTATCGCTATTTGATGAAACAGATGCAGTCTCGGACTTTTTTATGTTCAAATAATATGTCTTTACCACAGAATACATCTTATTGTACGATATATAACAAAAGGGAGGGAAATATCTGTCTTCTGAACTAATCTAAGGAAAATGGGAACCCTTTTCGACAGTCGGGATCTCCGTAGAGACCGAGAATGAAATTGAGGGTTCGGGTGCGGGGAAACCCATTACTCCGCGGGATACGGACAAAGAAAACGGGAGAGAATGACCATGAACTCACAGCTCATCACTTCACTCAATCAATCGTATGCTTCCTTGTATTATTATCTTCACTATCCTCATCAGGACTCAATTACTCACCAAGCAGTACGGATGCTGCAGCACATCGATATGCAAGGGGATGTTACGATAGGAAAGCTAGCGGAGCTTCTTTCCATTAGCCATAATACAGCCTCTGAGCATGTAAAACGATTACTACATAATGGATATGTCGTGAAGGAGCGATATTCTTCTGACGAACGTAAGGTATTTGTGCGACTGACGGAAAAAGGAAGGGCAGCCCTGTATATGAATACCAGACTGGACGAGAGCAAATTGTCAGACATCTTGGAGCGCCTGTCGGTAGAGCAACGCGAAATCATTGGGGAGGCATTTCACCTGCTAGCTGAGGAGGCAAAAAAATGTTCTTCTTACTAAAAATCTTGACTTCTGCTTTCGTAATTGGAGTCGTCACCGAAATAGCGAAACGATTTCCAACGGCGGGTGGGATGATTGCCGCATTGCCCATTGTAAGTTTATTGAGCATTATCTGGTTGTCTGTTCAAGGAGAATCGTCAACTACGCTTAGTCAATTTGCACGGGGAGTACTCTTTGGATTTCCTTCCACGATAGTGTTGCTGGTAATTGTCTCCCTATCCTTGCGTTTTTCATATTCAGTGACAACCTCTATATTACTGGGGGTTGCCGGATGGTTTTTGATTATCTCTATCCAGAATTTCGTGATGAATCCCTCCTAGGAAGATAGACAAGCCAACCCACAATGACATAAATCGCCCTGGCGGGAAATCGAGCGGGACAAAATGCTGGGAGAGGAGAAACCCGCCTCTCTCTGACGTAGCTTCGGACTGTGCGGTCCGTTTTTGCCTGCCGTCCGCCGTTCCGTGAAGCTTTCACAACTCCTCCCTCCCCTCCTCCGCATAGACCTCCATCCCGAGCGCGCCGGCCAGCTTGCGAAACGCGCTGTTTCGCAGCCGGTAATACGAGGAATGCGTCAGATTGAGCATGATGTAGGCCTCGATATCTGTCCGGTCCTCCCGGTCGAACCAGCGGGTGAGGATCAACTCCCTCTCCCGCGTTGAGAGGCGGTTGACGGCGGTGAGGAGCTGCTCGACAAATTCCCGTCGCTCCTGCTCGATCGTCGCGTTGCGGACGGCCACCTCCTCCGTGCTGCTGCGGAAGCGATTCGTCACCGATACTGGCGAGGCGTGCCAGCCTGCCGTGGTCCTCGCTTCCCATCCCGGATGAAACCCCATGCGGATAAAGTCCCGAGCCAAATCTAGCGCTCGCTTTACCCTGCGCTGCGTGGCTTGTACGTCAATTTGCGCGGGTGCGGAAAGAAACCAGGCGTTCATTGTATGCAACACTCCTCTATACAAAATTTTCATACACTATTTCCTAAATCACACCAATGTTGTACAATGTATTTGTACCTATTCACAGGAAGGACTGGTTCGTTCATGATCTCCCAGCGCTTACGAACGGCCCGCCGGGCAAAAGGACTGACGCAGGAAGAACTGGCGGAAAAAGTCCGAACAACAAAAGGGACCATCAGCAATTACGAAAACAACCACAGTTCGCCTCCCAACGATATGCTTATGCAGCTTGCCGATGTGCTCCAGGTCTCTACAGACTGGTTGCTGGGCCGCGTCGATGACGCGCTGGAACTGGCGCCTGCAGGCGGTCAGCCGCACCAGCGATCACTGGACGATTTATTACAGGAAAAAATCGATGACCCCGACGACTACTATTTTCTCGACGGCTATCTCGAAGCCACCGAAGACGAGAAAAAAGAGATTCGCCGGTATTGGTATGAATTAAAGAAACAGATGCGGGTTCATCAGGTGAATGAATCCAGACCGCCGTCCCTGTACGCGATTACGGAAAAAGGGAAAAAGACAACGAAATAAAAAAGAGCCCCATGGATAAACCAGGGGCATTCTTTCCATCCTGATAACGAACATACGTTCCAACTCTTCAAAGGAGGTCTTCCCATGCACTCTCTGATTGCCGAGGTGTTCGAGCCGCAAACCTGGCTGGAGGAGCGCGTCTATGAACTGCTGGAGCTTCATGGGATCCGGCAGCCCCGGGAGATTCGCGTCTCCGAGCTGTGCTCCGCTTACGGAATCGAGCTGTGGGACATCGCCGGCCGCAGTCGCGCCCATCCGCATCCGTACCTCCCCGGCCGCTTCGTCATCGCTGTGGATCACAGCCTCCCTTTGCCGCAGAGACGGGAAAAAATCGCCCATGAGCTCGGCCATCTGCTGTTGCACGAAGGCATGCAGCCCTGGGGCAAAGACGCGATGATCGATTGGCAGGAGGCACAGGCCAATCATTTTGCGGAGCATCTGCTGATGCCCTACCCGATGTTTGGGCCGCTGCTGGAAAACTGCTCCCGATACGAAGCCCCTTCCCGTCTGGCCGCCATTTTTCGCGTGCCGCTGTCACTCGCCCAGAAGAGATTTGATCGTTTGCTGAGCAGGATGTACGCCAAGGGGCATCCGCTAATCTGGTAGCATCTGGCGAAGCGGGACCCAAGAGGCCTGTCCCCTGCAACAAGCCTGATCAGAAATCGAACCCGAAAAGGAGCCGTCCCGCATGAAGACGTTTTTTTTGGCTGGGGATGCTTACAGCACCCGCTTTTTCGATCTGTCTCTGGAGGAAGAGGAGCTATCGCTGATGCCCTGGATCGAAGCCGCCCGGTACCACGTCGCCCGCTTCGCCTTGCAGATGAGAGATGACGGCCTGAGCGGGCTCGGCATCTCCAGCGGCGACGCATTGTTGATCTCCGATTTTTCCCTGGAGCCGATCATCGGAAGACCGGTGCTGGTACGGCAAGAGGGTCAGTATCTCGTCCGGATCGCCTCTGAGGTAAACCCCGTCGAGTGTGTGTTTGCCTGCACAGATCATCATCCTCCCCTGATTCTGCCCTCTGAAAATATCCGGATCGTGGGCGTGGTCTCGGGAATCATCAGGGAGCCGGCGATTCACTCATCTGCCCAGCCCTGAAACCGTGCTCTTCATCCATTCTTTCAGCACAGACGCCGTCTGCTGCCACTGGTCTTCGGCGGAGATCACCGCCGGCTGGTCTCCCTTTTGGGGTCCATAGCTGCCGAATTGGGCATGATTCCCCCCTGCAATTGTCAGGAGATCCGTATTCGGCGGGAGATACTGCCGCGCTTTTTCATACTCCTCCTGATTCACCACACCGTCTCTGGATCCGATCAGAGAGAGGACAGGCAATGCTTTGTCAGCCAAATTCCCCCGCTGATCCGGATAGGCGGCGAGCAGGAACACCCCCATGAATTTTTCCGGGTGCAGGGCGGCATAGCGAGAAGCGACGACGCCTCCGAGCGAATGGCCGCCAATCACAAAAGGCTCCTCGGGATATGCCTTCAGCACGTCTTCGGCCCGGTCCTCTCCCGTGGCGGCGAGGTTGAGGGGCATTTTGACGATCACCGTCCGGTGGCCGGACAACGCCATGAGACGGGCGAGTGGAGCGTAGCTCTCCGGGCCGACCAGGCTGCCCGGATAAAAGATCATCCCGGGTGGAGAACTCTCCCCGCCCTCAAAGATGATCAAGCCCGCTCGTTCCACCACTCTCACCCCGTCTCCGTCCCTCATCGCGCTCATCGCATCTGCGTTCGGTCGGTAGGGATCGAGGTACCAGGCTGCGATGGCTACGAGCAAAGCGACGACGAGGAAGCCGTACAGCAAAAATCGGATAAAGCGTCTTCTCATCGCTGGACCCTCCTTTCGCACCCTCCCCCTTTTTTTCTTTCATTAGTATGCGCGATTTCCAGCCGGGTGTGCATGCATTCCGGAAAAGCCTTCCTTTTTGTTGCAGACAACCAGGGGCGATCACAGCATGGCCGGAGCTGGCACAGTTAGGGTCGCTAGCTCGCTCGTCGACGGGAGACCGGACCTGCGACGCCGAGGCAAGATTGACCGAGACGGCCCAACCGTACGTAGAAGCAGCCCCACATACAAGGAAATATTTGTATTGACATCCTTTTTCTCCACATGGTAAGATTTAACCCATACAAATTCGGAAGGGTGACTTATGAACAATGATCATGTAATCCTGCCTCCAACGAAACAACCGTTTGAAACATCCATGTCTATGGGGAAACAAAAACGGTTTCTGGATAGGGATTGGTGTCATTGTTCATCGTCGCCTTTATTCTTTGCTAGCGGAAAAAGACTTCGTATCGGGGTCTTCCACTAGAAGAGAGTCCATCCGCGGCCTCGCCTGATCCTGGTATTGCTCGCGATATTCCGCGCAATGCTTGTCATTTAAGCGAACGGCCCGACGGAGTGCGGAACTTCCCGGCAGCCCCCGGCTGTTTGTGGTTTGGTTCCTTTTGCGATCATGAATTATACAGCCGCCTCCTATCCGGAAACCAGGATAAGGAGGCTATTTTATGGCCCAAACAAGTATTTTTCAAAACCGGGTTGTCCGGACGATCTTGCTCTCGGCCCTGTTTTTGCAGATCGGCATCTGGGTGCGAAATTTTGCCGTGCTGCTGTTCGTGATGGAACAGACCCATGGCGATCCGTTTGCCGTCTCGATGATCTATCTGGCGGAATTTGCGCCCATCTTTATCTTTTCGTTTATCGGCGGCACCTTTGCTGACCGCTGGCGCCCCAAGCATACCATGGTTTGGTGCGACCTTTTGAGCGCGGTTTCCGTATTCGTCGTGCTGCTTACCTTTGTATTCGGGACCTGGAAAGCGGTATTTTTCGCCACGCTCGTCTCCGCCATCCTGTCTCAGTTTTCGCAGCCTTCCGGCATGAAGCTCTTCAAGATGCATTTGCCCGAGGATCAGATGCAGGCGGGGATGTCGATCTATCAGACGTTGTTCGCCGTCTTCATGATCTTCGGTCCCGTGCTGGGCACGTTTGTCTACCAAACCTTTGGCATCAGCGCGGCGATCGGCATCATGGGCGTCGCCTTTCTGCTCTCCGCGGCTGTGCTGTTTTTCCTGCCGCCCGACCGCGTCGAGGAAAAGAATGAGCGGGCCACGACGCTCCTGCAAGAGATGGGGAACGGCATCCGCTATGTCCTGGGCAATCCCGTGCTGACCAAGCTGGGTTTCTGCTTTTTGGCCGCTGGACTCAGTATCGGCATGATTCAGCCGATGGGCATCTTTCTGGTGACAGAGCGGCTGGGCCTGCCGAAGGAAAGCCTGCAGTGGTTGATGGCCGTCAACGGTGTCGGCATGATTCTCGGAGGCGCGCTGACGATGACCGTCGCCAAGAAAACGCCGCCGCAAAAACTGCTCGTCGTCGGGATGCTGGTGAATGCGATCGCCTTTGTGGTAGCCGGTCTTTCCACCAATCTGTGGCTGACGATGACGGCGCAGCTATTCAACGGCTTGTTCATGCCATGCATCCACATCGGCATCAACACCATGATCTTGAAGTACACCGAAGGGGCCTTTGTCGGCCGCGTGATGGGCATTCTCAGCCCGCTGTTTACAGGTGCGATGGTGCTGACGATGAGCATCGCCGGGACGATGAAAAAAATGTTGTCGCTGGTCTCTGTATACGAGATCGCCGCGTTCCTCTTTATCGTCGGTCTGCTGTTCATCGTGCCCCTGCTGCGCCAACAGCCGCAACTCGAACAGAAGCCTGCCCCCTAAACCGAGAAACACGGACAGAAAAAGAGACGACCGGGACCATAAGCGGGTTCCCGGCCGTCCTTTTCCGTTTTATAACACAATGATCCAAACGCCTCTGTCGGGGCATCACGATGATCCGATGAATGCCTCTCTACTCCGATTTTCCAGGCTATTGTCCCTCCCCATGGCGATCATCCAAACGCCTGAGACGCGATCGCGTACAGACAGCCATTTCGCTTTGGCAATCGGTCCGCTTGCTTTACCATGATCGGCGGCTGCGTCACCTGGGTGAATCCCGCTCCTTCCAGAAAGCGCCGAAACCCTTCGTGTCCGGAGGGGACATCGATTCGCAGCTTCCCGGGGTAGTTGTGCGCCAGTGCATCCACCAGCAGTACGGCCGCCTGCTCATCGGGAGCGACGATGGGGCCGAGCACCAGATTGACAGGGCCCTCTACGCCCAGCCCGTAGCCCGCGACGGAACCGTCCCTCCCCAACAAGACGAGCTTTTTCCGTGCCTGGACGATCCGGCGGAACAAAAATTCTCTTCTGTCCGCGCCGAATGCCTGTTTGTCCAGGCGGATGATCGGCTCCAGATGTTCGGGAGCCAAGGGCTGTACCTCCCACAGCGAGCTTGCGGGCGGTGTCGCTTTACTAGAGCCTTCCGCGTGCGGTCCCGCTGATGGCTGATAGCGGTCGCACAAGTATTTGTGCACCCAGTCCACGGCAGCAAAACCGAGCCCTTCATAGACCGGTCTCCCTGCCGGTGTGGCGACAAGCATCAAGGCGGGCGCGCGGCCATCCGCCGTCTGTTCGTTGCCGGCGTCGACACATGCCTGCGTGACTTCCTTTCCCAGCCCCCTCCCCCGATAGTCAGGATGTACGATGACCATCCCGATGGAAGCCAGCGACTCGCCGTACGGGATAACGGCTGCACAGGAGCATACGCCCCCCTCCCGGTCCCGGTGGCCGAAAACTCTCCCGGCGATAAAAAAAGTGGCCACCTCTTCTTCGTCATAATCCCAGCCCACCATAGCCGACAGCCGGAGCAAATCGGGAATATCTGCTGGGGTCAGCTCCTCCAAGCGCAGTTCAAAGCGATCAAGGTCACCCATACCTTTTCCCCCTCTTTCTCGTCGATTGGCTCTCCTGCCGGAAGAGGGCAACCGTGATCAGTCTTCACCCTCCGCCGCTCCCCCTCCCTTCTGTTTTTGCCTTTCGCGAAAACGGCGCACCTTCATCAGATTGCCGCAGGTCTTGTCCTCGCACCAGCGACTGGAGCGATTCCGGCTCTCGTCGTAATAGACCCAGAGGCAATTGGGATTTTCACAGATTTTCAGGCGTCTCGGGTCCCCTTTCGTCAAAAGGTCCCCGAAGGAGGAAAGGATTTTTCCCATCAGGCCTTCCCAGCCCTCACCCAAGACCACCTCCTGCACTTGATACTGTGCCTCCGGATCAAAGACAAGCCGTCTGTACGTCGGGACCGATGCAGCGATCCGGTTGATTCCCGCCAAATCCTGCTCATCTGGCGCCTGCCGGGCAGCTACGGCTTCCGTCACCCGGCGCATATAATTCCTGAGTTCTGTCAAGGCGGCGATAACGGCAGGCTCCGTCGGCATCGGCAAGTCCAGTATCCATTTCCGCGAAAATTTCTGCCACCACTCCGGCTGGTTCAGTCGGTCTACCCGCTCGCCGGAGCCGCGCCAATTTCTGTAATCGCTGTTAAGAAAATCGAGACAAAGCCATTCCACATGCGTTCTCCTCTCTTGAATTCAGAAACCAGGATATGGTATATTGGTCTTGTAACTATTAAAAACATTTTAGATGGTTACAAGCGGTTGTCTGATGCTGTTTCCCCCATTATACCGCGCCCCACCACCCTTTCCCAGATGAGGAGGAATCTTATGAACCGGATGGATTTGCTTTTGCGTGAGTTCGATCACACATACCTGCAGGAAGATTGGTATCCGCCCCTGAAGGATGCTTTGGCCGGATTGACCGCGGCCCAGGCCAGCTGGCGCCCGCCCGGCGCAGCGGCGAACACGATTTGGGAAATCGTCAGCCATCTCCTCTTTTTCAAGGAACAGCTGCTCTGCCGCTTGCAAAATAAGGAAGTTGTCGCCGCCGCCACCAATGATGACACCTTTACCCCTTCGGGCGGTCCAGATGACGAAGAGGCGTGGCAAGCCGATGTCAAACGGATGGAGACGATTCATCATCAGCTGCGCGAGTTGCTCGCTGCGCTGCGCGAAGAAGACTTCGATCGTCCTTTTCCCGTCAGCCCCCTGGGCCTGCGCGTATTCAGCATCATCACGCACGATGCGTTTCACGCCGGCCAGATTGTGCAAATCCGCAAAATGCAGGGCTCCTGGCCAGCCCGCAGAGCCTTTGAGTAACCCGGCTTTTTCGGGACGAAAGCCCATTCCCCGGCGCCCGATGCTTCATACACTGTAAAGAATGCCGGTGAGTGAGGCGATATCGATGGGTCAGCAATCTGATTATTTCTCTTCGGATGAGCTTGCGTTTTTGTCCGCCATTTTGACTCTGATCGGAAGCATCTTGGCTGTTCTGGCATTGATCAAAGAGCGGCAGGAAAAGCTAGCGGCGCAGGAGAAGCCCAAAAACAACCAGAAGAGATGAAAAAAGCCGTTGCCTCCGAAGCAACGGCTTTTTCTTCGCTATCTATCTCTATCCCGTGCATGATCGCAAGGCTGGGAAACGCCTGTTACCTGTCCGCTTCATCTGCGGGCTTGTGCATCGTCCCATACTCAAACGGATTCCCTTTGCCCGACGGAGCATCCACATCGACGGCGGGCGGCTTTCCGACCAACTGCCTGAACTCCGGTGCGTAGTAGCTGGTCAGCTTCACCGTGGCCGTCATCTTGTCGTCCGCGGACACCGTGAACTCGTCTTTTTCATCGGACGTGACGCTGATTTCATCCACCCGCAGGTACCGGGACAAGTCCTGGACCTCTGTCAGAAAACGATACAGTTCCTCGTACTGTGCTTTTATGGAAAGCGTAATCTCTACGCTGCCCAAAGTCGTCTCCGGCAGAAAGCGCTTGATCGTCTCTACGGAGGGAGGGGCCTTCGTTCCCGCATCGGCCTTGGTTGCCGTCCCGGCATCCCCATCGACCCCGGCATCCGCAACCTCTTCCCCGTCCGCATCAGCCTCGCCCGATTCCGCCCAGCCCTCGTCTCCTCTGGCGATTATCTTTTCCGCAATCTCCTTGG
Source organism: Brevibacillus composti (assembly GCF_016406105.1). Taxonomy (NCBI): domain Bacteria; kingdom Bacillati; phylum Bacillota; class Bacilli; order Caryophanales; family Paenibacillaceae; genus Brevibacillus; species Brevibacillus composti. Next base: position 3,529,901 of record NZ_CP066308.1, read on the forward strand.
CCGACATGGCTTTTTGCTCCGAAAAAGTAGCGCTGAGAATCTCCACATTGCTGATCGTCTGCAGCTTGCCCAAATCCTTGATCAGCTGATCCGTGTACGGCGTGACGGGAATGGCTTCGGCCACCCTGGCCAGTTTTTGTTCGGAAACGGTTCTCTCATTCTGCTGGTTTTGCTTTTGCTCCGTCATTCCCTGAACCGTGGCGCGAAGCTGGGCCAGCTCCACGGTGCGCTGTTTCTTTTTCTCCTGCATGGGCGTGAGGTAGAAATAGTAGAAGACAGCCAGCAGGGCGAACAGCAGAGCGACAAACAAGAAAAGAATTTGACGTGTTCTCTCGGCCATAGTTACTCTCCTACTTTTTCTGCGCAGACGCAAGATCGGTGAGCCGCTGGATCAGCTCAGCCAGATCGACCGTCTGGACCCTCAGTTCAAATGTGGCTGTATAGCGCGGCAAGATGTCTCCGCCGACTGCCTGCAGGGAAGGGGAAAGCGGCTTCCCCTGTTCATCGACGGGCCCGATCCATTTGATGGGAGCGGATACGATGGACTTGACCTGCGCTTTTCGTACCTGCGGAGAGGCTTGCAGATGATGCAAATAAGCAGCCACGTCGTCGTATTGCTCGAAGCGGCCGACGAGCTGCACCTGTCCGTCCAGGCTGTAGCTGATTTTCTGCAGCTTGCCCCGATCCGGCAGATTTTCGGCGAGCTCGTCCAACAAGAGCGTCGTCGGCCGGAATAGATGCTGCACCCGCTCGGACACCTCGACATATTCTTGAACCGTTGCCGTCGCCGCCTTCGTCCCCAGCCGCTTCTCTGCGGCCTTGAGCATCTGCTCATGCTGGGCGATTTCCTGTTGCAGCCGATCGACAGCCGTCCGATCCGCGTAATAGGTCCAGCCCATCCAGGCAGCGCCGATCAGCCAGAGTGCCCCCGCTACCGAGAGCCACATGGCACCGCCGCTCACCTTTTTCTTTTTCGGCAATAGGTTAATGGTTACCACTGATCGTCAACCTCTCAAGGTTAGTCCCGCCGCAGCCGTAATCGCCTGCACGCTCTTTTGCAGCGTCGGCTGGTGCCGGATATGGTGGGTGGGCAGGGGGTGGATTTGCAAGCTGGACATCCGCGGCTGGAGCATCGCAATCATCTCTTCCAGATTGGATCCTTCGCCCGTTATGTAGATCGTTTTGATCCGGGTCCCGTCATTTTTCATGCTGAATTGATAAAAATTGATCACCCGGTCTACTTCCCTGATCAGATCTTGGACGAAGGCATCCAAAGCCCCGGATGACTCGCCTTGGAGGGCGGGCTCCCCAGCCGGCTGATAGTGGGCCATTTGGATCGGAATGCTCCGCAAGAACTCCGGAATGTCGCTTTGAAAAATGCTCACGTTGACCGCGTGCGGTCCCAATTGCAAAAACATAAAATCGGTCGGGTACCCTTCACCGCTCGCCAGCAGCAACCGATACAGTGCCAAAGGCTCGATGTCGACCGCGGTGACCTCCAGATCCAGCACTTTCAGCAGTTCGATATAGGGATCGATCACATCGCCCGGCGCTGCGATCACCAAATATTCGTCCTCCGGCAGGGCGTCGTCCAATCCGAAGCCGTCTCGTTCGTTTGGATCCTGCTCCGGCTCCACCTCTCCGATCTTGTGAAAATCGAAATAAGGGCGTGAAAAGGGCAGGTGGATCGTGGTGCCCAGCTCGATCTCCAGAAGCGACCGAATCTCTTCGGGCGACAGCCTGGGCTGACGGGTTTTGCGGATGACGACCGTGGACGTCGGGATGGAGAGAATCGCCTTCTTTTTCGAGAGACGAAGCTCCTTCTTCGCGAGAGCGAGCTGCAATTTGGCACGCTCCATGTCGATGATCCGTCCATTCTCCATGCACCCGTCCTCCAGCCGGATCCGTCCTGCCTGCCGGATCTCTACACCGCCGTCCACACATTTGGCTTCAACAAAGCGAAGCCCTTCCTCCTCCATGGCGATGCCGATCCGAACGGGATATGTCTGAAAAGGGATGCGCAGTTTCATCCGCTTCTTTTCCTTTCTGCACGTTGCCTTTGCTTTTCATTTGAGCGCTCAATTCGCATCACTGCGCTTCTCGGTTGCGTGCGGCACGTTCTGTTTAACGTAGTACTATTTTTTTATGATTGCTTTACTTCATTCGACATCAGCCATCCGCCGACCTGCCGCTCCGCACAGGAGAATATGACCAGGCCCGAAGCGATTACAAGAACCATTCCACGTACCAACGAATGAGCCCGTCCCCCGCCACGTAGGCCAGAAAAGACCCCGCCGCGATAAACGGACCAAACGGAACCTGTGTCTTCCGGCCGGCACCGCGCAAAAGGATCAGGCCGATGCCGTAGATCGTTCCCAATAGCGCAGATAAGAAGATCGCCAGCACCAGCAAGCGAAGGCCGAGAAACAGGCCGACCACGGCAAACAGCTTGATGTCGCCGCCGCCCACACCGCCGCGGGAGAGCACCGTCAGCAGGAAAAACACCCCAAAGCCGACCGCCATGGCGAGCAGATGCAGCCCATACGGCTCTGCCGGATGGATCCACCAGCGCAGGAGGAGAAAGAGCCCCCATGCGGGCAGGGTAATCTTGTCCGGAATGAGCCGATAGGCGAGATCCGAGACGCTGATGATCGCCAGGACCGAGACAAACAGCAGGCCCGCCGCCGTCTCGCCGCTCCAGCCGTACACCTGATAGACGAGCGCAAAGGCCAAACCGGTCAATCCCTCAACGGCCGGGTAGAGCGGTGAAATTTTCGCGTGACAATGACGGCATGCGCCTTTGCTAAAGAGGTAGGAGAGCACCGGAATCAGGTCCGCCGGTCGCAATCTCGCGCCGCAGCTGCGACAGCGAGAGGGAGGCAGGACGATCGATTCCCCCTCTGGCACGCGCAGACCGACGACATTGAAGAAAGAACCGAAGATGAGACCGAATAGAAAAAAAATGAGGGTGAGCAACTGTTCCATGGCTTTTCTCCTCGTGGAGCTTTTGTGGTAGTCACGGCTTCCGCTTAGGGAAAAAACTTCCTGCATCGGAGAGGATGGAGGAAGTTTTTGGATCTTACATGGTTAGAGATTAAGAACCGGAGGCAGCCGGTTTGCCATCCAGGTACACTTTATCCCGATCCAACGCACTGACGTCTTCATTATCCACAAACGTATTTTTTCCGTCAGAAAGAGTTACCTTAATGACTTCTTTCTCGATTTTCGTGTCCTTCTCTTCTACCAACGTGATCGTAACTTCTGTATCCTCAGCGTCATAGAGACCATCCTGTCCGGGCACCTGGATATCGCCGATAAAGCCCTCTTCCTGCAATTTCTTCAGCGTGTAGCTCCCCGTCGCTTTCCCCTCGGAAATCGCCGCCATTCGCGCCGCGCTCGCCAGCATCTGCGCATTGGCAATATGAGCATCCTTCCGGCTATTCTCAATAATATTCCCCACGGAAGGAATCGCAATCGCTGCAATAATCCCTAAAATAACGACAACCGCCAGCAGCTCGACCAAGGTAAGGCCGCGCTGATCCTTCAAATAGCGTGTAAACATATGAATTCCTCCCCTACCATTCACGTATGGCAATCTAGGCAACTTTTCCAAAAATTTCAAACATCGGAATCATAATTGCGAGGACAATCGTGCCGACAATCGCGGCAAGCATCACGATCATGAGCGGCTCAATGAGCGTCTTGATCTTGTCAACGGCATTATCCACCTCCGCCTCGTAAAAGTCAGCGACCTTTTCCAGCATCTGATCCAGAGAGCCTGTCTCTTCTCCGATGGCGATCATCCGCGAGACGAGCGGCGGGATCACCCATGCCCGCTTGAGCGGCTCCGATAGCGGCTGCCCCTCGCGCAGGCTGGTTTTGGACTCATGCACGGCTTGGCTGATAATTTTGTTCCCGACGACGTCCTCCACGATCGTCAGTGCTTGCAGGATCGGCACCGAACTGGAAAATAATGTGCTCAGCGTGCGGCTCATGCGTGCGAGCGCACCCTTTTGCAACAATTTGCCAAATATCGGCATTTTTAGTTTAGCATAATCCGCCAAATAACGTCCATATGGAGTATTGACAATGAATTTACTAATGAAAATTAGGACGAAAATACTAATTAAATATAGATGCCAAGAACTAACGAGGCTCTGACTGGCGGTCATCACCATCCGCGTCATCGCGGGGAGCTCCGCATGAAAGCTGGCAAACATGGAGACAAAGGTGGGAACGATGTTCATCAAGAGGTACATCGTCACCGCCACCGACAAGATGCCGACGGTCAGCGGATACATGAGCGCCGACTTGATACGCTCCCGCGTGTAGTGCGACTTCTCGTAATACGCAGCCAGCCTGTCCAATACGATTTCCAGACTGCCCGACGCCTCTCCAGCGCGAATCATGCTGAGAAACATCGCCTCGAATACCTTGGGATGCTTGGAAAATGCCTCGGACAACTGGCCGCCTTTGCGAATGTCCGCCTCCACCTCCAGCAAAATCCTGCGCAATACCTTGCTTTCGCTCTGCTGGCTCAAGATATGAATCGAATCGACGATCCCGATGCCCGCTTTGATCAGGGTGGCGAGCTGACGCAGGAAGACGATAAAGTCCTGCGACTTGACCGGACGGCCGATATCGATTTCCTTTTGCAGGAGACTCTTGCTCTCCTGTTCGATCGCCAGGAGAGCCAGCCCCTGCCGTTTCAGCTCGACGATCGCCGCGGGCTTGCTTCCTGCCTCGACCTTGCCGCGCTTGCGCTTGCCGGCGCGATCCCTCGCTTCATAGATAAACGTCGGCATCTACTCCAGCGCCCTTTCATTCAAAAAATGCTGCGCGGACTCCGGCGTGATCTCGCCCTTCTCCAGCAATTCCTTCACGGAGGACTCCATGGTGTGCATGCCCAGTTCCCGTCCCGTCTGCATCAGGCTTTTGATCTGGTGGTTTTTTTCGATGCGGATCAGATTGGCGACGGCGTGGGTATGGACGAGAATTTCCGTCGCGACCGCACGTCCTCCCCCCACTTTGGGGAACAGCCGCTGCGAGACGATTCCGACCAGTACGGAGGCCAGTTGCATCCGGATCTGGGATTGCTTGTGCCCCGGAAAGACATCGATGATCCGGTCGATCGTCTTGGGCGCATCCGTCGTGTGCAGCGTAGCCAGCACCAGGTGACCGGTCTCAGCCGCCGTGACAGCCGTCTGGATCGTCTCCAGATCGCGCATCTCGCCGACCAGGATCACGTCCGGGTCCTGTCGCAGCGAAGCTCTGAGTCCGCTGGCAAAATCGCTCGTATCGAATCCGATCTCCCGCTGGTTTACGATGGAGAGCTGATGCTTGTGCAGGTACTCGATCGGATCCTCCAGCGTCACGATATGCTTGCGCATGTTCCGGTTGATGTAGTCGATCATTGCGGCCAGCGTCGTCGATTTGCCGCTGCCCGTGGGCCCGGTGACGAGGAGCAGCCCCTGCGGCTTATGGCAAAACTTGCGGATCACATCCGGCAGATTCAACTCTTCCAGCGAAGGGATGCCGGTCGGAATGACGCGGGCTACGATCCCGATGCAGCCCCGCTGGTGATAGGCGTTGATACGAAAGCGGGAGATTCCCGGCAGCCCGTAGGAGAAGTCGAGCTCCCCTTTTTCCAGGAAATGCGGAAACAGATGGGGCGGAATCAGCTCCTTGGCCATCTCTTCCGTATCTGCCGGCGCCAGCGGCGAAATATCCAGGCGGCGCAACTCTCCGTCGATGCGAAAGGCAGGCGGTGTTCCGACTGTCACATGCAAGTCCGACGCTTTTTTCTCGAAAGCGTACCGGAGCAGTTTTTTGATTTCCACACCAGCCATATGGGTTCACTCCTCGTACAAATATCCGGCCGGCTGCTATTCCGGCAGTGCAATCCGATAGATTTCCTCCAGGGTGGTAAAGCCCTGTCTCACTTTCAGCAGCGCGTCGTCGAACATCAGCACCATCCCGTTTTTCACCGCATGCTTCTTGTATTCGCCGGCAGGCAGCCGCTGGATCATCATCTGCCGCAGCGTATCGTCCATGCGAAAGCTCTCATGTACGGCCAATCTGCCGCGATAGCCCGTCATGCTGCAGCTGCCGCAGCCTGTGCCACGCCAGAGCGTCTCGACCGTCAGACCCCTCTGGGCAAAAAGCGCCTTTTCCTGTTCGGTGGCAGCTACTTCCTGTTTGCATTCTTTGCAGATGCGTCTGACCAGCCGCTGCGCCAGGACGCCGTTGAGCGACGAGGCCAGCAAAAACGGAGGGATGCCCATATCCAACAGGCGGGTGACGCTGCTGACGGCATCATTGGTATGCAGGGTGCTGAGCACCTGGTGCCCCGTCAGCGCCGCCCGGATCGCGATCTCCGCCGTATCCCGGTCCCGGATCTCCCCGACCATGATGATGTCGGGGTCTTGCCGCAGGATGGAACGGAGCACGGAGGCGAAGCTCATCCCGATACCGTCGTTTACCTGCACCTGGTTAATGCCCTCCAGCTGGTACTCGACCGGATCTTCTACCGTGATGATATTGACATCCTCTTGATTGAGGTGGTTCAGTGCGGCATACAGCGTCGTGGTCTTGCCGCTGCCCGTCGGACCGGTGACCAGCATGATCCCGTTCGGCCGGTTCACCAGATCGCGGAAATAGGCCAGATTCCGGTTCGTCAACCCCAGCTTGTCGATCTCGATCAGCGCGTTGGAGATATCGAGGAGGCGCATGACGATCTTTTCGCCGTAGATCGTGGGCAGCGTGGAGACGCGCACATCGATTTCCTTGTAGTCCACATGCATCTGGATGCGTCCGTCCTGAGGCGTCCGCCGCTCGGCGATGTTCAAGTTGGACATGATCTTGATCCGCGCCGTCAGGATGCCGATCATATGGCGCGGCAGCACCCGCTCCGTCCGCAGTACCCCGTCCACCCGGTAGCGGATGCGCACACCGTCCTCCTGCGGGTCGATGTGAATATCGCTGGCTCTAAGCTGGACAGCCTGCTCGAACATCTGGTTGACCAAGCGGACGATAGGCGAGTCTTCATCGACGATCCGGGACTCCTCGATCTCATCGATCTCCATCTTTTCCATCAGTTCTTTGACGGACCCTTGCATGCTGTACATCCGGGAAATCGCCCGATGCACTTCATCCCGGGTGGCGATGACCGGCTCGATGACAAAGCCGGTGCTCAGACGCAGCTCGTCAATGGCAAAGTAATCAAGCGGATCGACCATCGCCACAGTCAGCCGGTTTCCTTCCTTTTTGAGAGGAATCAGCGAGTAGCGCTTGGCTACCTCCTCGGTCACGATGCTGGACAGGGATGGATCCATTTTGAAGCGGTACAGGCTGACGTGCGGAATCCCCAGCTGAAACTCCAAAATCTCGATCAGCTGCTGCTCGGTGATATAGCCCTGCTGCAGGAGATGATCGCCCAGCTTCAGCTTCGATTTTTTCTGCTCGACCAGCGCTTCCTGCAGCTGCTCCTCACTGATCAAGCCGCTCTCGACAAGAATGTCGCCCAGTCGTTTTCTCCCCATACCCCTCACCTCACAGGCGCATCATGTAAAATAATCATGCCGTTATTCTTCTCGACCGATCCTTTCGATCCCCCGGCAGAGCCGGCAGACGTGCCGCCTAGTGCGGACGAGCTCCCGGCAGCCGCGCTGCTCGCGGGTGCGGGGCTGTCGGCAACGGCGGGTGCAGCCGGCTGTAGCGGGAGCGGGTCAATATCCGGCGGCTTCCCGTTATCCGGGAGGCGGTCCGCCGGGGTGTACTGCCCGCTGGTCGCCAGCCATTCCTCCTCTGCCTCTGTCGGCCAGTCCGCCACCGGCCTTCTCTCTCGCGCGGCGGCTCCCGCTCGCTCGGGACCGACCGCGATTACATGGGGGATCGGCAGATATACATTGTCCGCGACGGGCGCCTTTTTGTCCGCCTGAGGATAGTAGAGATATACTTTAACCCGAAAGCCCTTTTCGCCGACCCGCTCGATCCGCTCGGCATTGGCCGGGAGCGCAGGGTCTGCCCGCACGATCGTGTCCGGTGTGTAATACTCGCTGATCTCCGTGGTCAAAAGCGGCTTCTCCGCCGCAGGCGATGCGGGGCCGTAGAGAGCCACGCGCAGACTGCCCTGCTCGACCGCCGCATGGATGTAGACCGGTCTGTCCAGGCGGTTGGCAAAGCGCAGGTCAAATTCTTCGCCGTTTACAAAAGCCTCCATCCCCAGCTTCTGTACATCGACCGGCCGCTTGGCGCTGTGCCGCTCGATGATCTCCAGCCCGCTCATGACTGCGGTCTCGTAGAGTGCTGAGGCGACTTGAACAGCGCTGCCGCCCAGTCCGTCGGGGATTGCCTCCTGCTTTTTATCCGCAGAGGGGCGGTAGCCGTTTGCGGCGGTATAGGGACCTGTCAACTCGTTGAAGGAGAGGACCTGATTCGGCAGCAGAATCGTACCGTTGATCAGCTCAGCAGCCCTTTTCACATTCTCCAGCCTGTCGGGGACGGAAGCGGCCAGCTGCGCTCTCCATTGCGAGAGCAGCTCCGTGCTTTGCTCCAAGTCCTTCGAAACGATCGCGGGCACCTCTTTTTTCACCATCAGCGGGGTTTGCAAAGAGAAGCGCAGGGTCTCGAGCTCCGTCTCCACGGCCGCAATCGTCTCTTCTACATCCACCTGGTAGCCGATCCTCTCTGGAACCACCACCGCTCTCTCCTGCTCGATTCGCAGAGTGGCTGCCCGCGCCTCTTGCTCGACTTCGCGCGCAATGTCCGCGATCTGCCTTTTCAGTTCGTGGCGGTCATAGACGACCGACAGCGGGATGCGGGCTTCCCCTTCGTCACCCGTCAGTCGGTTTACGATACCTGCGATTCCCGCGGACCGTTCCGCCCTTTCCTTGACCCGCTCCATCGTCTGATCCAGTTCATAGCGGAGACCGAGCTTGTCTTTGTCCAGCGGATATGTCCGCTGGTCCAGCGTGAGCAGCAGCGGTGCGCGAGAGAGGTCATCCAGCTTCCGCTCCACGTCCGCCCGCGCCTCCGCCCATGTTCGTCCCTCCAGAGACAAGCCCGCCACCTGTATGGCAGGGAGCCTTCCTCCGGCGGCTGATCCGGACTGTTCCCACAAGCCGGAGGCGAGCAGGGAGACAGCCCCGAACACCAGGGTTTGGACCAAGAGGAGCGCAAAAACGCCACCGTACAATTGATATGATTGGATTCGCAACACGATCTCGCTCACTTCCGCTTTGATGTGGACTCCTCAAGCCCTCGGGCTGAGGCGCATGTTTGGATAGGTACGCTCTTCTCCCAGCGAAGGATCGTCTACCCGATCCAGTTCCTCTTCGAACCTGCTCAGCAAGAGGGCGCTATCCGCCGGGAGAGCCACCGGTACATCTTCTTCCGCTGCCGGCAGCGGATCATCGGAGAGATTCCATGGCAAGAGATCATCGTCGACCGCTTCCGGTCTCGCCGTATCCTGGCAGCCGGCCTCGATGGGCTCGTCCAGAAAGGAGGCATCGAGGCGTTCCGAATCCTCCCGCTCTCCCTCAGCGGCCGCTTCGGCAAACGCTTTTGCCAGCTCCCACTCTGCCAGAGCGATACCTTCCAAATCCGGCAAAAGGGCATCGTTTTCCGCCTGCACGCCTGCTCCGGTTTCCTCGCCACCCGTATGATCCTGTGCCACCGCGGCTGCGACTTCCTCCAGCGCTGCCCGCTGTTCCCGCTCCTCCCACACCAGGATGGCTTGGGGATGGGGAGAGTTTTGGGCTTGGGCTTGGACATCGGCTTGGACATCGGCTTGGACTCGGACATGGACTTGGATATCGTCTTGAACACGGTCTTGGACCCGCACTCCATCCGGGACACTGCCTTCTTCTGCTGGCGGCTGCGGCAGGGCAGCAGACAGAGCGGCATTCGCGGCTTCATCGGAATCGCGTGAACCGAAGAAAAAGTCTGAAGAGCGGGTTTTCTCCCGATCCGCTATGCCTTTGGCGATAAAATAAGCGAGCAGAAGTGTAATCAGGACGGTCAGGACAGCCGTTTCCAGCCTTCCGAGAAGAGTCAGTGAAAAGGGGAGAAGAGCGCCAAGGAGGACAGCTGCACCAAACCCAGCGTATCCGATCAGCCCGTGGCAAGCGCGCAAGCGGCGGAAAAGCAACAGGAAAAAGAGCAGGGTAAGCGACAGGTATACGATGTAGTACCCGGTAAAGCCTGATAGAATCATGTAATCACCTGTTTATAGCCAAATGGAGTCGTTCATAGTACATTGGAGGTAGAATATCATAGGACGTTCGTAGTATCCATGTATTTGCTCATACTTTATACGACATTTCTCTACTTATTTCCTTTGGGTTTTTGTCGAAATTTGTTGGATTTTTGCTGAATGTCACGGGATCTACATATTAGAATGCGTTTTCAGACTTGTAAGATGAGGGAGAACCGTATGAAAGGAGGAGCCGGCACATGTGGAATGACAGTCGAAACGAAAAAGGAATGACGCTGATCGAAGTTCTCGCCTCCATCGTGATTCTCTCGATCGCCTTGCTGATGCTGAGCAATCTGCTCGTCCGCAGCATGGAGCTGTCGGGAAAAGAGGACAGCAAGCTGGTCGCTATGAATCTGGCCAGACAGCTGGCCGAATCCTGGCGCTCCGGCAATGGCGACCTGACAGCCGCGACGCTGCCGGCCGACCTTTTGAGCCGCTATTCGACAGCCAAGCTGAACTTCCAACGTCTCGCCGAGTTGACCCAGGATCTGCATGACGAAGGGGTCAAAGAAGTCCGCTTACCCGCTGTCCAGGTAAACGGACGCACCTACCACCGGAGCGTCTCTCTCGCATTTCTGGAGGAGCCTCGCTACCAATTGGCCAGCCAATCAATGATCCTGATCACCGTACGGATCACCTCTCCCGAAGGGCAAGAGCTGGCTTTGCTGCAGGCTGCCGCAGCCCATCCCGGCAAAGGAGGCGCCGCTCCATGAAACGGACAAGCCTTTTTCCTCGGCTGCTCCGCGACCAGTCCGGGGTGACGCTGGTGGAAGTTCTCGCTGCCCTGTTTATTTTTCTGATTATCCTGATTCCGCTCACCTCGGTCTACGTCTCCGGCGTGCAGGTCTACAACCAGACGCGCGAACAGACAGCGCTGCGCAATGCAGCCGATTTTGCCATCGGCGAAGTGATGCGGACGGTCCAGGGAGCCAGTTACTTTGAGCTGGACCCCGTCGATGCGGAGGTGGAACCGGAAGCGGCTGAGGAGATGAAACTCTTGCTCCACATCTTGCGAACGAAAAAAGCGGGGGAATTGATCCCGGCGGCGGAGGCCGACAAGCTCATCCGCGAGCTGGAGGCGGGAGAGGATATCGGCCGTCTGCCCTTCTCTCCCGGCTTGGCGCTCTATACCAGTCAGACGGTATACGCGCCGCTGGATGAGGATGCCGCTTCTCCCGTCTCATCCGGAAGCGTGACAAAGTCGCTGCTCACGAGAAAGCTGTACCGCTTTGCGCCGGCCGATTCCGCCAATGAGCTGGTGCAGGCTTTTCGCATGGAGCCGGGCTACTTGATCCGCGGCCTTTTCTCCATCTCGGCTGACAACAAAACCATGTCCCTCTACCTCGTCGTCGCACCGGAAGGAGAAAAAATCGTGGACCGGGACGGACAGCAGATGCGCTTTTCCCATCTGGATGAGATACGGGCCGAGCTGGAGCGGATGGAGGCGCATCCGGAGCGGATCAGCAGCTATATACGCGTGGTGAAGACGGAGATCGCCGTTGCCAACCTGCAGAGGAGGGAGTAGATGAGCCGTCTTGCCAACCAATGAGGGAGCGCCCTGTTAATCGTCCTGTTCATCCTCCTGCTGTTTACCGTACTGGGCCTGTCGATCTTTGCCTACGTCGGCCAAAGCTCGCGCCAGCATGTTTTTACCGAGGACGAGATACAGGGGAAGATGCTGGCGGACATGGGCCTTGCCTATTTTCAAAAATATGCGGAGCACAACCTCGCCTACAGCCATTTGTCCGAAGCGATGAAGACGGGCAGCGGCGAGCAGAAGATCAAAGAAGTCCTGAACCGGGTCGCTGCCGAGATGACGGAGTCGAACGGACAAAAGGGACCGTATAAAAAAACCGATCTCCCCCCGCTTCCGGATGGCAGCGTGCAGGGATTCGCCATCGGCTACCAGGTCTTGGGGAGCGAGATCCGCCTGCGGGATAACCCCGGCCAGCCCTACGTGCTCAAGCTGCGCGTGTCCGTCGTCGGCATACCCGCTCGGGGCAGCGATGATCTTTCCGTAGTGAAAAGCCGGGTCCGCCTCGATTCGACGGTGTACATCAATACGATCGCGGCGCCGTTTCACTACGCCGTCAGCACGCCGGGACAGCTCCGTCTGTTCGGCGGCGCCAATCTGATCGGCCATGTGGCGGCTGATCATGTCGTGACCTCCACTGATTACCGCTACAGCACGGAGGATGATGATCCTGCCCAACCGCCGATTTGGCATGTCGGCACGGGGGATGATCAGAAAAACCGTCCCTATGTGGAAGGCATTCTCTCCCTCTCCCACCCCGCCAGCCAGGCTGATGGCCTGGTGAGCGGCCTGTACCGGCTTGCTCCCGGGGACCTGGACACCGTGACCCGCTCTGATTCGCGCATCTCGATCGAGGACGTCAAAGAACCGGTCATCATCCAGAGCCGAAAAGATCTGGCCTCGCTCTTTTCGCCCAAAACGCTGCCGGAAGGGAGCCAGGAAACGCTCCTGTCCGCTCCGCCGAAAAGACCGTACGAGCCGGGCTACGAACCGCCCATCGTGCAAAATACGCAGAACGCCGCAAACGGCTTGCGCTTTGCCGGCGGCCTCACCGCTTCGGAGTACATCTTCGAACAGATCGGACAGGGAAAAAAAGAGAGCTCTTCGACCGAGAGCGTCGCCTGGGATGAGTCGCTGCAGCTGGAGCCGCACACGGGGAGCCATTCCTATCTGAACGACGGCTTCCGGACGATCGGCAGCATCCCTGCGGGCACCGATTCCCTGGCCATCCTGGCGGAGGACGGCAGCGACATGTTGGGAGGTTCTTCCGCGACGGTCCTGACTGCCCGCCTGACGGGCGACCGGTTGGAACGGGCATCTGTTCGTCAGCTGTATATCGCGCCGCTCTCTTCCGATCAGGCCGCGATGACGACGGTGGAGATGGGCCGCCTGGGCTCCTTTATCCCGGACGCGGATGCCGAAGAGAGGTTGAGCGGCGAACCGTTTGCGTTTACGGGAACGATCTACGTCAAAGGCAATCTGGATATCGTGGGCGATATACGAATCAACGGGACCATCTTTGTGGATGGGGACGTCCTCATCCGGGAAATTGCCAATCTGGACGACAGAAATCTGGCGATCGTCGCGACAGGCACGATCAGCTTGACCTCCCGCTATACCCGGGAGACCGATCCCGCCTACCACAGCGCGGATTCCTGGGAGTCGCTTCCGCCGCTCTCCGCCTTTCTCTATTCGGAGAAATCGATGGAGATCTACTCGGTCGCTTCCTTTAACCGCATTCTGGGCGGCATCGCGACGGGGAGCGCAGACTCCTACATCGAACTGAACACCAAGCGCAACGAAGACGAGGGACTTGCCTCCCGCTTCGCCATCCAGTTCAACCGGCGGATTTTTGAAGCGGAGACACCCGGCCTGCCGTCCGCCGAAGAGATCTATCTCGATTTGTACGACCTGCAGTACAGTCCACATCCCGAAGAAGTGCGGATCCAGCCGTAATGCGCACCATGCAAAAAAAACCTGAAGCCCCGTGGCTCCAGGTTTTTTCCATCTTTGACCCTGTCAACGTCTCAGTTCAAATTCAGCTTGGCTTTCACCGTGACATTGGCTTCTTGTTTATACTCTTTTGTCCACAAAATCTCTCGGGTCAGCGTATGAAGCATCTCGACCTTGACGTAGATGGCCACCCTGTAGGTTTGGCTATGGCCCGACGTGGTTTTCAGGTTTTTGACCACCCTGTTTTGCAGCCCGCCTTTGATCGAAATTCCTTTTCCACGGGCCAACTCCGCCAGCAGGTCCGTATTTTTATCCGCTTCGGCAATGGCATAGCTGGCCTGGCTCAGCCGCAAGCCTTCGCTCCCGGCGAAGCTGTAGCCAAGCAATACCTGAACCGCCCGATTTTCCAGTATCTCGTGGCCGTTATCCACCCGGATAAACACATAGGGAGACAAATCCTCGGGGATTACCCCGCCGCCTCCGCCGCCATTTCCTTTGTCAGGAAGCAGCAGCAGCGTCTTGACCGTGGTCGCTCCCGGAGCCTCGATCCCTTCCACCGGGGTGACTGCCTTGACCGTGACCAGGGTATCCAACAGCTTGCCGGCCACCCCCCGGTCGAAGGCAATCACGAATTCTCCCTGCATCTGCTCTCCCTTTTTCCCGATGGAAAACGGAGTCCACTCGCCTCGCACCCCTGCTTTGTAATACCATTGGGTCGTCTCTTTGACCGTCTCGGGGACTGGCTTGACGACGACTTTCACGTATTCATCCAGACGTTCTCCCGGCTCCAGGGTGAAATCGGGAGGGAGCAGGGCGGGACCCAGCGTTACTTCACGGATGACGATCTCATTGGGGTCCGGGGAGCCATCCGGCTGAACGTAATCACGGTCCTGGTTAAAGTCCTGAAACATCCCGACAATCACGGCCGTATTGCCCAATGGCTCAAGCGGGACTCCTGTCGCGGTCCGCCCTTGGTTAAACGGAATCCAGGGGGAGGCGGGGCTGGCATCCAGCAGGGGAACATCCAGCAGATAGGCAAACGTCACGCTGTCCAGCACGGGCGTGGTCGGCATGGCGGTCAACGTCCCCGTCAGACCGGCGAGGGAGCCATCCCGCTCCAGCTTGGCCGCAAAGGCCGTGACTGGATTAAACAGCAATGTCCGGCGCAGCGGCTCAGCGGCGATTTGATCGCGGTTTTGGGCCTCGGCGACGATCTCGGCCGGATTGACTCGGAGGACCTCGCCGACCTCGCCGCTCTCCCCGATCCGGGCCGCTGCTACCTCGAAGGTATAGGAGACTTTTTGCCGTCCATCGCCCAAGGAGACCGGCGCTGACGGGACCAGCGCGCCCGCAGGAAGCTCCACGCCATCTATCTTGACGACGGGTTTGATCGGGTAGGCTTCCGCAAAATCCGTGACCTCCAAGGTCAGCGTCGCTTTTTCCGCATAGGGCTGGCTCCAGCCGTTATCGGCGTACAAGCTGAGCGTCGGCTTGCTGCTCACCCTAATCGTGCTCGTCGCGGAAAACTGGCCATCCGGCGTGCTGACCGTGATGATAGCGGTCCCCGGCTTTATCCCCGTCACGATGCCGTGGGAGGAGACCGCCGCCACGCTGCTGTCGCTGGACGTCCAGATGACGCTTTGATCCGCCTGGGCGGGAGTGATCTTTACTTTCAGCCCCACTGTTTGCCCGACTTGGATCGATGCCTGTTCCGGGGATACGCTGATTCCGACAACCGGCGGAATATTCGTCTCCACCTGCAGCGTCAAATGATTGAAGCTGCGGCTGTTCTCCCTGTCTCCCTCCCGGTAGCGAAGCGTCGAGTCGGACAGCAGATAGGTCCCGGTCTCGGCAGGCTTGACGACGATGCCGAATGCGAGCGGGTCCGCCTTGTACCAGTCGCCGCTTCGGGTGAAGGTGATATCGGGCAGATTCAGCGTCAGCACACCGTTTTCCAGCCGTCTGCTCCAGTTCTTGTCGATGCTCTCGATCGGCACCTCCGGCGGGAGGAGCTCGGTCAGCGTGAGATCGGTGATCGTAAACGAATGGGGCGGGAAGGACCCGTATCCTTTAAAATTGGCCAGGACCCTGCCGCCTGCTTCCGTGATGACAAAAGAAGCAAATGCGTTCACGGTGATGCTGTCGCGGCCTTTCAGGTTGGCGTCCAACTGGCTCTTGTCCACGAGCGGGATCGTAATCTCGGTGATCCCGGCTTTGATCAAGTTTTTCAGCCCATTTACAATATCGGTTACTTTGGCGCTCGGCTCCGTAATGATCGACTGGTTGATGGAGACCGGGCCGTCGTAGCCGGCGATCATCATCTCGTTGAAATTCTTTTTCCCTCTGCCTTCAGGCGCGAGACCGCCGTTGTTGTCGTTCCCTTTTCCGCTGCCCGCTACTTTGCCCAGCTCTGTCTCCATGTCGTAGACTCTGCCGTACTCAAAGGGCTGATTGATCAGATAGAACGGGCGGATTCCGCTTACCCGGTCTGCCGGTCTCCCCGTCAATCCCTCCGCATGGAAAGGAGCGGGGGATACCGTATAGCGGATCTCCGACGTCTCCCCGAGCTTGATCGTCGACTTCGTCAGGGAGCGGGACAGCTCCAGTGAAGTGAGCGGCGTATAGACCGTCACCTCATACGTCCGTTTGGTTTTGCCGTCCTGCGCGGTCACCGCGATCGCCAGCTTGGTCGCCCCGGGCTTGACGGCGATCTCCTTTGGCGTGCCGCTGGCGTGCGCCGCTCCGTTCACGGTCATGCTGGCTTTGCTGTCCTCCAGCGTCGGCGTGATTGCGATGTGCGAGACGGCGCTGTTCAGATGCACCTCGTAGCTTGCCGTTTCCCGATCAAAGCCAGGCTCGAGCGGGAGCAAGCTCTCCGCTTTTACGGTCAAATTCTGCAGGTAGGCATTGTTGTTCGGCTGCGGGCCCAGCTGGAAGTCGAGAGTGGCCGTGCTTCCCGCTTCGAAGTTTTCGATCAGCTTCAGCTCCGGCATGTAGCCTTCCTTGGCCGCTTCCACGGAGACGAGACCGGCGGGCACATCCTGCAACAGGTACTCGCCCTTTTCATTTGTCGTCGCATTTACGATGCCTCCCGCTGACACCTTGGCTCCAGCCAGCGGCTTCGGCGGCGCCGAGGAATCCGTGACCCGCCCTTTCACGGCGCCTGTCTGCTTGTACTCCCCGAGATTGATCAACAGCTTGACGAAATCGATCGCACCCCCGTCTCCATAGGGGTTTTTCGTCGATCGGTCATCCAGCGATATCGTGAGGCTGCCGTCCTGCAGCAAGGGGAGATATTCATCCGGAATTTGCACGCTGATCAGCTTTCCGATCGGTCCATGCTGATTCAGAGAGTTGATGATCTTTTCCAGAAAAGGCGCACGGACGCCGTTCAGCTCTGCCGTATACTTCACCCGGCCGGGAAATTTCTGCGGCTGGTAGTCGTTGATAAAGAGCTGGAGAATCGCCCCTTTGATTGGCGTGTTCTTCGTGTCGAAAGTGACGGTTACCGGCACGACGGGATTGGCGTTCTTTCTGTACGCATTCGAACGGGTATAGCCATCGGCGATCTTGTCCCTCTCGGCTTCGGACAGCCCCGACGAGAAGGCGGGATAGAGGAAAGAACTGATCACCATCAACTGGTCCGTCCCCCGGGGATCATCCGGCTCTCTCTGGATGACGGGGTAGGGCGCAGCCGTGCTTTTTCCCGAAAACGGATCGTAATTTTCCGGCCATCCTTTGCCAAAATTGTCGATATCCCCGACCCGCACCATCAGGTCCGCCTCGTCCGTATCGTATTTCACCGCATACGGCTTGGACCAGTCGCCATTCAGCGGGTCGTTTGCGCGGTCCACCGGCGTTCCCGCGGCCATCGCCGCATGGCTTGTCCCTTGATTCAAAAAGCCTGTCAGACAGATGATCACGGCCAAGCACAGCATCAGCAGGCGCCAGGTACTCCTTCTCTCCATGGGTCCACCTCTTTCCTCTCGTCACGTTCTGCTTCAGTCTTCGTCCTGAAACAATCTCTCGTTGCTTTTCTATGTTCCCTGTCTATACGAGCGCTCGACTCTCGCTATGGTTCATTCGAACCATTGCTGGCATATTTATCATGATTCCTAATAATGGTACTATTCTACCATGAAGAAAGACCGGTGAGGATAGTCGGTTTTGAAACATCTGTTACGGGAGGGGGGGTGCCGCCAACCGGGCTGGCACAAACTCACACTTGATTTCTATCGGAAAACTCATATACTTGAACCGTAACATAATTTCATAATCAATATCCTCATCTTGCACGATGAGGATAGAGGTCGCGGCTTTTATATGATTCGGGACGAGATTCAGAGAAGATCAATGACTCCACGAGGAGGGAAAAGCCGCCGAAGCCTGCTGTGTGTTCTCTGCCGCACAGGCTGGGGCTGTACCCGAAAGGGACAGAACTGTCACGTTTGCCCGCCTGGCAGACGTGTTGTGCTATCTTCCGTGAAGGCTTGGTGGGGATTGGAGCATACCGCCCTTATGCCGTTTTGGCTATGGTGGTATTTTTTATTTCCAGCCGTCCTTCCCAAAAAAACAGAAAGGTCGTGCATGTGCGTTATGTCTTCTTCGAATCAACTGCAACGCGGATTAAAAGCCCGCCACCTGACGATGATCGCGATCGGCGGATCGATTGGCACCGGGCTTTTTCTCGCCAGCGGCGGCTCGATCCATTCCGCGGGTCCGGGCGGCGCTCTGGCGGCATATATCGCCATCAGCTTGATGGTCTACTTCCTGATGACGAGCCTCGGCGAGATGGCGGCCTTCATGCCTGTCTCCGGTTCCTTCAGCACGTACGCGGCCAAGTTCGTCGACCCGTCTCTCGGCTTCGCGCTGGGCTGGAACTACTGGTACAACTGGGCGATTACGATCGCCGTCGAACTCTCGGCCGGTGCGCTGATCATGAAATACTGGTTTCCGGACACCCCTTCGATGCTCTGGAGCGCTCTGTTTCTCGTCTTGATGTTTGGCCTCAATATGTTATCCGTAAAGGGATATGGCGAGTCGGAATTCTGGTTTTCTCTGATCAAAGTAAGCACCGTCATCATTTTTATCGTCGTGGGCACCCTGATGATCTTTGGCATCATGGGCGGGGAAGCAGTCGGCTTCACCAACTTTACCAAGGGAGAGGCACCGTTTCACGGCGGTTTTATGGCTATCCTCGGCGTCTTCATGATCGCCGGCTTCTCCTTCCAGGGGACCGAGCTGGTCGGGATTGCGGCCGGAGAGAGCGAAGATCCGAAGCGGAATATCCCCAAAGCGGTCAAGCAGATTTTCTGGCGCATCCTGCTCTTCTATATTTTTGCGATTTTCGTCATCGGTCTCTTGATTCCGTACGACAATCCCAATCTGGTCAGCGGCGACATTGCCGATATCGCAATCAGCCCGTTTACGCTCGTCTTTGAAAAAGCCGGCTTTGCTTTTGCCGCCTCGGTCATGAACGCCGTCATCTTGACATCCGTTCTGTCCGCGGGCAACTCGGGCATGTACGCTTCCACCCGGATGCTGTACGTCCTGGCCAAAGAAGGCAAAGCGCCGAAGTTCTTCGCCAAGCTGAACAAGCGCGGCGTGCCGGTCAATGCGCTGCTTTTGACTGCCAGCATCGGGATGTTCGCCTTCCTGGCTTCCCTGTTCGGTGACGGCACGGTATATATCTGGCTGCTGAATGCGTCCGGCATGTCCGGCTTTATCGCCTGGCTGGGCATCGCGATCAGCCACTACCGCTTTCGGCGGGCCTATCTCGCGCAGGGCTTCCAGTTGAGCCAGCTTCCGTACCGCTCCAAATGGTTCCCGTATGGTCCGATCTTTGCATTTGTCGTCTGTCTCTTCGTCGTGCTCGGGCAAAACTACACCGCTTTTCTCGGCGAATCGATTGACTGGAACGGCGTTTTGGTCTCCTATATCGGCCTCCCGCTGTTCCTCGCGGTTTGGCTGGGGTACAAGTACACGAAAAAGACCAAGGTGATTCCGCTTAAAGAAGTGGACTTCTCTTACGAAAAATAGCAAACAGCCCGGAGTGTTGCTCCGGGCTGTTTTGCATGAGAAGACAGACGAACGGTTACGGCTCTCAGGCAAACAGGCTGATGAGGTTGCCGTCTGGGTCCTGGACGATCGCGTAGCGCTGCCCCCAAAAAGCATCCCATGGCTCGCGGTGTCCTGTGTAACCGCGCTCCGTTACTTTTTGGTACAGCTCGTCCACCTCTTCACGCCGCTCGCACAAAAACGCCAGCTCGATCCGATGGCCGACAGGCTCCTCCCAACCGCCATATACATCGATAATGGTTTCCTGCACGTCAAAGGCCAGCCGGAATCCGCTTTGGGCAACCTCGACGTGCTTCTCATTGTCGGCCTCCGCGGGGATGTCCAGCCCCAGCAGGCGGTAAAAATCCAGCGCCCTTTTCATGTCCTTCACCACAATCCCCACCATATCCAACCGAATGCTCATCCTTTTCATCCCCTTCTGGAAAATGACCTCTCTCTTTACATTACCCTTTACTTCTCTGTCAAAATAGGAAAAAACGGACGTCTTGCTTCTTCCTGCTGCGATCGTCGCCTTGCCTCGTCCATATTTGCTTCGGCAGCATCCCGTAATAACGCTTGAAGCTTTTTATGAAATGCGACTGATCGTAGTAGCCGTATTTCAGCGCCATATCCGTAAAGCTCGGCACGGCGCTGCTGTACAGTTCCTGCAGCATGCTTTGAAAGCGAATGATGCCGAGCATTTCCTTGGGGCTCACTCCCAGTTCCCGGTCGAACGTTCGCCGGACATGGCGTTCGCTGAAGCTGAGCTGATCGGCCAGATCGGATGTCGATAGAACCCCCTTGGAGGCGTACATCACCTGCAGGCTTGTCCGCACCAGAGGATGGGAGGAGGCAGCCTCAGCGTGCAACAATTGCTGCAGTTTCTTCTCAACGGTATGAATAACTGCTGTGACTGTCAGCGCAGCCAGGATTTCCTCGGCGAAATACAATCCCTCTGCCCCCCAGATCTCCTCGAGAAAAACATGGTGCCCGAGAAACGCGGAGACCGGAAATTTCAAAAAGGACTGCGCCGATTCCGTATAGAAACGGATCCCGAACAGAGACTGTGGTCCAGATAGGCTCAACACCTCAAATTGGGTCATTAACCCTGCGACAAAAGCAGACTTCCAACCGGAGGGAGACAGGCGGTCCACGATAATATCCACGCAGCCGTCGGGGATGATCCGATGCAATTGCCTCTCCGCCTCTGCATGATAGTCCAGCGTCCAGTAGCAAGCCACATGCGGCGCCAGTTTTTCACAGGGGGCGTATTCTTGGTAGCTGTATCCCGGACGCTGCATCTCTTTTTGCAATTTCGGCGATTGGATCGGCCGATAGTCACGCACCATACCCCTGCTTCCCCTCCCCGTCCGGAACACACCCGGCTATCGCTGCATGTCTCATTGGGTAGACAGTAACAAAAACAGCTGCCCGTGAGCAACCCAATTGTAAAAAAATAGCGGATTCTATGCAATTGATACATAGAATCCGCTATGGAAAATCGTCTGCCTGACGTATTTCATGCCGGAAGTCAGCTATTGTCTCTTATTGCTTCTGGACAAAACGCCCGATCCGCTCCAATGCTTTCTGCAGCTGGTCCAGCGAAGTGGCGTAGGAGCAGCGGATGTGGCCTTTGCCGCAGTCGCCGAACACATCGCCTGGGACGACGGCCACCTTTTCTTCCATTAATAGCCCTTCGGCAAACTGGGCGGCATCCAGTCCCGTCGAACGAATCGAAGGAAACGCGTAGAAGGCGCCCTCCGGCTCATGGCAAGCCAGACCGATTTCCTGAAAGCCCTGGACGACGAAGTTACGCCGCTGGCGGTAGCTTTCCACCATCCGCTCCATGTCCTCCTGCCCGTGGCGCAGCGCTTCCAGCGCGGCCATCTGGGCCATCACCGGAGCGCAGAGCATCGTGTACTGGTGGATCTTCAGCATGCCTGTCAAAAGATCGGGAGACGCGCAGACATACCCGAGCCGCCAGCCGGTCATCGCGAAGGCTTTGGAGAAGCCGGAGATCAGGATCGTCCGGTCTTTCATCCCCGGCAGCGCGGCGATGCTCTCATGCCGCCGCCCGTACGTGAGCTCGGCGTAGATCTCGTCGGAGATGACCAACAGGTCGTGCTTTTCGATCACGGGGAGCAGCCGCTTCCACTCTTCGGCCGTCATCGTGCTGCCGGTCGGATTGTTGGGATAGCAGAAGATAATGGCCTTGGTGCGCGGACTGATGTGCGCCTCCAGCTCTTCCGGCGTCAGCTTGAATTGCTGCTCGGCGTTCGTCCGCAGAAAGACCGGCACCCCGCCGGCGAGGCGAATCACCGGCTCATAGGAGACATAGCAGGGCTCGACGACCAGCACCTCGTCCCCTGGATCGACGATGGCACGCAGCGCGATGTCGATCGCTTCACTGGCTCCCACGGTGATCAGCATCTCTCTCTCCGGGTGGTAGGAGACGGCAAATCGCTCTTCCAGGTATTTGTGGATCTCTTTGCGCAGCTCCAGCATCCCCGCATTGGAGGTGTAGGCCGTATAGCCTCGCTCCAGCGAGGAGATGCAGGCCTCCCGGACGCGCCATGGGGTGACGAAATCCGGCTCCCCTACGCCGAGTGAAATCACACCCTCCATCGAGGCGGCCAGGTCAAAAAAGCGGCGGATTCCCGAAGGCTTCAGCGAAGCGACGGTTTGGGACAGACGATTGCGAACGGCCGTATTCTGACTCATGGGGTCACCACCATCCTGCGGTCTTCATCCCGGTCTTCAAACTGAATCCCGTCATGCTTGTATCGTTTCAAAATAAAATGCGTGGCGGTCGACACCACCGAATCGAGAGTGGCCAGCTTTTGCGAGACAAATGTCGCCACCTCCCGCATCGTTTTTCCTTCCAGCACCACGGACAGATCGTAGCTGACCCCGGACATCAGATAGACGGCCTGCACCTCTGGAAAGCGACAGATGCGGTCCGCTACCTCGTCGAAGCCTACATCCCGTTTCGGCGTCACCTTCACATCAATCATGGCTGTCACGTAGGGATGATCATCGACCAGCTCCCAGTTGATCAGCGCCGGATAATTGACGATCACTTTCTCTCGCTCCAGCGTGGCGATGGTTTCCTCTACCTCCGCCACCGGCACGGCCATCAGCCGGGCGATCTGTTCGGCAGTGCGGCGGCCGTCTTCCTCCAGCAGCCGCAGCAGTTCGAGCTGTCTTTCTCTGTTCATGTTTCTCCACTCCCATCTGGTTAACATCGGTACCCGCGCCCATGGCGACGGCAAGCGGCCTCTTGCCCCGGCAGCCCGCGCCATGCATACAAAAAACGCCCCAGCAACCGACCGGATTGATCCGGATTGTCGGTTGCTGAGGCGATCTGTTCGCGGTACCACTCAGCTTTCTGTTCTCCTCGCGAAAAACAGACTTATGAAGTCTTAGGCAAGACTTGCGACTGATAACGGAAGTCTGATCCGCTGCTTCCTACTCGAAGGTTCAGAAGCAGAGCTCCGAGGCGGCTTCAAAGAGAGTTGACGGCCGCCCTCACAGCATACAGGCAGGCTCTCTGGTCATCAGCGCCCTCTCTTACTATTCCTCATCCAAGCTCTCTATGTTTTCTCCATGGCACACTATCTCGGAATGTTCTCGATTATAAGAAGAACGGGAGCGCTTGTCAATAAAGAAAGCGAGGGAATTTTCGCCTTCCGCCCCTGCTCACTTACTCCTTCCCTGCGGAATTCCTCCTCTTTTCTTTTCTCCGCAGCTCCAGGAAAAAGAGCAATGCCACTGTAAACACACCGATCATCACGAAGATGACCCATAGCGGGATGGCAGGCGCTGCCTGTTCATCTGCTTCGCTGGCGGGAACGTCACTCTCGGATTCTCCCGGAATGGAAAAAACTTCTCCCGATTTGCTCATCACGAGCATGTGGCTGTTCACGTGATCCGCTTTCAAGAAATCGAGGAACTTGGCTACGTCCAGCTTCGGCGGCCCCTGATCCCCGTGACTGACGGGGGTAAAGATCGCCATATGCTTCCCGGCATTCCATACGGAAGGCTGGATCCAGGCGATTTGCTCTGTCATCTCGTTGATGACATTGGGCACAGCGGACTGCAGCTTTCCGCCCTGCATTTGGACGAGCAGCTTGTCTTGTGCCGACGCCAAAGAGGGAAACTGGTCAAGCGAACCGATCAAGATCACATTGTACTGATTCAGCTGCTGTTTCTCCTGTTCTCCCAGAGGTTCGCGAAAGACGCGAAAATCATTGCGGCCGCGTGTCTCCATGGCGATGTTATTGACGAGGGAGGAGAGTTGCGTCAGGTGCTCGGAACCCGCCTTTTCAGGCAACAGAAAGGCGGCATCGGTGAAATCGTCATGGGCCATGAACGGAGCGGGCCAGTAACGGAAGCTGCTCTCGCTTCTATATTCATGAGCCACATTCAATGAGCTTTCTTTATCAATAAAAATCCATCGGCCATTGTTCCGCTCCCTGACGCAGGCACCGCTCGTCGGCTCGATATGGGCGGAGATTTTCACGTCCAAGCCCCTGCCGGACTCCTTGATCTGTTTCGCGGATAGCGGGACGCGGATGGTGTAATGGTCGCCGTGATGATCCTCCGCCTTTAGCTGATCCAAAGGATAAGTCGTGGGGATTCCGCCAACGGTCACGGTCAAAGCGGGCTGTGACTGCGGTCCCTTGGCCCCCTTGCCTTTTGTGGACTCCTTTGCATCGAGGTCGCTGAGGAGCAACGGCGATACCTTCACTTTCAGATCCAATGTGCTATGGCCCGTCAGTTTCCAATGGGAGGGAACCTGCAGCATGAGCTGGCTGGACTCTCTTTCGATTTCATCCAGCAGGATATGATCATAGCCAAAGGAGGAGAGCGTCAGCTCTTTTTCTCGCTTCACCTGTTCTTCTACAGCCGGCCCGTCATTTACCGCCAAACGGTTCCCCGCCAGTTGGCGGTTCAGCGACGGGTTCGTCAGGATGTCGATGTTTTTTCTGATGACGGCATCATCCTCGGCCGTCACGAGCATCATCATCTTGGTGCGATCCTCCGCCTTGCCGGCAAGCGAAGCGTACGCAATGGCCAATTCCTTGTCATTTGTGTCCACGGGCCGAGTCGTTGCCGCGCCCCGCAGGGCTCCCTTCCAGTCGGAGCGTTTTCCGACAGCCAGTGCATGTTGTCGGCTGCTTCCCTCCGCTTTTTCCCATTCGGTTTCCGTCATGATCGGCAAAGGCCGCTTCGTGGCTGTATAGGACGAAAGCGAGGTGGCCAGCAGCAGCGCCGATGTGATGATGTCGTTCGACGGGGAATCGGGGACGACGATCACACTGTACACTTCTACGTCCGTACCCGGTTCCACAAAGGGATAGGGGAAATCATTCAGTAGATCTTTGGTTTGAACGGATGACTTGGTATCGATAAATACCAGCGAAGAAGCGCCGACTTTTACCCAGTTAGCCGGATTGTACTGATCATTGCAGAGATCATCCGAGATGAGGCCATGTTTGGAAATCGTGATTTTATGAAATCCCTCTGTCGTTTCGTCGCGGCCGAGTGGGATGGTCAGCTTGGTTTGCTTGCTCGTTTCGGCCGTCAAAAATATGCTTTTGAGCGGCTTGTCATCGACGCTGACCGTCAACGTCGATTGGGAGGGGATCAGCAAGTCCGAATGGGCGATCGTCAATTCCAGGTAATGATTGCTCCCCAGCTCCGCTTTGGGCACCTTGTAGTAAAAATCCTGCGCCGCATCGACTCCCGTGAGGGTCACTGTTTCGGGCAGAAAGCGATAGACGTAGCCCGGGGAAGTCCCGGCCACATTGGGTGAAAAACGAACGGGCTCGTTCTCTTTCACGGGTTGAAAGCTTACAGGTAGGCTTCCTCGCAAAACGGTTTCCGTTTGGGCAAGCAAGCCGGGCGCGTATTGTCCCATCATCAAGGCGGCTGTCCCCATAGACAGCACCGCCCGTTTCCATGTTCTCTTCATTTTTTCCTCACCTATTCACGTGAATATGTCTTTTTAGCTCTTCTCTTGTCCAAAGCGTTCTGTCTTGTACCATTTCAGCTCCTGCTTACATACGACTCGCTTGATTTCCAGATAAAGGGCATACAGAACCAACAAAATCCATACCTGAGAGTACGTAAAGTACATCAGCAGCACGATCAGAAAACTTTTCAAATGAAGCTGGTTCTTTTCGATGCTGAGTGCAATCATAACCTCAGTTACATAGAGGAAATAGGCGAGCACCCATAAGATGATGGAGATAACCCCCACGTTCAAGTTCAGATCGACAAACAGATTCACCACAAACAATACATCGGAGACAATGACACCCATGAAAAACAAAAAGTAGGTAAAGAAGAAATAAATGAGGTCGAACACAATGCTTTTCCGCTTCAACGAAAACAGCCGCCAGAAAAACTTCATGACCACATATTGGTTCCCTCTGGCCCATCTGGTCCGTTGCTTCCACCATACCTTCCAATTCTCCGGTTCTTGCTCCCAGGTAATGGCTGCCGGAAAAAAGCGAATATAGTACCCTTCGTTATAGACGCGAATCGTCAGCTCCGTGTCTTCTGCCAGCGCTTTGGCATCCCAGCCGCCCAGCTGTTCGATCAGCGAACGGCGAATGGCAAAATTGGTTCCCGGTATGGTCGTTACCCCGAACCAGTGGAAGCGGCCGGCTTGTGCCATCCACTGAAAACAGATCGTCTCGATGTTGATAAATTGCGTAAGCAGATTCTTCGCCGCATTTACCACGCGGAATTTGCCTACGACCACCCCTGCCCGCGGATCGTTTTGCAGGGCTAACACCAGGTAATAGACGGCCTTGCGTTCGGGCGTATTGTCCGCGTCGTATACGACGATGATCTCCCCCGAGGAATGCTTGAGACCGTAGTTCAGTGCGGAAGACTTTCCCACCCCCGCGTAGGGCGGCTCCGTATGCACCGCTTTGATGAAATCGTATTTGGCCGCATAGGACTCGGCAATCTCCCCCGTCCGATCACGGGAGTTGTCATTGATCACGATGACCTCCAGCTGATCCTTGGGATAATCTAACCGGATCATCGCCTTCAGGGTCCGCTCGATGACGACCTCTTCGTTATGTGCGGGAATCAGGATGCTGACTTTCGGCAGCGATTTCCCCTGGCTCTCCCACTCCTTGATCGGGCGGGTATAGCGCAGGTAGTGAGAATACCCTCCCTGCATCAAGAACATGTGATAGAGCAGCATGACCCAAATCAGAGACAGCGACAGGTAAAACAAGCCGTTAGCCATGATAATCTTGCTCCTGAAAAAGTTGTTTCCGCAAATTCATTCGATTTCGCAGCGTGTACAGCAAAAACAGCAGGACCATGACCGTGACAAGCGCGGCCACTCCCCAGAGAATCTTCTGCATGGCTTCCCCGTGTTTTACGGGAAGCACAGGGGGTAAATTCGGATTCTCCAGGTCCGTCACCAACGACGAAGAAGCGGGGATCACGCCCTGGGAGACGAGCGTCTTCCACTCCTCCTCCCCGTACATCTGCCTGAGATCGATCCAACTCAGGCCGGGCACCGTCTCCATGTAGGAAATCAGTTCTTGCAAATGGTCGATTCCCAGATAGGGATGATAAAACATCCCAAACACCCCATCCCGAACGAATTCGATATTTTTCATTTTTTCCGCCATGTCTGCCAGCGGTGTCAGCGAGGTTGGATCATAATAGCCGATCGTTTCCGGCAGCAGCATCATGCCATGTAAAAAGGAAGGCGTGGACAAGTAGGGCGGACTGTTCATGATTTCCCAGTCGCGGTCCCCCAGTTGGGCCTGTCCCAGCACAAAGCGGAAATACTCCGATACGATCTGGTAGCCCCTTTGGCTGATCGTATAGTGAGGTGCCTCAAAACCGACGGGGTACAGTCCCAGCTCCGTCAACTCCTGAATGCCTCGCTCCACGCGGGTGCGGATATACCGCTCCTCATAGGCCCGGTTCTGTTCCAGATAGCGTTCATACGCTTCCGTCGTGGCGAAGTCGTACAGATTCTTCGTGCGGACGAGCGTTTCGGGCGGCCCGGAGACGGGACTGTTATTCTTGACATCCCAAAACTCAAATCCCTCTCCCGTTTCCGACTGGCGATACTGATGCGTATACCCGTGCAAAAGAATACTGGCCCCTCTCGATTGCAGATGCCGGAGAACTTCCACGAGCTCCCGGTTCTCTTTTAGGTGGTGGAGCTGAAGTGTTTGCGGATTCGTGTAGACGGGGATCAAGGCAATCATGAAGGGAATGTTTCGATCGGCCAAAAAATCGCCGGTTTCCTTCAAGAGCGCTGCATCCGAATACGGATGAACGTCCTCAAGCCGGATGTACGCATAATGGCCAGCATGATGAGGCTGCTGAAAAAAGGAGTGGAGCGCTTCTCCCAGAAAAGCATGAAACGGCTGGAACAGATTGTCGGTCGCGAAATAATAGGCATCCTGCCGCTGAATCAGCAAAGGATGTGCGTAGGGACCGCTCCAGCCCCAGAGCAGCGTGTCCCCGCTCTCCGCCTGTATGTGCCTGATGACGTAATTTTGTTCAAGCGGCATTGGAGAGGCGGTCTTTGACAGCGAAATCGCGCTGATATCAACAGGCTGATTCGCGCTCAAGAAGGAATACCGGCTCCCCAGCTGCTCGACATTGGCCCCGATCGCCAGCATCTTTCCCTGATACGTGGACAATAGCTGCCGGGCGGCTTGGGGGAGAGGAGCAGCAAACGTCCCGCCGTAAACCAGATGCGTTACATTTTCCATATCGGTAGCGGACAGTTCGGCATCGCTGACGTACCTCGCATCAGCGGTGAAGTGGCCGAGCAACAGATCAAGCATTCTGATTTTTTCCGTGATCTCACCGCTCTCCGTGGTATACACCACGAGTACCTTTGGTTTTTGATCCGCTGTCCCTGTTGCCTCCGCCACAGGCGGCAATACCAAAAAGCAAATGACCATCAGACAAATTCCCAGACAGGTCCGCCGTTTTGCCCGGCCATGTTTACTGAATATATTGTTCAAGCTCTTTTCTTGCATCGTGTACCAGCTCCAATGGGTCGCTCATATCCTCTCTGTACGAGGCAAGTCCAAACGCAATGGTGAGGGTAATCTGCTTGTTTTTTCGCCTCAACGTGTGATGTTGCAGCAGCTTCTCGATTTTGGCGATAACGATTTGTGCATTTTCCTCTGTACTGTTTGCCAGCAGGATCGCAAACGTATCCTCATGGGGCCGGTATTTCCTGTCCGTAATCCTCGTTTTCTGCCTCAACAGCTCTGCCAGTGATTGAAGCAAGTGTTCGGTTTCCTTCCGCCCATACAGATCCACAAACTGACGAAAATACAGGATTTTTACATACAAAAGAGAAAACGGGGTCCCCGTCCGCCGTGCACGGCTAAATTCCTCTTCTAGATCAAAAGAAAACCTCTTTTCATTATCAAAGCCCGTATCCGCGTCAATGCTTACCAGCTCGTCAAATTTGCTGTTCATCTCGTCGTTCTCGGCTAGAATCGTGCTCATGATCCGGTGGGGAAGGCCTGAAGTGACCGCCGCTCCCAAAAAGAACGTCATCCAGATAATCAGTTCCTCTACTGAAAACCGGAGCGGCATGGCGGCAAAATGGGACCAGATCAACAGGCTTCCCCAAACGAAAAGAACCACGAGACACACGCCCAAAGCCGCCAAAAGTCCCTTCATCATCCCGGTGACCATAATGATCGCCGTACTCAAAAAAAGGGACCAGGTCAGCCAATCCTGCATGGCCTGTCCGAAGGTGTAGAAACAAAGGAGTATGGTAAAAAGAAAAAGTATGGTCTGTCGCAGAAAATAGTCCTTTTCCTTAGTGTAAAAGCCCTTCATTATACAACTCCCTTTCCGCTACCAAGGGGACCAGGTTATCAAAGATATGCGTATCCATCGTATTGTAGTTGATGTAGCCGCCATACCAGACACTGCCCGGATTTCTGGTCTGCATGCGGTTCATGCGAAAATAGAGGTCCTGGGCGAAAGTGTGCTCCTGCAGCTCAACCGCCGCCAAAATAGCCAAGCCGTAAACCGCCGGCGATTCAAAACGAACACTCGGTGTTTTCGCGATCGCATCGTATCTTCCATACAGCAGGCCATGCGCATAAAACTGTTCCTTGAGGAACTTCCACACCTCGGGCGATGGATGCCCCTCCTTTGCCCGGTGGTAGAGGATGTACAATTGGTCAATCAGATTCACTTCCTGGTGATACTCGTATTGCTTCGTCTGAATGTTGTAGGAAAAAGGAAAAAACCCGTTTTTCAGGGGGATCGCTTTCAAAAACTGTTCATTCTGCGCATAGACTGCGTGCTCCACCGCATTGTCGTTTGCCAGTCTTTTCAAAGCGACCGTATTGAGATAAGAGAGGGTCATGACGGGACTTGCCCACTTTGCGCGCACATCGTAAAAATCACCGAGCAAACCATCCACGATCTGATTTTTCTCCAGACTGGCCCCGATTTTTTGGGCCATCTCCGTGTAACGCTTGTCCCCCCATTTATCAGCCGCGAGATACAGTGCTTCCACCACTCGCAAGTCATCGATGGAGGCATTGGTGGAAACGGCAGGCTTCTCCGATCCGACCTTCCATGCGATCCAGCCGTCTTTCAGAAAATGCTGGAGCATTTGCAGACTTTGATCAAACAGCTTCTGATCCCCTTTTTCTACACAATAGATCATCCACAAGCCGAGTGATTCGGAGAGTGCCTCTTCGCCCTCGGCAATCTCGTTATTTTGGGATATGTGCTGCTTCAAGTTCGTCTTCAGGAGCCCTGCTTCATTTCGCATGTGACGCGTGATGAACTCTTCTCCCGGCAGTTCTCTCTCTCGGGGCATCTGCACTTCCTCCCTCTCATCCGTTCCGCCCGCCTGATTGGAAAAGGTCAAAACAGTCCCCGCTATGATGAAAGCAAAAATGATGGCCCCGCAAAGCCAGATCATCGGCTTGTTTATTTTCATGCAACCCATCCTTCTGTACTTGTGGCGTATCCCCCGATCTTTCACTCACTTTGTTATTCCGAGTGGCATCTTTCATTTCCTCCTGTGACTTACTGGAAAAGATCCGCCTGTGATTATATCAACCTGCACTAAATCAATTCTGAATACCTCGCCATTCACCCATCCTGTGGCATAATGGAAATATACGATCATACCTGCAACCGAACTTTGGAAAAAAGTGGGGAATCCCGAATGAAGCGATACATAGGCGTCATCGATCTCGGCTCAAACACTGCGCGGCTCGTCATCTACGAACAGAATGAGCGGGGACTGGTGTACGAGCGAGATAATATCAAGCGCGGACTGCGGCTTAGCGGCCACCTTCGCGATGGTGCGCTGGACGAGCAAGGCTGGGAGAAAACCATGGCCTGCATGCGCCAATTTCGAGACATTTTGACAGCACGCCAGGTCTCTGACGTGATCGGCGTGGCCACGGCGGCGGTCAGGCAGGCGGCAAACGGCAGCGAGCTGATGGGCGCGATCGAAACAAAATCTCCGCAGCCATCGCCTGATCTCTCGTATCAACAACCCGGCGTCTTTCCTGAACGGGTACGGGCCAGTGAACATAGTGAACGGGATATCCGTACATGCTCAATCCTCCCGACAGTTAGGGTATTACCTACCCTCAGCTTATGTTCCGCCCAGAAGGTGGTGCGCCCAAGTTAGGGAATCACCTCGCGTTTTCCCGTCCGGATGACCCGACTTACGTCAGTTGATCCCGATCGGCTTCTCCCCGTAATGGTGAACGGTCTGCAAATATTGTTTGAAATCTTTTGTCGGCAGAGGCTTGCTAAACAGGTATCCCTGCCCTTGATCACAGCCGTTTTCACTTAGGGCCGCCACCTGGTCGAGCAGTTCCACCCCTTCGGCGATGACGTTGAGATTGAGGCTTTCCGCAATCGTGACGATCGCCTTGACAATCGCCTGACTCTCCTGATTTTGATGAATGTCTTGTATAAAGGAAGAATCGATCTTAATCGTATCGATCGGCAGATGTTTGATATAACTGAAGGAATTATAGCCGGTCCCAAAATCGTCGATGGAGATTTGGACGCCGGACTGACGGACCGCTTGCAAGGTATCGATCGCCTCATCCAGCTTGACCAGAATGCTCTCCGTGATTTCCAGCTCCAGCCACTTCGGCTCCAGCCCGGTCTCCTTCAGGATCGTTTCGATCACTTCCGTCAGGTTCTTTTGATGCAGCTGCCGCGCTGAGAGATTGACGGACACCTTGAGCGGCGGAAAGCCTTCATTCTGCCACTCTTTATTCTGCCGACAGGCTTGCCGCAGAATCCATTCTCCCAGCTCGATGATCATCCCGGTCTCTTCTGCGATGGGAATAAACCGATTCGGCGGAATCACTCCCAGCTCCGGATGGATCCAGCGGACAAGCGCCTCCATGCCGGTTAGTTTGCCCGTCGCCAAATCTGTTTTCGGCTGATAGTAAATGTCAAAATGCCCTTGGTTGATCGCTTTGCGCAGCTCATTCTCCATCAGGATGCGCTCCAGCGTCTTCGCCTCCATCGTCGGATCAAAGAATTCATAGCTGTTGCGCCCTCTGGATTTGACCACGTACAAGGCCGTATCCGCCCTCTTCAACAGATCGTCCGCTTCGACGCCGTCCTGCGGATAGAGCGCGATGCCGATGCTCATCGAGAGCGTAAAGGTCTGCCCTGCCAGCACAAGGGGCTTTTGCAGCAGGCTCTGCAGCCGATGGACGATGGATTCCACCTCTTCTTTGCCGGAGACGCTGGTCAGGACAATCGTGAATTCATCCCCGCCGAGACGGGCCACCATATCATGGTTGCGGATGCAGCCCTTCAAACGCTTCGCCGCTTCGATGAGGATCAAGTCGCCGACATCATGGCCCCATGCGTCATTGATGTCTTTCAGCCGGTCCAGATCCAGGAACAGCACTGCCAGCTTGGAGCCGACACGCTTCGCCTGGCTCAGCTCCTTGCTCAGATATTGAACGAACAGCCTGCGGTTAGGCAGATCGGTCAGCGTATCGTGATAGGCCAGATGATGGATCGTCTGTTCGGACTTTTTCCTCTCGGTCACGTCGCGGGAGACGAGGACCAATTTCCGCACTGTACCTGCCGCTGTGATGACCGGATTGATCGTCGTTTCGACCCAGATCTCCTGTCTTGCAGCCGTGCACAGGCGATACTCGATCTGTCTGCTTTTCCGCGACGAAAATGCGTGCTGGATCGCTTCACTCATGATCTCGCGGTCGTCCTCCACGATCCAGGGAAGCAAGCTGCTCCCGACTTGCCCGGTCTTGCAGCCGAGAACCGCTTCATGCGAGGGAGAGAGATAGAGAAAATGGCCCTCCCGATCGACCACGGAGATCAAATCTGTCGTATTCTCGGTAATCAGGCGGTATTTTTCCTCGCTGCGCTTGAGTTCTTCTTCCATCTGCTTGCGGCCGCTGATGTCGTTGCGGATCGAGACGTATTGGTACGACTTTCCGTCCTCGTCCAAAAACGGCACGATCGTCGTGTCCACCCAGTAGTAGGAGCCGTCCTTGGCGCGGTTGCGCACCTCTCCCCGCCAGATTCGCCCCGAGCCAATGGTCGCCCACATCTCGGCAAAAAACTCCTTTGGGTGCAAGCCGGAATTGAGAATGCGATGATCCTGGCCAATCAATTCCTCGGCGGCATAGCCGGAGATCTTGCAAAATTGTTCATTTGCATAGAGAATGGTCCCGCGACGGTCGGTAATCGCCACAATCGCCGATTGGTCCAAGGCATATTTGACATCGGCCAGCTCTCGCATCACGGCCTTCAGTCTGTCGTTCGTCTGAAAAAGTCCGTCCCATTCCGTGACATCCAGGGAAAACAGTTCGCTTTTCATGTTCGATCACCGATTCCTTTATATGGATACGCTTCACACCCGCATCGGGCAAGCTCCCTTTTTAGTTCCACATTACCATAGATTCACAATTTCACAACCGCATCGCCCATAAGTTACGAAAAGTGTACCAAATTTACGTGGAGACCTCTTCCACCCGCAGTCCAAATTGATCGGAAAGCCCTTTTGTTCCAGCTGCCGTGAGGCGAACCACCCGCCCATCGGGGAAACGCTCGATCCACCCCAGCTCAAACAGTCTGCGGGTCAGCGAGGCACCCAGACTGCCGGCCAGATGAGGGCGGCGTTCGCTCCAGTCCAGGCATTGGCGGGCAAAATGCCTTCCGCCTTTGCGCGGCTCCACTTCTACGCCAAACGCTTTCAGGTTCTCCTGTCCTTCGGCCGTCAAGAGAAAATCCTTACCTTCCGCACGGATAAACCCTCGTTCGACGAGCCGGTCGGTGAGCGCCACGCCGATCTTTCCGGCTAAATGGTCGTAGCAGGTGCGGGCGAAATGAAGCTTTTTCACCCGGTCCGACTCACGCAGGGACCGGACCGGCTGAGGAGAGGCGATCGCCTGCAGCGCTTCCAGAGCATGGGCGACCTCGGCATTTGCCAGCTGGTAATAACGGTGACGGCCGTAAGCCTCTTGCGTCAACAGACCGCCCTCCACCAATTTTGCGAGATGGGAGCTGGCTGTCTGGGGCGTGATCTTGGCCGCACGAGCCAGTTCGCTCGCTGGCAATGCCTTCCCCCCGATCAGACAGAGCAGCATCGCGATGCGAGAGGGATCTCCGATGAGCGAAGCCACTCGCGCAAGATTGGGACTTGATTGCATACCCTTCACCACGTCCTTCCCGATATTTTTCGCCGTCAGCTCACGGTGAGTCCTTACCTAACTCTATCTCATTCATACTTCGATGATAATCGAATGATTGCGGCATTACGATAGAAAAGAACCACACAGGGAAGACAGCCGTGACGGCTGATCACAGAAAAAGGGAAGGTCGGTAAAAGAATGAACGCGCTCTCCTATGGAATTCTGGTGGTGCTGACCACGCTGCTCATGGTCCCTTGTTCGTCATCATCATGGGGACCTTTCTGCTCGGGGCGAAGTACCGCATCTCCCAATGGCTTGGCGTGCTGATCGGACTGGGAGGGGTGTGGATTACGCTGGGATTTCATCTGCAGTGGAACATCGGCACGCTGTGGGGGCTGGGTGCTGCTTTTTTCTGGTCTCTCGGGACCATTTTGGTGAAAAAATGGGGGACGGCCTTTCATACATGGGTCCTGACTGCCCTCCAAATGCTGTTTGGCGGACTGCTTCTGCTCCTCATGAGCGCCGCGCTGGAAACACCGAAATTGATCATCGCCCCAGCCTCTCTGGGGATATTGCTCTGGCTCGCCGTCATGGCGTCGATCGTTCAGTTTGCGGGCTGGTTTACCTTGCTCGCAAAAGGCGATCCGGGGAAAACGAGCGCCTTCCTCTTTCTCGCTCCTTTTTTTGGAGTGCTGTCGGGCTGGCTGCTGCTGGGAGAAAAGGTGGCTTGGCACGTCTATCTGGGAGGAGCGTTGATCTTCACCGGCATCTTTCTGGTGAACTGGACGCCCCACAGGCAGAAGCTGAAGTCGGAGCCATCCCCCTCCGTCCGGCCGGCCGACTAAAATGAAATCCCGCCTCGGCACAGCCAAAGGCGGGATTTCGGTTATCTCTGCATTTCGCGATTTCTGTTTCTGCCCATCAATCCGGCAAGGCCAGCCAGTCCCAAAAGGCCGATCCAGCCCCAGTCCGTATCGTTGTCAGCAGCGGTAGTCCTGTACATGTTGTTATACCCTTGGTTGGCGCCGGTGGTTCCGGTTCCGGTTACACCTGCACCGGTACCTGCACCCGCTCCCGTATTGCCGGTCATCCCGGCATTGGTTCCGCCGGTGTTGCCGGCCCCGCCGGTTTCAGCGAATGCGGATGCCCCCATCGATACCGTTAAAACTAGAGCCAGAATGATCGCATTGAGCTTCTTAAACATGAAGAACCCCCTAAATGTAAGTAATTACCTTGCTAGTAGCCAGAATTTCCATCAGGGGGGGAAATATTCATGTTTGCTCAGTTTTTGTCGGGTTTTCCTTAAGGTCCGATCAATCCTGCCATTCTCGGCAGGAACAGGGAGAGCTCCGGAACGTAGGTCACGACCAGCAAAGTGACAAGGATGGAGATAAAAAACGGAATACACGCCTTTACCAGCGGCTGCAGCGGCACTTTCGTCACATTGGAGGTGACAAACAGTACGACGCCAACGGGGGGCGTAACCAAACCCAGCGCCAAGTTAATCGAGATGATCAGCCCAAAATGAACAGGGTCGACCCCGATGCTGGTGACGACGGGGAGAAGCACGGGAACCAATATCAAAAGCGCAGCCGTGATGTCCAAAAACATGCCGACAATCAGAAGCAAGACGTTGATTAACAGCAGGATTACAATTGGGCTATCGCTGATCGCCAGCATCACTTGGGCAATTTTTTGCGGCAATTGCTCAATCGCGAGCGACCATCCCAAAATGTTGGAGGTGGCGATGATAAACGTAATGGAAGCCGTAATCAGCCCGGTTTGCAGCAAGATTTTGGGCAGATCAGCAATTGTGAGCGTGCGATAGACAAAGAATCCAACGATCAAGGCCACAAAGCAGGCGATCGCCCCCGATTCCGTCGGCGTAAACAGGCCGGAATAAATGCCGCCGAGGATAATCAGCGGAATCAGTAAAGCGGGAATGGCCTCATAAAAAGAACGGCCAAATTCCTTCAAGGTCGGAAACGGATGCTTTTTCAGGACCGCCCCTTTTTTGCGTACATAGAAATAGACGACAACCATATGGGCGATGGCAATCAGCAGCGCCGGAATGATCCCCGCCAGGAACAAGGCGCCGATGGAAGTGCTGGCCGCCACGCCGTAAATGATGAAGATCAGGCTAGGGGGATGAATCGGCCCGATGATTGACGAGGTAGCGGTCAATGCAGAGGAAAAGTCACGGTCATAGCCATCTTTCTCCATCTCGGGCACCATCATCGATCCCCGAATGGCCGCTTCCGCATTGGCAGACCCTACGATCGCCCCCAGAAAGACGGCCACGACTACATTGACGTAGCCAATTCCGCCACGCACGTACCCAATCAGGCAACGGGAAAACCCGATCAATTTGGTCGTGATGCCAGAGGTATTCATCAGTTCCCCAGCCAGGATAAAAAAGGGAATGGCGAGCAGGGTGAAACTGTCGACATTGGAATACATGCGCTGCGTCATCGCCGGCAGCAAGTGAAATTCTCCGGTGCCGAGGAGATGAAGAAAACCGGTAATCCCGATGACAAAAGCAATGGGAGCGCCCAGTACGAGCAGGACCACAAAACCGATCGATGCACCCATCATTGTTCAACTCCCCCTTCCTGCCTCTTTTCTAGCAAAAGAGCGAGGGCATGTACGAGGGTCATAAGCATTCCGAGCGGGATGGCCAGATAAACCGCATACATGGGCAATTGAAGGCCAGGCGAGTGCTGGATGATGGCTGTTTTCGAAAAGGTTTGCTTGAACCCGTAATAAATCAGAACGAGAATGAAACTGATGGTGAATACATGGAGGAGGACCGTTGCAATCTTCTTTGCAGAGGGTGGCAGTTTTTGCATGAACATGTCAAACCCAACCAGTTCTTTTCTTTTATATACGGCACTCGCTCCAATGAAGGTCAGCCAGACCAGCGTAAATCTCGCCACTTCCTCCGACCAGGAAAAGGATTGCTGAAAGACGTTTCTGCCGATTACCTCTGCCAGCGTCACGCATGCCATGATTCCCACCAGAATCATAATAAGCCATGTTGAAAATCGATATACCCAGTTGCTCAACTGCTGCAAGCATATCGCCACCTTACGTTGTGTTCTCAGGGTCGCAGCCTGGATGAGAAAGCAGACCGGGGCAAAGTCGCTTTTCTTTGCCCCACCCTGCACTTACTTCATTTTTTGAACTTCCTCGACAAATTTGCGAATAAGCGGGTCCTTGGCGGTGTACTTTTCATAGACCGTATTGGTAATGTCCAGAAACGCCTTGTTGTCTGTCAATGTGGTAATTTCGATGCCTTCTTGCTGCAAGGTTTTCAGTGCTTCTTCATCCAGCTTCTTCACTTCTTCCAGCACGTAGACTGCCGCTTCATCCGCTGCCTCCTGGATAGCCTTCTGGTCCTCCGGCGATAATTTTTCAAAGACGCCCGCGTTAAAGACGACGGCGGCCGGGAACGGGAATTGGCCCGATAGCGTGACATGCTTCAATACCTCGTAGTGCTTTTCCGAGACGATGGAGGTCAAATTGATCTCCTCGCCATCAATGACCTTTGTCTGCAAGGAAGAGTAGATCTCGCCGTAGGACATTGGGGTCGGAGAAGCACCCAGCACGTCGAACGTGTCTTTGATCAGATCGGATGGTACCACTCGCAGCTTCAAGCCCTCCAGATCGGCGGGAGTCTCCACCTTCTTCTTGTTGTTGGCGATATGACGCATGCCCCCTTCAAACAGGGCCAGTCCCTTCAATCCAAGCGAACCGTCGAGACTTCCCAGCAGCTCCTTGGTTACCGGTGCTTGCAAGACTTTCGCTTCCAGATCGTAGTTATTGATGAGAAAGGGCATCTGTACGGCATCCAATACCGGGGTAAAGCTGCTGAAAATGGCGCTGGATACGGCTGCTGCATCCAGCGTTCCGTTCATCGTTTGCTCCAAGATCTCCCGGTCGTCACCCAGTTGGCGCGAAGGAAAAATGGTAAAGGCAACACGCCCCTCTGTCTTTTCCTGAACTAGGTCGGCAAATTTTACGGTGGCCATGTGGAAAGGATGGGTCTCGGCCGCTGCATGAGCAAATTTCAGCTTGGTCACCTGTCCATTTGCGGCAGCGCCATCGGCCGGCTCAACAGCCGAACCGCCGCCGGCTTGTCCGCCGCAAGCCGTCAGCAGGAGCGCCAATGATAAACTCGCAAGAATGCCCGTTCTTTTTTTCATCAGGATGTTCCCCCTCTTTTCTTCTCTCCCACTCATTTCTCCGATTCGATTTGCGCCTGCAATTGCTTGATGCCGGTCAGGGCTTGTTTGAAAATCGCCAGGTCAGACCCCCAGACTATGTAGGGGATTCCCTGCTCCAAAGCAAACCGGTATTCCTTCTCGTTGTTCACCGCGATTCCAGCCTGTTTCCCGTACCGGCGGCACGTGTCCAGAATCGTTTGGACAGGACCCGTCAGTCCTCCCTCCAGATAGTCAGGAGAAACCTGCAAGGCAATAGAAAGGTCGAGCGGCCCGATAAAAACCACATCCAGGCCATCTATTTTGCAAATGTCCTCTACCTGCCGAAAGGCGCTCTCCGTTTCGATGTGGACAGCAATCGTCGTCCGCTCATTGGCCTTCTGCATATACTGCGCTCCGCCGGCAAACCCGTATTTTGCCGCCCGGTGGGCGTAGGTAACGCCGCGGGTTCCCTGCGGCGGGTACATCGCCTTTTGCACGACCGACGTGACGTCTTTGGCGTCATGAATCTGTGGAACCTGTATGCCTGTCGCCCCCAAATCAAGCGCACGAAGGATGGTGCTTGCCTGAGCGTCGGGAACACGGACGATGGTGTGCAAACCGTGCAGATCCGCCGCCCGGACCATCTGTTCCACCTGATGAAAAGTCAGGGTGGTGTGCTCCATATCGATCACGATAAAATCAAAGCCCGAAAGCCCGATCATCTCGACCAGCTCCAATGAAGGCGCTTTCGAAAAAATCCCCACATGCGGTTTGCCGGCAGACAGTTCCCTTTTCAGCACAGCCGTCTCTCGGGCGGCGCTACTCATCGTACTCAGCCCGTTTTGGCGAAAACACATCCAAATTGATCACGACCTCATCGCCGATGACCTCGGCGTAATGCTCGACATTCGGAGGGACGACCAGCAAACCGCCTTCCTCCAATAGGACGGCCTCCTCCCCTACGTGAAACTTCACCTTGCCGCTCATGATGTAGACAATTTGCTCATAGTGGTGACTGTGCGGTTTCGGTTCGTGCCCCGGCACCAGCGTATTGATGGCAATCGTCGCTCCTTCTCCGCTGAATCCTTTTCGGGTTACCCCTTCTCGCACAAAAACTTCTTGAATTTGGTTCCAATTGGAAACTTTTAACATACATCTTCCTCCTGCTTGTGGTCAGAATAGCGTTCTTCGAAGAACGAGTATATAATTTTGCACAAAATTATATATCATTTGAGTCGAATTATATATAAAGTCAAAATTACTGTCAATTCAAAAATATGTGTTTTTTCACTTGGCAAAGATCACTGGAGAACTAGCCATCACCGAAATATTCCGAACATAAATAGCGGATAAAACGGGGAACGCCCATTTTATCCGCCCAGAAGTGATTGA
This sequence comes from Brevibacillus composti, assembly GCF_016406105.1. Lineage (NCBI taxonomy): Bacteria > Bacillati > Bacillota > Bacilli > Caryophanales > Paenibacillaceae > Brevibacillus > Brevibacillus composti. The sequence continues at coordinate 3,569,993 of NZ_CP066308.1, forward strand.
GATAGCCTCAAAGCATTTAGTACGCCGCGAAATCCGCTCTCTTTTTGATAACGGATCACTTTGGCCGCCCTCTCTTCATCTTTTGCAAGGATTGCCTCTACGATTTCTCGGTGTTCGGCATTTGACTTGCGCCAACGCTCCGGGTCATGCTGAAAGATCTTTTTGGAGTTGTCGCTTCTCACATAGAGATTTTCAATGATTTCTACCAGATAAGGGGCATGCGAGGCACGATAGAGCAACTGGTGAAACTCCCGGTTGTATGCGGTATAGCTGGCCATGTCATTGTTTTGGTAGCTTTCCTCCATCTTCCGGACGCACGCTTCCAATTGGGCGACCTCCTCTGGCGTCGCGGATCTCACGGCGAGACGCGTGGCCAGCGTCTCCAGCTCCACCCGAATGAGAAAAATCTCCTCCAGGCTCTGAATATTCAATGCAGCTACACGAGCTCCGCTGTGCGACTTCACCTCCAGGAAACCCTCGGAGGCCAATTTTTTTACGGCTTCTCTTACCGGTATATCACTAACTCCCAACTGCCGGGATATTTCGCGAATGATGATACGATCGCCGGGTTTAAAGACACCTGAATGGATTTGTTCCTTGATAAATTCATAAACGGTATCCGATTTGGTATTCACCCTCTGACGGTCCTGCATCAACAACTTCCTCTCTACACGGAAATGATCCTACTTGAAAAACCATGATGCATCTTATAATATACAATTTAACACGAAATTATATATAATGCCACGCCAGATTCCATTTTATTCGGGAGAGTGAGAGAAACTATGTACGTGGAACTTTTAGAAGGCGCCTATGATTTACATGTGCACACAGGACCCGACGTCAGTCCCAGAAAGCTGGATGACCTCGAAATGGCGGAGCGTCTTCGTCATATCGGGATGAAGGGTTTCGGGATCAAATCCCATTATTTTTGTACAGCCGAAAGAGCGCGGCTCGTTCAGAAACTATATCCCGATATCCATCCTATTGGTGCCATTTGCCTGAATTATCCGACAGGCGGGATCAATCCTTCCGCTGTCGAAATGGCCGCCCGCGACGGAGCCAAAATCGTCTGGATGCCCACATTTGACGCGGCAAACGAGCTGGACTTCTTGCTCAACCAAGGCAGCTACGGCGAATTGCCGCCCTGGGCAAAAGTCCAGCTGGAATTGAATCAGCAAGGCAAAGGACAAGCCGGAATCAGCATCCTGGAAAACGGCGAAATCACCAAAAACACACATGATGTCCTGGATATCATTGCGCAGCACCAGCTCATCCTGGCCACCGGCCACTTGAGTAAAAAGGAGATCTTTGCCCTGGTCCGGGCTGCCAACGACCATCAGGTCAAGAAGATCGTCATTACCCACCCTACCTTTTCTTCTGTCAATCTGTCCAAAGAGGAGCAGAAGGAGCTGGCGGAACAGGGGGCCTATCTGGAACAATGTTTCGGGGTCATCACGCCCGTCTACGGGATTGATTGGGACGGCCTTTATGAGACGATTCGCTATGTCGGTCCGCGGCACTGCATCCTTTCCAGTGATTTGGGGCAGACGAACAACCCTTATCCGGACGAGGGGATGATCACGTTTGTGAAAAATTTGCTGGACAACGGGTTCACCCAGGAGGAAATCAGGAACATGACCGCGGTGAACACCTCACGTCTTGTAGAAGAATAACAAAGGTGGTATTCATTTCGAGACATCCGGCCTCATCGACATTCGCGGCTTGATGGGGGACCCGGATGTCTCGCCTCATTTTCAAAAGAAACGGCTCGGTCGACCGGGGCAAAATCTGCCCTGTCTGTACGTTAAATTGACGACAGCCCCCGCGGATGCGAGCCAGTATGCTAAAAGCGCAGAAGGCTATTTGATGCTAGATGGTTTTTTCTGCTGTCAATCGAGGCAATACAACGAGCCAGCTGCTCTACTCCCGGCTGTATCTGACTCTCATTCACCTGAGAAATGCATAATCGAACCAGATTGTCTTTCTTGTATTCGGGCAAAAACATTCTGGATGCATCATCGACGTAAATCTCCTTCTCCCGCAGCACACTCACGACCTGTTTTGCTGTCACCCGCTCTGGAAGAAATACAGAGAGATAAAATCCGGAAGCCGGTTTGGAAAACTGCGTACCCACTGGCAGCAATAATTCACAGGCTTCTTGAAGAAGCTTCATCTTTTTCTGATAGAGCTCTTTAATTCTCTTCATATGGCCGTCCAGCATCCCGCTTTTCAAATAGATTTCGAGTGCCCCCTGAGAAAGGACAGGGCTGTTGAAATCTGCGCTAAATTTATAGCGCAAAAAATGGTTGATCATTAATTTGGGAAGAACGACGAGCGCAATTCGCAGGCCAGGAAGGAAAATTTTCGAAAAGCTTTTCACATAAATCACTCTGCCGGACGGATTGTAGGAGAATAGGGGGTCTGATTTTGCATTGGGGTCAAGATCCCCCAAAAAGTCATCTTCCACGATATACACATCGTATTTTTCCGCTAATTCCACGATCTTTTTTTTCTCATGATTCGTGTAGCTATGCCCAAGCGGGTTTTGAAATCTCGGAACAATATAGAAAAATTTGATGTCGTTGTTTCGGAAGATATACTCCAGACGTTCGAGATCGATCCCTTCCATGGTGACATCAATGCCAAACGTCTTCACTTGATGAAGTGTGGCTGACTCAATAAAACCAAAGTAGGTAGGCTGTTCGATGAGGATATGGTTCTTCCCGTTTGGAAAGGGCATGGAAACTAACAAATTCAGGGCTTGCTGAGAGCCGGACACGACAAACAGCCTTTCCGGATCGGTAAACACCTGCAAATTTTGCAAGTACTTGACCAGTTGAACTCGCAACGAATAAAGCCCTTGCTGATCGGAATACGTAAACAACTCTTCTTTGTAGGTATCAATCGCTTGATTCATGCAATGCTGAAATTCAATGTACGGCATGACGCTTTTGTCCGGGCCAGCAGACAAGAAATCAATCGCATGGCTTTTATTTTCAGGGTTTTGAAATTGATTCACCACATAATAGCCGCTTTTCGGAACCGAATAAATGATATGCTCTTTTTCCAGTTCGCTATATGCTTTGATGACGGTATTTTTGCTGCAAGCGAACCATTCGGACATTTGGCGCACAGAAGGCAGTTTGCTCCCTGCCAAGAGTGACCCGTTTGCCAGCTGTTTTTTAATTTCTCCCATAATCCCCGCATATTTTGCATCCATCGTTATTCCCCCTTTCTGTACCAGCCCTTTCTGTACCAGGACAGATGAACGAAAATTCCGTTTCTTTTTGCCGCCGCTCCTTTTAGTATCTTGATTATATCCGTACAGATGATGAACAGATTAGATAAAGCCGCTGAAAAATCCTTGTGCACAGGAAAAATTTCATGAACGGAAACGGGTACAGCGTGAACACCAAAAACAAAAGGCGGGAGCTGACTATCATGCAAGTGGAAAGAAGGGAAAAGTTGGGGTTGCTGTTGGGGCTGGCAGGCGTCATCTGTTTTAGCATCACGCTCCCCGCGACCAGGGTCGCCGTGGAGTATTTCGGAGCAACGTTCGTCGGTTTGGGAAGAACCATTTTCGCCGCTATGATCGTTGCTTTTGTATTGCTGGTCAGAAAAGAAAAGAGGCCCTCCCTCCGCCAATTCAAGAGCCTGGTGATTGTCTCGCTCGGCGCGGTTTTAGGCTTTCCCTTGCTCACTTCCTGGGCCATGGAAAGCCTGCCTGTTTCCCATGGAGCTGTCGTCGTGGCACTTTTGCCATTAGCGACAACAGGATTTGCCATGCTGAGAGCAGGCGAAGTCCCTTCTCTCATATTTTGGCTTTACAGCCTCATCGGTTCATTGGCAGTAATTACTTATGCGGTCCACCTTGGATTTGGCCAATTGCAATTTGCAGATCTGGCCTTGCTGGCAGCCGTGCTCATACTCGGGCTCAGCTATGCAGAAGGCGGCAAGCTGGCCCGGGAATTAGGCAGCTGGCAAGTGATTGCTTGGGCACTACTGATTGCGGCTCCGCTGTTCATCGTTCCCGTCTTTTTGAACGTGACCGGAGAGATGCTTCATGCCCCTTTGAAAGCCTGGATCAGTTTTCTTTATCTGGCAGTCGTGAGTCAGTTTCTGGCGTATGTCGCCTGGTATAGCGGCATGTCGCTGGGAGGGATCTCCAGAGTTAGCCAGATTCAATATTTGCAGCCCTTTTTAATGATAGCGATCTCCGCTCTGTTTCTGAATGAATCCGTAACCCTTTTCACTGTCCTCGTCGCTGCCATTGTTGTGTGTTCCGTTATCTTTGGCAAGAATGCCGCGGTGATGAAAAAAGGAGCTGCATCCGTGAAACAGTAAACCCTTCTTTCCAGCGATCCTAAACCAACCCCAGGTGCCATACGAAGGAACCGGAGCTCACATCCATACTTCGATTGAGACCGAAGCATTTTCATGGTATGTTTATTTTCCAAAATGCAACGGGAGGAGATGAACATGAACGCTCATGAAGCCATTCTGCTGAACCTGCGTGAAACCAGGAGACGGTCGATCAAAGTATGGAGCAGTCTGCCTGACGAGTGGCTGCCCTGGAGACCGGACCCTGACGCCATGTCCTTTGGTGAAATGATTCGCCACGTGTGGACCGGTACCCATGATTACCATGTGATCGTAAAAAATAACGGTTCCCTTGCGAATCGAGCGCCGCAACTCTACGAAAACGAGCCTATCGTCTCGGTTGAAGAGGAAATCCGCATGTCGAAGCCGTATTTTGATGACTTCCTCGCTTATATCGAAACGGTAGGAGAAGACGAGCTGTCTACCCGACTGATTGTACGCAGCGATGCCGGGTATACGCGTTCACTGGGGGATATGCTGCTCCGGATCGCGTATCACGATGCCGTCCATACAGGTCAGTTTCTCCAATACATGAGAATGGTAGGATTAGAGAGGTCCCAAATTTGGGATTAACTGACGATTTATGAATTGACATCACATAGCTTAGTGATGGGGATGTCATTCTAACTGTCAAACCAGGAGGCCGTCGTAATCAAGGAACACACGCCAAATCAGTTCTGATTGGTAAGGATGAAGGGGGACGGTATCATGTGAAAAAGACCATCGATACCCCGGAGGAACTTCAGCTAGGGTCTTTGAAGACATATTTTTTGGCACTAACCCGTTTTTTTTCTAAACGTCCAAAACCACCGTGGGTACAAAATCCGATGAGTTATACAAAAAAAACTTGGGAACTGATGGAGGAAAGGTTCTGTTATACGGGAATTGACCCTGGAAGAGGATTTCCCGCAATAGATGGTGGTTAAAGGCGACCTTGGTTCTATCAATCACTATACCGATTTAGGTAAGAGCGGTGACACAATATCTGTTTACGATTTGAAAAAGTGGGAGTTGGTGAAAAAGATAAAAACGCCTACCCCAGCGGACATTGCATTGGATGGAAATCATCTGCTGGTCACAAACTTTGTAAACGGTACCCTGTCCATCATTGATACGACCGATTTAGAGCAAAAAGACCAGATAATGGTCGGGGAATGGCGCGCCTAGGTTCTGGTCATACCTGAGTGGAGAATTACGCACCCCAAAAGCGCTCCCTCTTTTTTTAGAGAGAGCGTTCTTTTTTTATCGCTTATTAGATCTTTTCTTTGTTAACACAAACTATTAATCAAAAGGTGAGACATATCCTTTTGCGTATGGTCGTTTAACCGGTATATAGCAAAAAGTACAAGATCCATCCTAGGATCATTTTTGCCAGGATTATTTCGGAGTTCATTGCAAAATGTAACATATTATGGTAATATTTTGAAATAAGTAAGAAACAAAAATTAATTTACTGTTTAAGGAGGAGATTCATTTGAAATTAAGGCAAATAAGATTTTTACTAAGCACTTTTTCTTTGGGCATCCTTATCGGTGCGAGTACAACGGTCGCATATGCAACTTATGCAGAAAGTAACTGGGGATATTATGGGCCTATTAATGGTTACTCTTATAAAAACAAGGGTGATATTTCGAACGATACTCGATTGTGGGCTGGTACGGTTGCTCATTCTACTGATGGCAACGTACCTACTGGTTATATTGGTGTTAAATCGAGATTATATAAGTCAGATGCACTATGTAAATCAACTGATTTTATCTATAACACAAGCCGAGCAGCCGGGTTATCTAATTCAACATCTGGTGACTGTGGTTCAGGAACCTATTATAGTAAAGGTGTAAGCGCTGCATATAACGGAAATGGATATGATACATACAATCAATAGCGTTGCATAAACATTGCTTTTCTATCGTTTATAGAATTTTCCGAAAACGGACCTGCCGCCGTATAGGCTAAAAAGTTAAGGGGGCTATGCATGCAAGGCAGTCATTGTCCATTTGGTAATATCTAGGATTTCAAGGTGCTGATTACCTTTTCTTGCTTTGCGTTGCCTTAGCTCTTCACGACCTTCTGCCGACATTTCGAAGTGCGTGCTGGTTTTCGAAATACAGCCGCTTTAAAAACTTCCCACGACTTGGTGAGATTCGATTTTAGTAGTCGGCTTAGATCAAGCAGCGACTTAGTTGTCGAGAGCTCCAGTTTCATCAGGAGCAGAAGGCAGTAACTAATCAGGCAAATCAGGATCTGGTTCCATACGGCGTTTTCATCTTCACCGTAGAATCGCGTCAACTTCAGATGCTGCTTCAACCATCGGAAGAAGGTTTCAATCTTCCAGCGATTGCGGTACAAGTCGCCGATTTCTTCAGCGGTCAGATCGAATCGGTTCGTTATGATTCGGATGGGATTTCCTTTTAAATCGACGGTTTCGATGAGGCGAAGAACATGCTTCATCTGTTTGGCCCCTTTGCCGATCTTCACCATGCGATCCCGAGTCATGACCGAGCCTTCCGCTGTTGGAAATTCATCCATCACTTCGACAATAGCATTGTCTTTCAACCGAGTAACGAAGAAGACTCCATCCCAGCAGTACTGGTCGTATTTCTCGTAGTCCACGTAGCCGCGGTCAAATACATAAGTAGCGCCGGTTTCATCGATGAGCGCATCCATTTGGGTGCGATCTGACGGCTTGGCCGGAGTGAGCACGGCCTTCTCCGGATAGACCGTATCCGGATCACAGAAGGTCACGCGTAAGTGGAGTTTCACGCCGGCTTTCGTTTTCCGGTACGTTGCCCACTTGTACTTGCTAAGACACAGACTCATGGTCGTGGAATCCAGCAGTTTAACCGTACCGACTCGCCCAGCGGCAGGCGTGCGAATGCGAGTGACCTGAGCGACCAGATCGACAAATAGCTGCTGTAAAAGTTCCGGCGACAGCTTGTTGTTCTTCCTGGAAAGCTGCGAAATACTGATGGAGGTGATGCCGAGTTCTTTCTGGAAGGCTTCGTTATTCTCAATTTCGGTGACAATGTCCCGCAAAGCCTTGCGCTGATTCAGCTGAGCGTCCATGAAGATGAGAAGGTACGCTAGAGTGGTAAGCTTCTTCACATACTTGTCTTCGCCGGTTTCTGTGGTCCAGTCGGAAATTATTTTTGCATTTAAGGGTGCAACCCATTTACCAAATGACGAAAGTAGTGTATCCTTGTCCATGCGTGATCTCCTATGATTAGGGATTTGGACAGGACTACCTGCTACCCTAATTATGGAGATTTTTTCTTGCAATGGACGTCTTTAATTTAACATTTTTAGCACAATTTAGAATAACAGAGAAGGGTTCGAATTTAATGCAACGCTATTGACATACAATACATTTCAGTCACCAAATATTCAATATTAAGGAGGAGCCTATGATGAGGATTAGAAATTCGGCACTAAAATTAATTGTAGTAGGTTCTGTGTTGGGAATCGGTATTACGTTAGGCATTCTCAGTGTTGGCACGACATTAGCCAACAGGCAGGACCAGGACCAAATCAACTTTCCAGTAAATGAGAATGGACAAACTTATGGTTCTTCACTGTATGCATCTTCTCCAAGTAAAGAACCCGATTTAATCAAAGCAATTGGTGTAGATGGTACAGTTGGTTACGTGAAATCTACTGATTTGAACGAAAGTTTACCAAAAACCCCTACGCAAGCATTGGACCATCAACGTAATAAAAAGAAAGGTCATCGGACGATTCCATTGTATGATGTAAATGGAAAGAAAGTAATTGGAACATTTCATGTTGAAAACGGTGAAGAGTCTTTCAAAGAAACAACCACGGATAACGAGTAATGCCAGTTTTCTATAATAAACCAGAAAAGAGCACTCGGATTAGGGAATTCGGGTGCTTTTTCTGGTTTTACTTAGGGGCTGCTGAACGGTTTTCAAACTTCAAAAATGTTTCCAAAAGCAGGAATTCTATAGGAAAGAAGACGGTTTAACCAGGAGACAAAAAAATCCCGCAGCCTACGCTCGAGGTTCATCACCAGGAGCTGAAGCGCGATGACGGTTTCACTTGTTTTCGCAAGGCATGCTCGAATACGGCCAAGCCCATACCTGCGCTTGCCCTCACCAAATTTGCCTTCTATGGCGTTGCGTTTTCGTGCATCTTGTCTTGCGACTCGCCGTTGTTCTGTCGCTTCTTCGCCTTGTACGGGACGGCCAAGCGCCGGACCGCTCAAACGAATGCCATGCGCTTTGCAAAATGCCCTGTTTTGCCGGGTGCGATAGATTTGATCGGCAAGTACCGCCTTCGGGTAACAACCAAAGCGTCTCTTGTATGCTTCTACAGATTCGATCAGCGTCACCCCTTCGTTGAAGCTGTCCCATGATAGACGCTCCAGAAAAGCATAACCGTTCACCATGCTGACCGATACTTTGGCGCCAAACTCTACTCGCGCTTTCGCTTTGCCGCGTACGACCGGGCGGACGTGCGGTTGGTGGATGCTCACGATTCGATCTTCGATCTGATGCGTTTTGCGTTCAAACATCATGCGTTGCTGTCGATACAGTTCCTGAATCACAAGCAAGTCGCGATATTGTTTCCGGCTCAAAAGTGTCAGCGGCTGCCGTGAGGCCATGTTGCGGATAATTTGAAGGTTACGTGCTACATACCGGAGTTGCTTGCCGATCGCTCGACGAATCACCTTGCCGTTTGCACGACGCTGTTTGGCCACGGCCAGGTACTCCTTTCGAGCTTTATCCCGATAAGTCCGTGGTTTGCGGGAACGACCAATCTGTGGAGCATGTAACGTATCGATGATCTCCTCCAGTTTCTCACGCGCCTCGTTCAGCAAGTTCAAATCGGTTGGGTACGCCACATCCGCCGGGGCACATGTGGCATCCAGCAACAAGACACCCTGGTTCGGATCTTCCTCGGATGTTGAGTGACGCTTGGTCGTACGTTTACCTTTGGATTTTGTACCTGATTTTGGTTCATCGTCACGGTCGGAATCTGGAATTGATTTAGCGGCCTCAACCGCGATGATCTCGTTGATTTCACGGAGAACCGGTTCGCCTAAACGTTTGCGAAAATGCGTCATGAGCGACGGGTGGAACGGTGGATGATCCTGATAGCCTTCCAGCCCGATGAAGTATTGCAGATACGGGTTTTCGACAATCTGCTGGACCGTTTCCCGGTCCGACAGTTGCAAACGTTCCTGAATGATGAGTGCCCCGAGAGCGACACGGATGGAAACGGCCTTTTGTCCACGAAACGATATGCGGAAGGACTTGGCATACTTTTTCTCTGCATGTGCCCACGGTACCAACCGAGCCAACTTGACCCAGCGATTTTCTTTACTCAACTTGCCGCCAAATGGCAAGAAAAAATCATCAGGGAGAAGCAGTTGATTTTCACGATGAGAGAGAAATTCGTACATTCAGATCCGCTCCATGTGCAAGGAATTTGAAGAAAAATCGTCGATTTCCTTGCACATGATTTCGATGAAAACGAGGCAAAACCCTTGTGGTTACAGTATTTTTTATCTGTTCAGCAGCCCCTAAATATCCCTTGATGGTTCGTTCCTGGCGGAATAACTGGGACGAGATTGCCACCTTCTTTAGATATCCTCCAGAGATTCGAAAGCTGATCTATACAACAAACGTGATCGAAAGTTATCATCGACAACTTCGAAAGGTGACAAAGGGAAAAGCCATGTTTCCCACAGACGATGCCCTTTTGAAGATGTTATATCTCGTAACCATGGATGTTCTGCGAAAGTGGACGGGACGAGTCCAGAACTGGGGCCAGATTCTCTTACAGCTATCAGTTTTCTTTGAAGATCGGGTACAGCCGTACATCCGTTAATAAATGAAAGGCTTCATCCCCGAAAGGATTATCTTTCTCTCCACCAACGCGTCAAGGGTTCGCTTCGCCTTACGCCCTTGACTCTATTGGTTTCGAAAAAGACGTCCCAATTAGGGGGATGAAACCTTTTCATATATCGGTTGATTGAGTTTACACAAAAATCTTGACAGACCCTGTCTTTCACATAGCATCAGCTGCAATCATAAAGCCAAAGGTTCCACGCAGGGTCATTTACAGTGCTCTTTTAGTCGTGAAGCGATCAGCTTCGTCATCACATCAAAACAGACACGAAGGGTAAAGTATCGACCTGCTCCAGACTTCTTCTCGTTTGCATTTTTCTCAATCTTGTTACTGCTAATACATAATGTCCTCCAGTTGACGGCATAAGTTGTCCTGCTGATGACGGACAAACTGTCCGACTGAATTGATGAAAAAAAGGGGGAGAATCATGATAATTCTCCCTGTATAACACGCTTGACCATATGATCATCGATGATCCGATGTTTGTTCTGTGAGCCGTAGATCAGGCAGTGCGTGCAGGCTTTGTTGATCATGCGAGCGGCTCCACTGGAGAAACGGTAAATGTCGTCGATCGCACCTTCGGTAAATATGTCATGCTCCGCTCCAGCATAAGTTAAATGCCGCTGAATATATGCACCGGTCTGGGCCCGATCGTAATGCGGCAGCTTCCGCTGCAAATCGATGCGCTGACGAATGGCAGCATATGCCTGAAGATTCAGGCGATCCCATAGTTCGCTTTGGCCTACGAGAATGAGTGCCATCGGGCTCTGGGCGTCCATCTTGAAATTCAGCAGGAAACGTACCTCCTCCAGCATTTCGCGGTCGAGAAGATGGGCCTCATCAATGACAACGACCGGCTGAAGCCGATGAATGCCGCGCATGAGCTCGATCTCGCGATGAAGCTGGCGTTTGGCGTCACCTCGGTAGAACTTTGACTCGCAACCGAGTTGCTCGAGCAACCCTTTGTAGAAGTGTCTCGGCGTCAGCTTGGAGTCCGACAGGTAGAGCACCTTGTACGTAGCAGGATCGAGCACCTCGGTAAACCGACGTATCGTCGTTGTCTTGCCTGTTCCGCAGTCGCCGGTAACAACGGCAAACCACTGCCGTTCGGCTGCGTACGTAAGACGCCCGAGGGTTTCTTCCAGTATGTCTGACTCGTACAATTCGTTTGTCGGAATATCCCTCGAAAATGGAGAACAATGGAGGCCATAAAAGGATTCAAACATGGCTGTCCTCCTTGCTCACCCGGCGATAGGCTACGGCAGGTGCCTGGTTGACCTTACGGTCCCGGCTGCGATCTTCTGCGGCAGCAAGCAACCTTGACGTATTAGCTGGCAATCTGTTTAGGTGTTCCGGCAACGGCGGACGCTTTCCTGCACGTTCGCCGATGACGAGTTCCCGTACACGCCATGGCGTATGCCCCTCATACTCGATCGTGAGCTCGGTGATATCCGCAGGGTCGTAGACGACATCCACTGTGCAGCCGATGAATGGAAGGCCAACCTCGTACTTGCGATCCATGAAACTGATGCAACCTGACTTGTCGACCTTACGTGTTTCACAGTGTAAGAAGGCATTCGCGAGCTCATCTGGATCCACGAAACGTAGGGCCTTCTTGTCGCTGCGGAAGGCACTTTCTGGACTTCGTTTGTTCTCAAGCGCTGAGTGCGGCTTGTTCTGGTAGCACTCTGACAACCACACGGCAAAAAGCTCATTCAGCCGTTCCAGTGTCTTCGGTTTTTCAAGCGCCACCTCACTCAGGAACGCGTCGACGACGCGATTGAAACGCTCGACCTTCCCTGTGGCCTCCGGCGAATAAGGCTTCGCGAACAGAAGTCGAATACCGAGCTTGGAGCATGCGCGGGTCATCCACTTCGTGCGGTATTGCTTGCCGTTGTCAAAATAGACCGATTCAGGCACGCCGAACTTCTGGATCGCCCGGCGGAAGCAGTTCTCCACGATGGATTTGTCCATGACTGGATAGAACTCACCATGCAACACAAACCGCGTCGCATCGTCGATGAACGTGACAAGGAACACTTGCTTCATCGAGCCAGCCGGACCGATGGGCAGATACGGGCCGTATTTGATGTCTGAATGCCAGAGACGATTGCGATAGCGCTGTTGAAAACGCCTTGCGGCCACTCCTGATTCCGCATACATGCGCATGTGGCGTGTGCTGTAGCCGCGCTGCGCAAGCTTCTCCTGGAGCGTACTGCGTTTGATTTCACCAGGCTGGATTCGTCCTTCCCATTCGAGGATTTGAATGAGCTGGGCCACGCTTCTGCTGGGTACCTCACGGCGTAGCAGAATGGCCTGTTCCAATACCTCTGGTGGAATGGTTGCATCTGACGGTTGCCGCCCTTTGCCTTTCGGCTTTAGCCCTCCAAACCCCTCTTGGCGATACTTTGCCAAATACCGGCGCAGCGTCCGTTCGGAGATACCTGTCTGCTCGCAGATCCTGGCCTTGATCTCACGGGCCTTGGCAGGATCGAGTCCTTCTGCCAAGAGCGGAGACAGCAGTTGTACACGCTCCGCCGCAATGGCCTCAGCTTTCTTTTGATCTTTCATGTTCTTAGCACCTCACTTGGTAGACTTCGAGATGAGTCTACCGCAGGGCTAAGTGGACAAGAATGCAGAACGGGTATGTACCCACAAATTTGAATTGACGATGGGGCGGACAATTCTCGCCAGCCAGCCGGGGGCGTCCCCAACGTAGTGTCCGATACTGTGATGTGCAGACTGTGAAGATACGGACGATTTCCCCACAGGGTCCTGATGAAAGCGAATGGTGATCGATACCAAACACCCCAGCCAGTATGAGCACTGCTCATGAAACCAGTTCTTCCAACGCAACAGGGTAGCGTCGTCAGACGCTACGGAAGATAGCGTATCCGGTTCTGAAATCACTTGCTCGATACATGATGATTCATACCGTTTGTATGGCACGATACAATCTGGAAGCTCATGGTGAATTTTCTGGCAGTGCGAACAACGCAACCGTCGGATGACAAGCAGGCGGTCTTCCCCACCCTCACTCACGATCTTCCTCCTCCGGCTACCAATAACATTCATCTCTTCTCCACAGCAAGGAGAGGGAACCACCTCTGCACATCTAACGAAAAACGCCGGGTACCTTCTCAATCAGCTCATAATTTGATACAATGATCATGGTGTTTTTTGGGGATGCATCCCGTGGACCTGTTACCGCAGGCCCACTTCTTGGGAGGCATCCTTTTTCCTTTTCAATGATAAGGTCATTATATTCAGCAACGATTGGACAGGCAATTCCGTCAGCAACTGGACATTATGTTTGAGCCGCAACATCAATCTGTCCCTCAAAAGATTGCCGAGCCTATTACAGCCATAAGAATTCCCCCAAAAATTAAGCGACCTCTCTCCGATTGAATACCGGGAAGAAGTCGCTTCTTAAATTATTGTTGTCTGTTTGAGGTGGTAAGACTAGGATGTTATTTCTGTTCACCAACAAATCAGGATCGCTTCATCTTACGCCCTTGAATTTGTTAGCTATAAAAGGCTTGCCTAAAAAACTAACCTTAATCAATTTCATCAAACTCAATTATCTTACCATCCGCTTTATTAAGATTAACCTCAACCCATTGAGTTGAATGATTGTCTTCATTGGATTGAACACTGGAAAGAGATTGAACACTGTCAGTTACATATTTATGAAGTACGTTCATCCCGTCCGATTTTTTTTCCAGGATATATAGCTCATTATTCTTTTCATCCAAGTATACGCTAGGGATAATATCCCCATCTTCTTGCTCAATCATGACATCCATTAATGTGAATGCAATATTTTTATATTGTTCATTAGAGAAAATTTCTTGGCGATCTAATTGTGTTAAGTTTCCTAAGTTAATATTAAAGGACAGGGCAATATCATTATCAACCTTATCTCGAAACTCAACAAGCCTCTGTTTAAGCAATTCTACTTTAGAATGCTTAGCCTCATTCTTAGCATAAGCTCCCCCAAAAACCGAAAAAACCAACAGTAAAGTCAAAATAGTAAAGAGTAGCTTTTTTTTCAAAATTAATCTCTCCCTATCATTTTGTTATGGTCTCCAAATCATATCGTCAAAGCTGGCCCCACGATGAGTTTCTACCGTTTCACTATTAGCATATTCGTAGTGATTACTATAAATTTCCCAATATGCCTGTTTAGTCGGATTAACAGCTTCTCTTTCACCAGTTAAACTAACAGATCTTGCGCTATAATTAGCCTCATTTTCAGTTGCACCTTGTTTTTTATAGTTCATATCAATAGCGTTGCATTAAATTCGAACCCTTCTCTGTTATTCTAAATTGTGCCAAAAATGTTAAATTAAAGACGTCCATTGCAAGAAAAAATCTCCATAATTAGGGTAGCAGGTAGTCCTGTCCAAATCCCTAATCATAGGAGATCACGCATGGACAAGGATACACTACTTTCGTCATTTGGTAAATGGGTTGCACCCTTAAATGCAAAAATAATTTCCGACTGGACCACAGAAACCGGCGAAGACAAGTATGTGAAGAAGCTTACCACTCTAGCGTACCTTCTCATCTTCATGGACGCTCAGCTGAATCAGCGCAAGGCTTTGCGGGACATTGTCACCGAAATTGAGAATAACGAAGCCTTCCAGAAAGAACTCGGCATCACCTCCATCAGTATTTCGCAGCTTTCCAGGAAGAACAACAAGCTGTCGCCGGAACTTTTACAGCAGCTATTTGTCGATCTGGTCGCTCAGGTCACTCGCATTCGCACGCCTGCCGCTGGGCGAGTCGGTACGGTTAAACTGCTGGATTCCACGACCATGAGTCTGTGTCTTAGCAAGTACAAGTGGGCAACGTACCGGAAAACGAAAGCCGGCGTGAAACTCCACTTACGCGTGACCTTCTGTGATCCGGATACGGTCTATCCGGAGAAGGCCGTGCTCACTCCGGCCAAGCCGTCAGATCGCACCCAAATGGATGCGCTCATCGATGAAACCGGCGCTACTTATGTATTTGACCGCGGCTACGTGGACTACGAGAAATACGACCAGTACTGCTGGGATGGAGTCTTCTTCGTTACTCGGTTGAAAGACAATGCTATTGTCGAAGTGATGGATGAATTTCCAACAGCGGAAGGCTCGGTCATGACTCGGGATCGCATGGTGAAGATCGGCAAAGGGGCCAAACAGATGAAGCATGTTCTTCGCCTCATCGAAACCGTCGATTTAAAAGGAAATCCCATCCGAATCATAACGAACCGATTCGATCTGACCGCTGAAGAAATCGGCGACTTGTACCGCAATCGCTGGAAGATTGAAACCTTCTTCCGATGGTTGAAGCAGCATCTGAAGTTGACGCGATTCTACGGTGAAGATGAAAACGCCGTATGGAACCAGATCCTGATTTGCCTGATTAGTTACTGCCTTCTGCTCCTGATGAAACTGGAGCTCTCGACAACTAAGTCGCTGCTTGATCTAAGCCGACTACTAAAATCGAATCTCACCAAGTCGTGGGAAGTTTTTAAAGCGGCTGTATTTCGAAAACCAGCACGCACTTCGAAAGGTCGGCAGAAGGTCGTAAAGAGCTAAGGCAACGCAAAGCAAGAAAAGGTAATCAGCACCTTGAAATCCTATATATTACCAAATGGACAATGACTGCCTTGCATGCATAGCCCCCTTAACTTTTTAGCCTATACGGCGGCAGGTCCGTTTTCAGAAAATTCTATAAACGATAGAAAAGCAATGTTTATGCAACGCTATTGAGTTCATATATACATTTGACATTACAGTAATTTTTGCGCAAGTTACTGTTGAAATTGTTTTTGCATTAAATTTTGCAGTGTGTCTAAGAGTCGACTCACTTCCCAGATAGATATCTGAATGTACTTCATCTATCATCGCATACGTAGTAGGCGAAATATACACACAAAATGCAAGCAATGCAGCAAATAATAGTTTCTTTTTCACTTTTTCCTCCTCTTACATTACTTGATTAATTTACATTATTCTATTGCACTGTATAAACAGCGCTAACTGAGTGAACAGAATCATCTGATGTTCCATCTGAATAATAAATTTTGCCCCTTGCCATGACATACCATTCACCTGTTCCATACTCTCTTTGATCACTTAATTTTGCTGTTAGTGATTTAACATTAGAATCGATCATGTCTTTACTAGTTATTTTTTTTTCATTCCTTGTAATAATCGCTTGTGATAGTAGAGTTTCGATGTCACTAGCTTTTACATTGCTTGAAATATCTTTAGTCGTACCTTGAGAAGAAATAATATAATGAAGCTCACCTCCAACAGTAGAATTAGTCTTACTCATTGACGCTTGCGATACTGCAGTACCCATGGCTGCAAATGCTGTCGGTAATACCGCAAAAACAAAAGCTGAACATAATAGGGTAAGAGAAATCTTTCTTTTCATATTTTCCTCCTATTAGATTTAATGTTTATATTTTACATATTAAGTGATTGTTTTCCAATAATCAACATCTATACCTATATTTTTCCTTTTTTTGTTTTTATTTTTACATTTTTTTGGAGATGAAATTGTCCGCAACACTTCATTTCTACTAATATACTCATGATTTATGAAAACCAGTTGATAAATAGAAAAACACCGTACTATACAAGTAGTTGAGAGGGAATTTGAAAATAAAAACATGTAGTGTTTTGGTAATTATAACCTTTGTTTCAAAAACTGAGAGTGTTTACACGATTCAGATTAAAGAACGCGAATCACCACACTAACTATTTGATAAATAGAGGTTTGAATTACAGGAGAACCTAACCGAAAACAAAGGTGGTTTCTCCATGAAAAAGTTTTTATTCATTCCCTTGATATTTACCTTCCTACCTTCTCCTAAACCTGCACTCGCTGAAAAGGAATCTGATTGCGACCTCATGTATCGTGCCTTTATTGAAGCCATGCTAGACAAGATGGGAAATGCTGTTGTTAAGCATGGAACGAACCGATTATGGAATAGAGGAACGGAAGAAATATTGGAAGTAAAAAGACTTAATCCAAGAGATCTTACCCGTTTTACCGTAACCATTCGTGTGAAAACATTCGAAGGGGCTCACAACCCTCCTTATGCCTTTGAAACAATGACCATTAAGCTACCCGAGGGAGATGTAATTCACTACAACATCAAGTGGCTTGAGCCAAAAAAATGAACTATTAATTGAAATGTCAGAGCTGGCGGCCGTGGCTAGTTACATCCAATATGATTCGGTTTCGTCCCTTTCAATATCCGTCCAGCTCATTGTGTTTCCTCCTAGAAATAAGCAGTATACCGCCATTCTTCACCCAAAAAACGCTCCCTCCTTTACCTGGAGAGAGCGTTCTTTTTCATCCCACAACTTCTTTCTTCCCAAAAAACGTCCTCAGCGCCTTGTATACCTCGCCCTTTTCCCGAATCACGCTGTACATGAATTTCGGGTCCTTGATGTGGCGGTAGGCGGACATGAGGGTAGAGTGCCGGTTATACTGATTGACTTCCCCATACCCAAACATATTACACCGGTCCATCAATTCCTTCACCAGCTTGACGCAGCGTTCGTTGTCCGAGGTGAGATTGTCGCCGTCGGAAAAGTGAAACGGGTAGATGTTGTACTGCGCCGTCGGGTACCGGCTGTCGATGATCTCCAGCGCTTTTTTATAGGCGGAGGAACAGATCGTCCCCCCGCTTTCCCCTTTGGAGAAGAAGACTTCTTCCGGCACTTCCTTGGCGTCGGTATGGTGGGCGATGAAGACGATCTCCACCTTTTCGTACTTGGTCCGCAGGAAGCGCACCATCCAGAAGAAAAAGCTGCGGGCGATGTATTTCTCAAAGACACCCATACTGCCCGAGGTGTCCATCATCGCGATAATCACGGCATTGGAGTGAGGCTTGATAATCTCCTCCCAGGTCTTGAACCGCAGATCGTCGTCGGTGATGCCCAGCTCCAGATCGCTGTACCCGGCCAGCGCATTGCGGCGAATCGCGGCGATCAGGGTTCGTTTTTTATCGATATTGCCCATCAGGCCCTTTTTGCGCACATCGTTAAAGCGCGTCTCTTCGATGACGATCTGATCCTCGTCCTTGCGCTGGAGATTCGGCAGCTCCAGTTCGGCGAACAGCATCTCCTCCAGCTCTTCGACGCTGATTTCCGCCTCGAAATAGTCCACGCCCGGCTGGTCGCCTGCACCTTGGCCTTTTCCGGCCCCTTGGGCGGGATCGCCGTCTTTGGCGATGACATCCCCGACCTTGGTGTCACCTTTGCCCTGCCCGCCATGCTTCCCTTTTTGAAAATTGTAGCGCAGCCGGTATTCGTCCAGCGAACGAATCGGGATTTTGATCACGTCACGCCCGTTTGACATGATGATGGCTTCCTCGCTGACCAGATCGGGCAGATTTTTCTTGATCGCTTCCTTCACCTTTTCCTGATGGCGGTTTTGGTCCTGGTACCCTTTGCGGTGCAGCGACCAGTCTTCCCGGGAGACAACAAACGGTATCGAATCCTCCATAGGGTCCCCTCCTACTGGCGCGGCTGCGCCGAGTTACATCCTTGCAAAGCCAGATCCGTGTGCCCTTCGGGTGCCTCCTACTGGCGCGGCTGCGCCGAGTTACATCCTTGCAAAGCCAGATCCGGCTTTTACCGATTCAACAGACTTCCCACGTACCGCAGCAGCTCGTTGGCACAAACCGGGCAGTAGTGATGCTCCTCAATCAAGCGGCGGGTCACTTCATTGATCTTTTTCAACTGATGCTCATCCGGCGTCTTGTTCGAGGTGGTGATTTTGACGACATCCTTCAGATCGGCAAACAGCTTTTTCTCGATGGCTTCGCGCAGCCGGTCATGCGTGCTGTAGTCGAAGCGTTTCCCTTTGCGGGCATAAGCAGAGATGCGAATCAGGATTTCTTCGCGGAACGCCCGCTTGGCATTCTCGGAAATGCCGATCTGCTCCTCGATGGAGCGCATCAGGCGCTCATCCGGATCCAGCTCCTCGCCGGTGACCGGGTCGCGCAGCTTGTTCATATTGGCATAGGCCTCGACGTTGTCCAGGTAGTTATCCATCAGCGTTTTGGCCGACTCCTCATAGCTGTAGACAAAGGCCTTCTGAACTTCCTTCTTGGCCAGCTCATCGTACTCCTTGCGGGCCATGGAGATGAAGTTGAGGTAGCGCTCCCGCTGCTCCTTGGAGATCGATGGATGCTGGTCGAAGCCTTCCTTCAGTCCGCGCAGGATGTCCAGGGCATTGATGCACTCGGTATCGCGGCGGATCAGGGCGCTAGAGATCCGGTTGATCACATAGCGGGGATCGATGCCGGACATGCCTTCATCCCCATGCTCGTTTCGCAGCTCATCCAGATCGGAGCCCTTGAAGCCTTCCACCGACTCCCCGTCGTAGAGGCGCATCTTTTTCAAGAGGTCGGCCCCTTGCTTTTTGGATTCCTTCAATCTGGTCAATATCGAGAAAATCGCGGCGGACCGCAGCGCGTGGGGAGCGATGTGGACATGGCCCAGATCGGACTGCTTGATCAGCTTGGCGTAGATTTTCTCTTCGTCGCTGACCCGGAGATTGTAGGGGATCGGCATGACGATGATCCGGGATTGCAGCGCTTCGTTCTTTTTATTGGCGATAAAGGCCTTATACTCGGATTCATTCGTATGGGCGACAATCAGTTCATCCGCCGAAATCAGCGCGAAACGGCCTGCTTTGAAGTTGCCCTCCTGCGTCAGCGAAAGCAGATGCCAGAGGAATTTTTCATCGCATTTGAGCATTTCCTGGAACTCCATCAGCCCGCGGTTGGCCTTGTTCAGTTCGCCGTCGAAGCGATAGGCGCGCGGGTCCGATTCGGAGCCGTATTTGGTGATCGTGGAAAAATCGATGCTTCCCGT
Source organism: Brevibacillus composti (assembly GCF_016406105.1). Taxonomy (NCBI): domain Bacteria; kingdom Bacillati; phylum Bacillota; class Bacilli; order Caryophanales; family Paenibacillaceae; genus Brevibacillus; species Brevibacillus composti. The sequence goes on from NZ_CP066308.1 coordinate 3,590,140, forward strand.
CAGATCGGCAATATCCTGGGATTTCGGATCGGATGGACTGAAGGTGCCGATACCCACCCGGTTTGCCTCGGAGAAGAGAATCCGCCTGACCGGAAAATCCTCGATGCGCCCGCCGAATTCGGTCTCCAGCCGCATCCGGTTATAGGGCGTCAGCTCGCCTTCGATCTTGACCCCCAGCTCCTCTTCGATTTCAGGCCGGAGCTCACGCGGAATCAGATGCAGCGGTTCCTCCTGCATCGGGCAGCCATCCAGGGCATAGACCGCTCCTTCATCCGTGCGGGAATACTCCTCCAGCCCCTTTTTCAGCATGGTCACAATCGTGGATTTCCCCCCGCTGACCGGACCCATCAATAACAAAATCCGCTTGCGGACATCGAGCCTGCGGGCGGCTGAATGAAAATACTCCTCCACCAGTCGTTCAATGGCGCGGTCCAGACCAAAAATTTCCCGGCTAAAAAAACGATACGAGCGGCTGCCATCCTCGTTTTCCTCTATTCCTGCACCTTTGATCATGTTATAGACGCGCGAGTGAGCAGTCTGGGCGATCTGCGGATTTTTGCGAACCATTTCCAGGTATTCGGCAAATGTGCCCTTCCACATCAATTTTTCTTCACGGGCCCGGTGCTCTGCGATGCGCTTTAAGATGTCCATGCTCGTCTCTCCTCCCTCATAAGCCCTCTCTCTTCGCGAACGACCATGTACTTTCATGTATATGTCCGCCAGCAGTTGCGCATTCTCATGGATGTTGATTTGCCTTTTCCTATCTGTATGCGCGAGGAAGGAACATGTTTCGGTCCACATCTGCAAAAAAGGGCGCACAAACTGCAGGGACATGCTGCGAGCATAGCATTTCCGGTGCAAGGCATGAGCGGAAAAATAAGACGGAAAAGTGTCGGGAAAAGTTCATCAGAATGACAGAAAACGCTGAATCCGTATCCCTTGCAAATGGGGAAGGCTACGATATAATGGGAGTAGTTTGGTATGGAAAGGAGCGGTCCAACATGGGTACGTTTATCGTGGGATTGGTCTTTGCCGCTTTTGTATTCTTCATTTTGACAGCGGGATACAACGAAGACAAGACCTGGAATCTGTAAGGACAAGCCGGCCGACGCTCGGCTAGCTTTTTTTCTACGCTCCCAGGAAAAAAACAGGGTGCCTGCAAAGGGCATCCTGTTTTTTTATTCTCCGCTGTTTTATTGTGCAAACAAGCCTGTCCGGTTCACGATCGCCTCGTGCAGCTCCGCCAGCGTCCCCCGTTGATCCACTTCGTACTGCGGCTCGCCGCGATCCTCCAGCCAGTTGGTCACCAAGAACGTCTTCATGCCCACCTGCCCGGCCACCATGTCTTCCTGCATGTGGTTGCCGACCATGATGCACTCCTCAGGCTGAACACCCAGTTTTTGTGCAATCTCCCGGAAGTACCCCGGGTTCGGTTTGGTATAGTGAGACTCTTCGTAGACGGTCACCAGCTCAAAATCCTCCGGAGACAGCTCGATCCAGGCCAGACGGCTGTGGATGGCGTCGCGAGGGAAGACCGGGTTGGTTGCGACAGCGACGCGATACCCCTGTACCTTGGCGGCGGTGACGACTTTCTTCGCCCACGGAGAAGGATGCGTCAGGTGAGAGAGCTTGGGAAAGACATCCCGATAAAAGCTGTCAAACAGCGGCCACAGCTCTTCTTTGGGCCATGGGCTGCGCGCCATGAAGGCTTCAATAAATACCTGTTCATTTGTCTTGTCCGCGTCCTGGTTCATGATCATTTGCTTCGTCGCGTCCCAGATGAGACCGAGGATCATCTTGCTGTCGTAGCGATCGCCCAGGTACTGTCCCAGCTCTTGCAGGTATCCCTGGACAAACGGGTCCGTCTTCATCTCCAGCAGCGTGCCATCCAGGTCAAACAGAATCGTGCTTAGCTTCATCGTTCGTTCTCTCCCTTGCATCTCGTAGTGGCCAATCCGGATTGCGTGTTCAGCTGATGCGTATTCCCGCTTTTTTTATTCCAGCCCGGGGAAGCCCAGCTGACGAAGCCCTTCAAACAGCACGATCGCGGCACAGTTGGACAAATTGACCGAACGAGTCGCCCCGCTCATGGGGATGCGTATCGTCTGTTCTTTGTAGCGGTCGGTCAATTCCTGCGGCAGACCTGTCGTCTCTTTTCCCAAAATGATGTAGTCTCCATCGCGAAAGGCTACCTCTGTGTACAGCTTCTCTCCCCACGTCTCCACGAAGTAAAACGTCCCCGCACGCTCGCCCAGAAGCTCCTTCTGCACCTGGGCAAAATGTTCGAAATGATCATAGTGATGCACCTTGACAGCATGCCAGTAGTCCAGTCCCGCCCGCTTCAAGTAGCGGTCATCGGTAGAAAAACCGAGCGGATGGATCAGATGCAAATGCGCTCCCGTCGCTGCGCAGGAGCGGGCGATGTTGCCCGTATTGGCGGGAATGAGCGGTTCGTGCAAAACAATATGTAACGGCATAATCAAAAATCTCCCTTATTCACCGAGCTGTCCAAACATCCTCTATTATACCGAAACGAACCGTCGAAAAGCCACCGTTCGGCTTGTCCATTGTTTTGTCCGATGTTTGCGGGAGCCCGGAAGCCTCCCTATGTGCGTGAAAATTGTGCGGATATGACTGAGCACCCGCGCGAAAGCACTGGCGAGTAAACATTGGCGACTGAACATCCGCGATTGAGCATCGGCAACTGAGCATCGGCGCTGAGCACTGGCGACGCAGCACTCGGGCCAAGCACCGTAGGCAAAAAAACCGCTTCCTTTCCGCCCGCCTCAAAAAATGATCTATAATGGAAACGAGATGTAATTTTTCCAAACTGGGGGACTTATCATGTTCAGCAGCTACAGCGAACTCGCCACGGAGGTCTACGATCTCGACAAGCCGGTCGGGCACTCCTTCGGGGACGTCGAATACTATACCCAGCGTCTGGCCGGCTGTAAGGGGCGGATCCTGGAAGCAGCAGTCGGTTCAGGGAGAATGCTGATCCCTCTCCTGCAGGCGGGGTATCTGGTGGACGGGATGGACTGCTCGCCCCAGATGCTGTCCTCCTGCCGCAGACGTTTGCAGGAAAGGGGACTGGAAGCCCAATTGTACGAAGGCTTGCTGCAATCCTTTTCTCTGCCCAGCACGTACGAAGCCATCGTGATTCCGGCCGGCTCCTTTCTCCTGCTGGAAAAGCATGAGGATGCCAAAGCTGCTCTGCGGTGCATGTACGATCACCTCGAACCGGGCGGCCGCATCATCCTCGATTTGTACCTGCCGACCGATCTTTCGATGGGCACGGTCAGCACCAAGACCTGGGAGACCCCCGACCAGCACGTCATCACGATGGAATCCAAGCGGGTGGAAGTCAATTTCCTGCATCAGTACACGGTCAGCTATCTCAAGTATGAAAAATGGAAAAACGGCCACCTCGTCAAAACGGAGCTGCAACGCTTCCCGCTGAAGTGGTATGGAATCGAGGAGTTTACTCTTTTGCTGAAATCCCTCCGCTATTCGCAAATCTCCGTATCTGCGGGCTATCAGTATGGAAACCCTCCGTCCCGGACCGAGCAAGTCTTTACCTTTGAAGCCTGCCGGTAATCTGTATTTCTTTTTCCCTCGTCCCTGTAACGTTAAGCCTGCCCCGTGCATCTAAAGGAAAACGTGGTGTCTTTCACCGACAGGGAGTGATGTGAGTATGGCTTTGTTCCGCTTGGCGGCAGGTCTCGTCAGCCTGCTGGTTCTGTCTGCGATCGTCTGGATCAAATGGCCGCAGTTCCCTGGCTTTCCCGCAGCAGAGACTTGGAGCATGCTGCTCGGGTACCTGGGATACATTTTGATTGCCATGACCCTGCTGCTCGGCCCCCTCAAATACGCCATGCCGCCGCGCTGGGGAAAATACCTTTTGCAGCTGCGCCGGGATTTGGGCATCGGGGCCGGTTTTGCAGCGATCGGACATGTGGCTTTGGTTCTGTACATTTTCGAACGGGGAGCGAAGCTGTTCTTCTTGCAAACCGCTCAGCCCGCAGAGGGATGGCTCGGCTTGTTTTTTCTGGGCGATAGCGCGTATAGCGGACCCCTCTCCCCCCATTTTTCGTTGACGGGCATCTCCAATTACATGGGGCTCTTAGCCTTTGTCATCCTCTTGGCCTTGTGGATCACCTCTTCCCGCTACGCCGAGAAGCTCCTCGGCGGGGCGAGCTGGAAACGTCTCCATCTGTCCAATCCGCTGCTGTTCGTGCTCGTCATGTTTCACGCACTGATTTACATTAATTCGATCAAGGGGGAGCCGCATTCGCCCGGCGACTTCCTCTGGCTGGCCGGGATCGTGGCGGTTCTGCGTCTTGCTGCCTTTGGCTGGAATGTTTTTCGGCGTCGCTCCTGAGCAAAGCCGATAGGTGCTGCCACACCGCTCGGCTTCGTCGAGCGGACTCGTCGAGAAGCCTTGTAGAGCAGCTTCGGTGAGTCGGTGAGCAGCATCGGTGAGCAGTACCGCTGACCAGTCCCGCTGACCATTTTTCCGCCGACCAGTCCCGCCGACCAGTCCCGCCGACCAGTCCGCTGACCAGTCCCACTGACCAGTCCCACTGACCAGTTCCGCCGACCAGTCCCGCCGACCAGTCCCGCCGACCGGTCCCGCCGACCAGTCCCGCTGTTAAGTACGCCACGGTCGCTTTTTCGACAAGCCAGGCGGAAGCTCCCCCTCCGGCATTAGGTACCTCGGATGCGAAAAAAAGCGTAGCGGATATTGGGCGTATAGGCCGTCGAATCCGTATACTCCCAGTAGCGCATCCGGCTGTTGGTCGTGTTTGCGTTCACCAGGGGGATGTTGTTTTCGTCCCTGGCTACGATAATCGTATTGTGCTGGAAGCGGCCATCGCCGTCAAAATCATAGCAGATGATGTCCCCCGGCTCCAATTCCTCCACGGAGGCGACCTGTACGGCCCGCATCGGGGGACCCCCTGACTTCAACAGCAGATACAAGCTATGAGCGACCGACCAGCTAAAGCTCCAACTGGCGTTTTTTCCATTGCCCCGCATCCACCATCCCCTTCCCTTTTCCCGGGAGAACAGCATCGGGATTCCCCCTGCGTGGAGGCATTGGGAGATGTAGTTGGTACAGTTGTCGGTAAATTGCGGATAGGCCGGATTGGCTCTATTCCAGAACCGCTCTGCATAGGCGATCGCCCGACTCGCATCATAGCCGCCCGCCCCGTGCACAACCAGCGTGGGCAACCTCAGCCTCTCCTCTTCATCGGTAGAAGGGGACGACGCCTCGTCGCCATCAGGTGCGGCAGCGCCATCCCCCCAGCACTCTTCCAGCTGCTCCACTACCCATCCGTCCTGTTTCTGAGACAAGACCACACGCATGATCCAGCTCGCCTCTTCGACAGCCGGCTTGCCCTTGATGCCATACCAGCGCTGCAATTCCCAGCTCACGAATATCTGCAGCTCCTCCCCCTTTTGCAGCCAATACAGAGGTTTGACCTGCCCGCGTACCGCCTTGGTGACGGCCCCTCTTTGTTGAAGCTGTTCATCCCAGCGCTGCCACTGTTCCCAGAGGAGCGATTTACCATTTCCCCCTTCTTTCCAAAATGGCCAGATGCGCTCATATCCCTGATCTACCGCATAACGGTGAACATCGTCAAAATAATCGCGGAGAAAAGCTTGCCAATCAACTTGCTGTTGCTCCCCTCTCGAATCAATCTTGTTCACGTTCTTTTGTCCCCCTCCGAGAAAGCATGTCCTCCCATGCCCTCTGTATGGAATACTTTTCCTATGTTGATAAAATATGAACCATCCCGCTGTTTCAGAAGGAAGAGTCGCCAAAAAGAGAGGGAAAACAAAAAAGCTATCCGCTAACGGATAGCTTTTACCGATTCTGGGTGAGAGGATGGCTTGCCCGCGCCTTCCAATGCCAGCAGCTGCTCTTTGATGGAGAGCCCGCCGCCGTAGCCGACCAAGGCTCCATTGGACCCGATGACACGGTGACACGGGACGATGATGGGGATGGGATTGCGATTGTTGGCACCGCCGATGGCCCGAACGGCCTTTGCCTGTCCCAGCGCCAGCGCAATCTCTTTGTAGGACTTCGTTTCACCGTAGGGGATACGGGTGAGTTCCTGCCACACTGCCTTTTGAAAAGCCGTGCCATGCAAGGCGATCGGCACATCAAATTGTTTTCTGTTCCCGGAGAAATACTCTTCCAGCTCCGTTTTGGCTTGCTGGTTTCCCCTCTCATCCGGTTCCAGGATAGCGCCCAAGAACATTTTTCGGGCCCATCGCTGAAAAACGGGCAACGCCTGCTGCTCTTCACCAAATCCCAGATAGCAAAGTCCTTCCTCCGTAGAAGCGAGCAACAACGGTCCAATTCGCGAGAACATCGTGGTGAAGCCAATGGTTTGTCCCACTTTTCCATTCCTCCCCAGCCGTTTTTTCCTCTCCTCAAATCTCCCTAAACCGGCGAGCGCTCTATCCCGCAGGCGTCCATCAGGAACGGGCCTGGTGCAAGAGGGCGATGCCTCTCTCCACCTCCGCCAATACCTCTGGCGACGTCTCTCTCTCCAGCGCCCGGCCCAGGGCCGCTTCTGCTTCCTCGCCGCCGATTTTTCCAAGCGCCCATGCCGCCGTCCCCCTGATGACCTCGCGCGGGTCTTTTTCCATCAAGTGAATCAAATCGGGAACGGCAGAACGGTCGCGAAAATGAGCCAAAGCCAGAATGGCATTACGCTGGATGGGCTTCTTTCCTCGCCAAGAGGAGGAGGAGAGCCCAAATTTTTCTTTAAACTCCCTGTTGCTCATCTGCAGGAGCGGCCGAAGCAATGGTTTGGCCACGTCCGGATCAGGCTGGAACTCGGGGTGATGGGTAAAGTTTTTCCCCCGGTTCTTTGGACAAACCGTCTGGCAGGTATCACAGCCATACAAACGGTTGCCGATCTTTCCCCGATACTGCTCCGGAATAAAATCCTTCACCTGCGTCAGATAGGCTACGCATTTTTGCGAATCCAGCTGCCCTCCCTGTACCAACGCGCCGGTCGGGCAGGCTTCCACACAGAGATTGCAATCGCCGCAGCCTTCTTCCACAGGGGTGTCGAGAGGCAACGGCAGATTGGTAATCAGTTCTCCCAGATACACCCAAGAACCGAATTCGGGAGTAATCAGCGAACAATTTTTGCCGACCCAGCCGAGCCCGGCTCTCTCTGCCACCGCGCGGTCAGAGAGCGCCCCGGTATCCACCATGGACTCGATCTTGGCCTCCGGCTCCAATTCACGGATGTACTGGGCCAGTTTGTCCAGCTTGTCCCGCAGCACGTGGTGATAGTCAGTTCCCCACGCCGCCCGGCACAATATCCCGCGGTATGCCCCCGGCTCCGACTTCGGCGGATTCGCCATCTTGGCAGGGTAGGCGAGTGCAATCGAGATCAGTGAACGCGCCCCGCCCAGACTGAGGGCAGGATCCGTCCGCTTGTCCAGGTCCGGCTCCTCGAAGCCGGATTCATATCCTTTTTCCCGATGAACGATCAGGCGGTCTTTGAGAGTCAAAAAGGGGTCGGCACTGGCAAAGCCGATCTTGTCGATTCCGATCTCAGCGGCGTAACGGATGATGGCCTGCTTGGTTTCCTCCCAATATCGGCGTTCGTTCACAGCGTCTTGATCGCTCCTGTGGCCAGCTCGTCGCAGCGGTTGTTCCAGACGTTGTCGGCATGTCCTTTTACCTTGACGTACTCGACGCTGTGAATCTCCATCAGCCGGAGCAGCTCCTTCCAGAGATCCTGGTTCTCTACCGGCTGATTTTTGCTGTTCTTCCATCCGTTGCGCTGCCAGCCCTTGTACCATCCCTGCTGGAAGCAATTGACCAGGTAGGCGCTGTCGCTGTACAGCGTAACCTTGCAAGGCTCTTTCAGTACAGAGAGGGCTTCTATCGCCGCCTTCAGCTCCATCCGGTTATTCGTCGTATTTGGCTCGGCACCGGACATCTCTTTTTTATGTTCACCGTACATCAGCACGGCTCCCCAGCCGCCCGGGCCTGGATTGCCGGAGCACGCGCCGTCCGTATAGATTGTCACTTCACGCATGATCAGGTTATCCCTCCTGTCTATTCTTATTGTATCGAAGGATAGTCGCTATCACAAAATTTATTTGCTATACTACCAAAAAATGATGTACATAAGGAGTGAGCTGCTATGAAGGTAAGGCTTGCCCCCGAGTTGGCCGAATTCCTTCCCGCGTTTACGCTGGGAGTCATCCATTACCAGGACGTTACGGTGAGTCCCTCCCCGAAAATGCTGCAGGGGAGGATTAATCTGTTCGTCGAGTCTCTGCGCCTAGAGCGGGAGCTATCCAAGATCAGTGAGATTGAAGGAGTCGCACAATGGCGCTCCGTCTTTAAGCGCCTCGGCATCGATCCGGCCCGCTACCGCCCTTCTTCGGAAGCCTTGCTCCGCCGGCTTTTGCAGGGGAATCCTTTCTTTTGGATCAACAGCGCAGTGGATGTTAACAATTTCCTCTCCGTCCTGCATGCCCTGCCCTATGGCATCTACGATGAAGCAAAGATCACGGGCGGCGTCCTCTGTCGCGTGGGACAAGCCACAGATGTCTACGATGGCCTGAACGGCCGGGAAGTAAACATGGAAGGAAAACTGGTGCTGGCAGACGAAGCAGGCGCCTTTGGCAGTCCGATCGTCGATTCCAAACGAACTCCTGTCACCGAAGAGAGCACCAATCTGATGCAAGTTATTTTCTTCCACGAACAGATAGCTGAGGAGGAACGCGACGAGATCCTCGGTTCGACCGCCCGGATGTTTACGGATATCAACGGCGGTCAGGTTGGCTCTTCTTATATCGTGTCCGTGTAGACCACCCATCTTTTCATGGATCTTTTCCATGTACGGGTATGCGGATTGCAGGGCATCCAGCTTGGCTGCAAGCAGGAAAAAAGACGGCCTTTAGACTGACTGGCCGTCTTTTTCCTGTTTTGTTTCCCGCTTTTTCCGAAACACCAGATGCTCCAGGATCATGCTGACCAAGACCCCGAGCAAAAGGCCGTTCCCAAACAGGAAGCTGGCAAACGATGGGAGGTTCTGCCACGCCGTCGTCGGAACGAACATCACGCCGATCCCGGCGAGGATCGAGCTGCCCGCAACCAAAACCGCCCGCGAATCCAACTCGACAGAGGAAATGTCCTTTAGGCCAAAACCGAGCAGCTGCGTGTAAGTGATAAACATGCCCGCATAGGCGACCGGTGTCGGCAGTCCCGCCAGAAATTGCGAAATGGGCGGCAGCAAACCGATCAGCATCATGCCCGCCATCGCCAGCAAAAACGGCAGACGCGCCGCCATTTTGGTCGTCTCGACGACCGCGGCGGCTATGGACAGCGGGATCATTCCGACGACCCCGGACAAACCGGACAATACATGGGAGACACCCGTAAATATGCCCCCGCGATTATACAGCCCCGCCGTGGGAGGAGCGGCTGTCGCTTTTCCCATCACATTCATGCTAGTCACCAGGTTGGTGAGCAAGACAAAACCGGTCAACAGGCTGGTCAACACGACTCCGAGGTCCCATTTCGGAGCGCCCCAAAAGAACAGGGTGGGCATCACTATCACTTGTGCAGCAGGACGAATCGGCTCTGTCCACCCCAGCATCGCATACACGCCCCAGCCCGCTGTCATCCCGAGCAATACAGCATAGCTCGCAAAGCGTTTGGTTCGCAGAAACATCAGCACGAGCGCTACGATCAGGATGGAGACCAGCGCGATGCCCGGATCTACCTGTTTGGCGTGCTGATACCCGATTCCCAGCATGCCCGATACAAAGCTGCTGCATAAGGAAACGGCCAACAGCACCATATACGTGCCGGAGACGAGCGGAGTAAACCAGCGTTGTATCTTCCCGATCCAGCCTAAAAGACCGAACAAAAAAAACAGGACACCTGCCAAAATCAGACCGAGCTGAAAGGATTGCCCGATTTCTCGCGGCGCAATTCCTGCACTGGTGCCAATCTGAGCCAGAATGATGAAAATGCCCCACCACAATCCCGCCGGTCCTTCGATCATCGGATAGCGGTGTCCGATCCATGCTTGCAAAAAGGAAGCCAGCCCGACATAAAACATGGTTTGCTGCATCAATATCCCGACCTCTTCGGACGATAATCCGTATATGTCGCCAATGGCCAGCGGTACCGCTACGCTGCTGGATACCGTCACGATCATCCATTGCAAGGCCGACAGGATGGTTATGCCAATGGGGGGCTTCTCCTGCAATCCATATCCCATTTATCCGACAACCCCTTTTCTTTCTCCCGATCCTCCTGTGAGGATGCACGCAGCTCCAAAAGACAGAAATACATGCCCTTTTGCGGAAAACAGAAAGCACGCCATCAAGAGCGTGCGTTTTTGTACTCCACCGTTTTCGCGTCTGTATCTGCGGTGCCTGCATCTGCAAAAGTCGGAATTCCTGGTATCATTCAAACTTCGCTATTTTATCATAAGTGGTTGATAAAATGAAATCATCTGTTTCGCCACGAATCTATGCTCTTCTGTTCGTCTTTGGCCAGGCTGCGTCCCACTTTTTCATATGGGGTAACGAACGAATTGGCCAAATAAAAAAAGGAACCGGGGATCGATTCCTTTTTCTTATGGTGCCGGTAGAGGGACTTGAACCCCCACGGTTTCCCTCACGATTTTGAGTCGCGCGCGTCTGCCAATTCCGCCATACCGGCTTATCAAGTTGATGGAGGAGGCACCCGGATTTGAACCGGGGATAAGGGTTTTGCAGACCCGTGCCTTACCACTTGGCTATGCCTCCGTAGGTGAGAGAGCTAAAAGCTATATGGAGCGGACGACGGGTCTCGAACCCGCGACCTTCGCCTTGGCAAGGCGACGCTCTACCAATTGAGCTACGTCCGCAAAATGGCTGGGGTACTAGGATTCGAACCTAGGAATGACGGAGTCAAAGTCCGTTGCCTTACCGCTTGGCTATACCCCAATATGAGGTTAAAAATGGGGCGATCGATGGGAATCGAACCCACGAATGTCGGAGCCACAATCCGATGCGTTAACCACTTCGCCACGACCGCCACATAATGGCAGGGGCAGTAGGAATCGAACCCACACCAAAGGTTTTGGAGACCTTCGTTCTACCTTTAAACTATGCCCCTCTAAGATGGCTCGGGACGGAATCGAACCGCCGACACGAGGATTTTCAGTCCTCTGCTCTACCGACTGAGCTACCGAGCCAAAGTAAGAACAAATCATCATTGCCATCTGTACCAAAGGACAAGATGGCGGAGCTGACGGGACTCGAACCCGCGACCTCCGGTGTGACAGACCGGCGTGAACTCCAACTTCACCACAGCTCCATTTTTGGTTAACAAGCAAGATTTGGTTGCCCCCTGCGGGGACTACGATTCTACTTGACCGAAGAGGATTATCTCGACGTAGTACAAGTAGATTTGGTTGCGGGAGCAGGATTTGAACCTGCGACCTTCGGGTTATGAGCCCGACGAGCTGCCAGACTGCTCCATCCCGCGATGATTATGATGGATAAAAATGGTGGAGGCTGACGGGATCGCTTCCACTTGCGACACTGCGTCGAATCATCTTCGCAAGCGAGCAAGATCTGAAGTACCCGAGCAATGCTCCTCGTTCTTCATCGAGGGTGAACCGGTACGGGAGATCCCGTTTCCGATCGTCGCGAATAAGAACATGGTGGAGGCTGACGGGATCGAACCGCCGACCCTCTGCTTGTAAGGCAGATGCTCTCCCAGCTGAGCTAAGCCTCCCTGATTCCTGTAAAAAGAAGTCTTAGGGCCCTGCAAGGTATTCGATATCTTGTCGAATACCTTGCAGGGTGTATGGTGACCCGTAGGGGATTCGAACCCCTGTATGACAGCGTGAAAGGCTGCTGTGTTAAACCGCTTCACCAACGGGCCATGTATGGCGGATGGAGTGGGATTTGAACCCACGAGACGAGTCATCCCCGTCTACACGATTTCCAATCGTGCTCCTTCGGCCGCTCGGACATCCATCCATATGGCTCCTCGGGAGGGACTCGAACCCCCGACCGATCGGTTAACAGCCGATTGCTCTACCAACTGAGCTACCGAGGAACGAATTGAAGGTAGCAGCATGTGTGCTGTTTCGCACCTTCAAAACTGGATATGCATGCTTGCTAAGCGATTGGTTGTGGATAAGTCCTCGACCGATTAGTATTCGTCAGCTCCACGCGTTGCCGCGCTTCCACACCGAACCTATCAACCTCATCGTCTATGAGGGGTCTTACCAGCTTAACGCTGTGGGAAGTCTCATCTTGGAGGGGGCTTCACGCTTAGATGCTTTCAGCGCTTATCCCTTCCGCACAT